>JACPBV010000020.1:0-3051 GCA_016180135.1 Candidatus Woesearchaeota archaeon
GATGATCTGGACTGCCCTTTTAAGGTCTTTTCCCTTAAAGCCTTTTTTTCTGAAGATTTCCTCAATCTCAAGCTTTTCGCCCTCAGGCATATGCTCAATTTCCCAAGCCTCACGCCTCCTTTCTTTCTCGATGTATTCCCTCTGCGACCTTTCGCTCAGGAAATTCCCGCAGGCCATGGAAAACCCGTCGGCAAGAAGGTTTGCAAAGCCAAGGATGATGACAATCCCCGGAGATAATGAAGCTCCTGCAGCTCCGGAGACAACGGCAAAGGTAGTTACTGTCCCGTCAATCGCCCCATAGACAAATTCGCCGATATACTGGCCGTGCTCGTCATCATGCTCCTCGTGGAGCTGCTTCCTGATGGCGGCTTTGGTGTGAATGCTCCTTGCCTTTTCAATATCTTTTTTGTCAAATGCCTTCCTTGCATCAGCTACTCTTGAAGCCATACTGCCCCTAAGATGCGGTTCCTATATAAAATTTCCTATTGAATATTTTCAATATTACCAATTGGGGGAAAAGAGAAGGATACCATTGTCCTGAGAGGAAGAACTATCTTTCCGTCTTTGCTATTGTTGCTAACGAATGCGACGGTGGATGCCCCCAAAAAAGAAAATTTCAACAACATCGGCGAGGCGAGGGCGGGGGACTTGCCCCATACGGGGTGCCCGAGCAGGGCAAATTTTTCCCAGGGAAAAATTTGACCGTCGAGCCCTGTGTTGTTGAAATTTTCTCGCCATGCAGCCAATAATAGAATTTTTAATTTTTGGGATGAAGCCAGCTGAATCCATACCTTTAAATAAATCAGGCATTTTCTTTCTCCACATCATGGGGGATGGGAGCATCAAAGTAAGCATCATCGGCGCAGGGAATGTCGGGGCAACTGCTGCATTTATCCTTCTGCAAAAAAGGATCGCTGATGAGATAGTGATGGTCGATGTTTCTGAAGCTGCAATCGGGAAGGCGCTGGATATGATGGCGTGCGCTCCCCTCGTTCCTTTTGACACAACAATCACGGGGACGACAGATTATTCCGGCATCAGGGACTCTTCGGTTGTGCTAATCACTGCGGGCCTGGCAAGGATGCCCGGCATGTCACGGGAAGACCTGCTTGAGAAGAACAGGCAGATTATTGCATCTGTTTCGCAAAAGATCAGGGAATATGCTTCGCAGTCCATTGTCATCGTCGTGACCAATCCTCTCGATGTGATGGCCTATGCCGCATGGAAGGAAACAGGATTTCCAAAAAGCCGCGTGATGGGGATGGCCGGCGTGCTTGATTCAGCAAGGCTGAGAGCTTTTATTGCCGCTGAGCTCAGGGTCAGCCCCGGGAGCGTAAAAGGGATGGTGCTTGGCTCCCATGGGGACACGATGGTTCCGCTGCCTGAGCTGACGACAGTCAACGGGAAGCCTATTACCCAGCTCCTCAGCAGAGAGAAGATTGATGCGCTCATCAAAAGGACACAGAATGCAGGCGGGGAGATAGTCAACTATCTGAAGACTGGCTCTGCCTACTACAGCCCTGCAGCATCCGCTGTTGCGATGATTGAGGCAATCGCAAAGGACAAAAAAGAAATCCTTCCCTGCTCAGTTTATGCAGAGGGAGAATACGGGCTGAACGGGGTGTTTGTCGGGCTCCCTGCCGTTTTAGGGAAGAAGGGGATTGAAAAAATAGCGGAGATACCCCTCTCACCGGAAACAAAAGCTTTATTAGAAAGGTCTGCAAAGGCAGCATTGGAAGGCATTAAACAGCTCAGTTGTTGATTTTGTGGTAGGACAGCTTCCGGTGAGTTAGCTGCCGGTAAAGCTTGGAAAAAATCCATATCGTTTGAGGCCCCGTGATACAATGGCAATAAACAAAGCTCAGAGAGTCGGCGTCTTTGTCGACGTCCAGAATATGTATTATTCTGCAAAGCAGTTCTACAAATCCAAGGTGAATTTTGCCAATGTCCTGAAAAGCGCAGTCAACGGGAGAAGCGTGATCCGGGCAATTGCCTATGTCATCAGGGCAGACATCGGCGAAGAGCAGAGCTTCTTTGACGCGCTGGACAAGATCGGCTTCGAGGTCAAGGCAAAAGACCTGCAGGTATTTGTCGGCGGAGCAAAGAAGGGCGATTGGGACATCGGCATCGCGATGGATATGATTGAGCTTGCACCAAAGCTTGACACGCTGGTCTTAGTCTCCGGCGACGGTGATTTTGTTGACCTTCTGAGGCACCTGAAGCATGCCCTGGGCTGCCGTGTTGAAGTGATGGCTTTTGGAAAATCAACATCATCAAAGCTGAAGGACGCAGCTGATGAGTTTATCGATATGGACCAGCACGGGCAGTTCTACCTGAGGGCAGCAAAGCATGAGAAGCCTGCATCTTCTCCCGCAAAAGCAGAAAAGCCAGAAAGCCTTTGAAGAAAGGTGTTTTTATTCCGAAAAAGCGCATGAGATTTCTTGTTGCCTGGGCTGAATGTCTTTGAAACATCCTATATTGGGCCGAAAGAGGCCTAACCTTCAGGAACTTTGTGTGCTATATCTCCGCAAGGCTTAAAAACTTAATCCAAAGGAGACCTTTTTATGACCTATCACCCCCACCATCACGGCCAGGAAGATGAGAGCTATATCTCCCATGGGCAGTCCGGCGGCCATGAAGACTATGCGAAGCAGGACGAATACCAGAAGGACCCTTCCGACGAGTATAGCACAGGCAAGGGCGAAGAGGATAAAGCGGAGGAAGAAGGGGAGCTTTCTGAGTTTGAAGCCCAGCTCAAAGGGGAGGACAAGAAATACGAAGAAAAAAAGGATTCCGACGACCAGGCCATCGCCCGGAAAGCAGCCAATGAGGTCTTTGCTGAGATACGGGAAGAAAAACCTGCGGCGAAAGGAAAAAAGAAACCGTCGGACAAATCCATTGAGGATGCTATCAATAAGGCGCTTGAGCAGGAGAAAGAAGTCATCTATAAGGACTGATAATCCCTCTGAGAACTGATAATCCCTCTGAGAACTGATAATCCCTCTGAGAACTGATAATCCCTCTGAGAACTGATAATCCCTCTGAGAACTG
>JACPBV010000020.1:3074-29927 GCA_016180135.1 Candidatus Woesearchaeota archaeon
TGAGAACTGATAATCCCTCTGAGAACTGATAATCCCTCTGAGAACTGATAATCCCTCTGAGAACTGATAATCCCTCTGAGAACTGATAATCCCTCTGAGGACAGGTCATTCCTATAACGCCAGGTATACCTAAAACCGCAATCAACCCTGTTTAGGGGTTGGGGGTTTTCCGGGTTTTGTGAAACGAATGCCGAAGAAGGTGCGAAATGGGCAATAGCAAAAAATGGGTGATTAAGACATCAAAATTTGTTTTTGTTCTCGCCCTTTTTGAAATCATCTTTCTGGCATCATTTTTCGGGAATGTATTCAGACAAAGTTTTTTTGATGGGGAATTTGCCGAACTTCACCCCTCAGGAACCGTTGGAGGGAGAGATGCCATTGCCATGAACAGGGAAGTCCTTGACTATCTTCGGGGAAAGATACCTTCCCTTGACCCATCGTTCTTTGATGCCAATGAGATTTCGCATATGGCCGACGTTAAAAAGATATTTATGCAGCTGATGGAAGGGCTTTTTATCAATCTTGGGCTGTTCATCGCTGCTGCTGGGATTTTGGCATTTGCAGGAGGATGGAAATTGGGAAGATTCATTACCTTGGTTGGCATCACGGGGATCATGCTTGCATCCTTCTCCCTTGCTCTCGGAAGTTTCCTTTTTTTCGGCTTTGATTCTTTTTTTGTTCTCCTGCATTCTCCGTTCTTCTCCCCCGGGACGTGGCAGTTTCCTGCGGGCAGCAACCTTGTCACCCTCTATCCTGAGCAGGTATTTTTTGATATCGGCCTTAACTTCCTGGTTACTGTGTTCATTATCGGAAACTTTTTTATAGGGATTTGGCTTTTCAGCAGAATCTGGCGGAAAAACCATGGCAATCATACCTCTCGGCTTCATCACTGACCATTTCTTCCTTTCTTTTGGGCTATTCCTGGCTTCTGCAATCCCGCTCTATGCGGCGCTGAAGGCTTCCGGCGCCGAGGCAGGCATGATAAAAGTTTTTCTGGTCAGCGCACTTATGTCACTTTTTACCCTCGCTTCCCTGAAGTTTATCAGCCCTGCGGCAGGGATCATCACCATCATCCTCTCTATAGCCGCCTATAAATACGCTTTCAGGACTGACGGCCTCCGTGCAGCGATAGCAGGCCTGCTCCAATACATCTTTATCGCAATTGTTGTGACGCTTGTCGCATGGTCATAAGTTAGGATGCAATAATTCCTGGAAGAGTTCTCCAAAAAAATATAATCTTGCTGTTGGAGCTCCCATCTGGCGTATGTATTAAGCTCCCCTCGGAGCGGCTCTGCCATCTTCAAAACTCTTGATTGATTTTGCAGGGGCTCTGTGTCCCCGAGGGGGCATCCCCCCACGACGAGCGTGATTAAGTTTGACAGTTGAGTTTTGACCTTAGGATGGCAGTGCCGCTCTTGCCGGAGCTTAATACATACCATCTGGCGAAACCTTTAAGTAATACCTGTCTTTTTCTCAACAGCATGGCAAGAATAGTCAAGCAGGAGGCGCAAGGCCCAACCGAAGTTAAGCCTGGAGAAAAATCAGCCTGGATTTGTATGTGCGGCCTGAGCGGGAATAAGCCTTTTTGCGACGGCAGCCACAAGAAGACAAAAGATGAGGTTCCCGGAAAGATATACGCCTACGGCTCCGATGGCAGCAGGGTTGAGCTGCAGTAGATTATGGGGGGTAGTGTCTCTTCCTGTGCCAATGTAATGATTCTCCTTTCTAAAAAACTTTTTTTTCTATTAAAAACGATTATCCTCTCCTGAAAACGAGTATCTTCTATTAAAAGCTATTTTTCTTTTCTGAAAATATTTTCCTGGACGAATTTTTCACAAATTATATAAATAGTTTCCTGCAATAGATCCCTATGGCAAAGAAATTATCGCTGGGGTTCATCGGGGCAGGAAAGATGGCGTCTGCTTTGATAACTGCCATACGAAACTCAGGGTTGTCATGCTCTATCACTGTTTCTGACAGAAAACAAGGGAAGCTTAACCTGCTCAGGAGAAAAGCCGGCATCATTCCTGCATCAGGCAACAGCGACGTTGCGAGAAAAAGCGAGATTATATTCTTATGCATGAAGCCTCAGGACATTGATGCTGTTCTTGATGATTTAAACATCTCGGGCCAATTCGAGGCATCAAAGAACAAGCTCATCGTCTCCATCGCTGCCGGCATCAGGATCGGGAGGATAAGCAAAAAGCTTCCTCAGGCAAAAATAATCAGAGTCATGCCGAATACTCCCTGCATCGCCGGTGAGATGGCAGCTGGGTTTTCTGCCGGTAAAAATGTTTCAAAGAAAGACATTGCATCAGTATCCATGATACTTAACTCTGCAGGCAGGGCAATTCTCCTGCCTGAACACTGCCTTGATGCCGTGACAGCAGTAAGCGGCTCAGGGCCTGCGTTCTTTGCCTATCTTTTCGAGCTGTTCATGCATGCAGGAATAAAATACGGCCTGCCGAAAAAGGCTGCCAGGGAGCTTGTCCTCCAGACTGCAAAAGGGACTGCGATTCTTCTGCAACGGACGGGCATGGAGCCGGAAGAGTTAATATCAATGGTCAGCAGCCCCAACGGAACGACGGTAGCGGGAAGAAAAGTCCTCGAGCATCCATACACTGCCCGCCTTATCAGGGATACGGTTGCTGCTGCGGTGAGAAGAAGCAGGGAGATGGGAAAATAAATGCCATTTATGGATTTAGGCCAGAGTCCCGGATTAACGTTTCTTCTTTTTGATTTCCTTCAAATGAAACATGAATATTTGATTCTTTAACATCTATTGGGCTCAAAAGATTTGGGGGTTGGCTGAAGTGATCATCACCAACTTCTTTTTTTTCAGGAACGTGTTTGGTAACTTTTCTTGTTTGTTTCTCAGGTTTCGGGTCTGTTGGCTTGGAACGGCTGGCGTAAAGCCCAACTCCGCCAGCTCCTGCCAAGGCTGCTCCGCCAACTGCCAAAGAAGCCCCTCAGATGGGTAGATATCTCTTTACAGCCCAAGCTCCTTCTTCCAGAACATGCAGACTCTCTCAGTTTTCTTTGCTGCAATCCCGGTGTAATGTTCCGGGTTCTTTAATATTTCAAGCTGTTTTTTCTCAAATTTTACGAGATAGGGCCTGAGCTCTTTGTCTTCGAACAGCAGTTTCTGGAACGGCACATCTTTCTTCTGGCTTTCTATGGTAAGCTCTCTCACTTTTTCATGCGCATCAGGATGGCCATGCGCAGCCAGGAGGATGTATGCCGGCTCTGCGGCGATCAGGTCCTGGTGCAAAGCGAAATTCGCCTTTAGGTTTTCTTTGTCAACGACGAGCCTTGTCATCGTCTTTTCAAGGCGGACTGCGGAGATATACAAGCCTGCAATGATCTCAGGGATAAATCTTTGGGATGCACTGTTCGTCAGGTCTCTCTGGTGCTCGCAGATCTGGTCCATGTATTGGGTGAGCATCCTTGGCATAAAGGCCTTCCACATTGATTTTACATTCTCAAAGTTGATGGGATTTCTCTTGTGGGGCATTGTTGAGCTTCCCACCTGCTTCGCTTCAAAGAATTCGCCAACTTCAGATATTTCCGAGCGCTGAAGATGCCTCATGTCGTCAGCAAGGTTTGCCAAAACTCCAAAGCAGGAAACTGCCGCATGGACAAAATCAGCCATAAACTCTGCCTGAACAACCTGAGTAGAGATAGGCGATGGCTTTAGATGGAGCTTTTCAAGGACGGCAAGCTCAAATTTTTCCGGCTCGTTAAAAAAAAGGGAGGATGCATTATATGCCCCCACAGCGCCTGCAATCTTTCCCCGCAGGTTATTCGCAGTTTTTTTTAAAAACAGGATTCTCTCTCCGAGCCTTGCTGCATATTGGGCAATAGCAAAACCGAAGGTGATCGGCTCGGCATGCTGGCCGTGCGTCCTTCCGATCTGGAGGGTATCTTTCTCACGCAGGGAGATATCGATAAGAGCTTTCTCGAATTTTATAAGCGCCGGGATCAGGGCATTATTGGCGCAGTCCTTAAAGCGGGCTGCGTCGGCAGTGCAGATGATGTCATGCGACGTTGTGGTAAAGTGAACGTAAGGCTTTGCTTTGTCTGATACTCTTTTCCTGATAGAATTTGCCAGCGCCCTGATGTTATGCTTTATCCTGTCTTCCTCGAGATAAACCTCCTGGGCGGTGACCTGGCTGCATGCCCTGGAAATCTCATCTGCAGTCGAGGCTGAGCAGATGCCTTTCTCCGCAAGCGTTTGCGCTAGCGCAGATTCAACTTTGGCAAGGTATTTGACAAATGCTTCCTCAGAAAGATAAGGCAGGAGCGCATCCTTGACCTCTTTGTTCCTTCCGTAATACCTGAAATCTAAAGGGGAGATGCTGAAGAAGAGAGGCATGTCCTCGATGGGCTCTTCCTGCTCTTCAAAATGCAGCAGGTGCTCTATGCTGTCCATCAGCTTGCTGCTCCTGTTGAGCGAGATAAACTTCCTGTTTTTTTCCTCCCGCTCTTCCACAACTCCGTGCGCCTTGAACAGCTGAATGGAAGCATGGACTTTGGCAGGAGACAAAGACAGCTTCTCTGCGATATCCCTGATATGCAATGATTGCGTCTTCAGGAGATGAAGGATCTTCAGGTTGGCTTTGGTGAATATCTTTTGGAGCTCCATACAAGATTTAGGATGTTCAGTATTTATAAACTTTATGGTGTAATTCTCTATTTATGTTAATTTCTAGGGAACATCTTTTTGTCAATCCTTTAACAGTAATCACCTAAAACATTTTTAGGCCCTAGGATTTAAAGGGGGCTTTGATGGTTTTGATAATTCTTGAATTAATCTCTGTAAATCTTCCTGTCTGCTGGAAATTTCTTGATACCTCTCATCTAGCCAAACTTCATGGGTATGGTTATAGTCAGGCAATGCATCCTCAATAGGGATACCTCTTGCTTCAAGGAATCCCGGTAATTTATCACTGGCAACAATGTCCAGTTTAACTTTATACAAATCGCCAATAATCATCCATTTTCGGACTAAATCCATACCTTCAGTTAAGTATTGTATACTTTCTTCTTCATACACCTCAGCTTGTTTGCCCCCATCAAGAAATCGCTTGTATCGGCCCAGATATTCTCCTATTATGGGGGATAACAACAACCAAGCTTGCCGTTCAGGTTCAAGAGGATTTACCGGCGCTGATTTAATCCTTTGCAGGTATACTCTATCAAATTCTGTACTAAACCTCATCAATTTTTCATAGAAAGTTATAAGATGTTCTGGTGAGATCCCTTCACTTTTATCAACTGCATTTCTCACCGAAGCCAAGATGCCTCTTAATCCCATTAATCCAGCGTAGAACCCTTTAACATTATGATCTTCAATAACTGCTAACTCAAGTTCACTAAACATTATACATCTCAAGAATGTTTATCAGCTTAAAAATAGATAGGTCACCTGGGCCTCTTGCTTCTTTATACTAATGCATCACTTCATTAAGCGATATGCCCTCAAAAACTTCTTTTTTGCTGAAGAGCTTGCCTTCTCCTTCTTCCTGCAAAGCGATGCGAAGGGCAGCCTTATCGTCAAGGCTCAGCTTTGGATCTTCGATTAATGCAGTGATATGATTGATGGCTTTTTCCATATGTTCCAGTTTGACGAGAACCTGCTTCTCAAAGGTTGTTTCCGGCATGAGGGTGTTAGTAGCATCTCTAAGTACAAAAACATATCGCTGAAAAGCCGCCAATGCCCTATGGGCTAAAGCAAAAGGATTCTCTCTGTCAAGAGCTTTAATTATGTAAATTTGCCTTATTCTCTCTTTTTAGAATTTTCCAAGAACGGAATCCTGCATAGGCTGCTGCCGCCAAAATAATTAAGGTTAAAGCGTTATTAGAAGCATTTTCTCTGCTAAAAAATGGTGGCGGTTGATAATGGTCAGTACAAGCCATTGCAACAGCTTCATTTCCCTTATACTTGGCCAATTGGAATAAGGCTCTCTTCGAAACTTCCATGAACTCCCTTTCTAATGTGTTTTCTAAATTTGTTAAATCATGTTCGACTCGGATTGATTCTGTAACCCCCCCATTCGAATCAAACTGGTAGAAATTGTGCTGAACCTCATTCCCACCAACTGATTTTGAATTTTTAACAAGAACGCTACCAATAGATTCTAAACCACCTTCAAAGGTGATTTCATACCTTACGTTTCCATGATCTTCGCTGTAGGAATATTTTCGATTAAAATTATCCAATTTACCAATAAATGGAACAAGAAAAATGGTTTCAATTCCGTCTTGAACTGACCTAAAACTAAGGCTAGTGCCGGAAAAGGATTCTTCACGGGGGGTTAGTTCTACTCTACCAATTTCAGCCAGTTTTGGCTCTACCTTATAAAATCCATTAACCATATTTCTAATTTCTTCTGGTAGAACGCCCTCGCCAAGAGATACGGGTTGATCCTCTGTTAAATAGGAGAAGGTGCCTCCGCCTGTGAAGGCGGGTTTATGAATACTTTTTAGTTGATCAGCCATAACCTTAATGTAATCAAGAATGGGCAGATGTTTATAAATCTTTCTATGATCATCACTCAAAAGTGGTCAAATTATAATTCCAAAAACAAAAGCCCCACCATTATCCCAACGCCCAGCAAAAAGAAGAGTATCTGGCCGAAGGATTTTCCGGCAGCCAGCTCTTTATGGAGTTCTGGAATAAGATCGGAGCCTGCGATATAGATAAAGCCTCCGGCGGCAAAAGCGATGATCAAAGGCTGGATGGCTTCAACTGTCTTTGTCAGCGCCAATGCAACACCTGCCCCCAAAAAAGCTGTTAATGCAGTGATAAAATTCATCAGCAGGGCTTTTCCCCGGGTAAATCCGCCGTGCAATAATACCCCGATGTCTCCAATCTCCTGCGGAATCTCATGAAGGATGACTGCAACCGTCGTGGCGATGCCAGTCTGAAGACCTGCAAGGTAGCCGGCAGCGATGATGATGCCGTCCAGAAAATTATGGACTGCGTCTCCTGCCAGGCTCATATACGAAAAAGGGTGGATATGAGTTTTTGTTATCGGCAGATGGCAATGCCTCCAATGGATGACTTTTTCGATGGCGAACGAAACAACAATCCCAGCAAGCAAGGCAAGGGAGAGGGAAAGGGTAAACCCTGATGACTCTGCCGCTTCCGGCAGAAGATGGATGAATGCGTCGCCAAACAGCGTTCCTGCCGAAAAGCTGACCATGAAGAGAAGAAATTTCTTAAGCCCTTTTTCTTTCATCGTCAGTGTCAGGATGCCGATAAAGGAGATCAGGCTGACAGCAAAGACGCTGGTGAGGGTGAAAAGGGCAACGTTAGGCATACAACAGGTAAATCAAATGTCCTTTATAAAACCATTGTGTCGAGGGAGGTTGGTGCGAAATGAGGGTTGTTGCCGAAACGAAGTTGAGCGCAACTAGGAAAATGTAGGACATTTTCTGTTGCCATCAATTTTGCAAATCCCATTAGTAGATGATTTAAGTCGACAAGGGGGTTGCCCCAACCGGGGAATGTCGACATTTGGTTTTGACATTAGGGATTTGCCCGATGGCAACCCGACCGAAGGGAGAGTTTCGCACCAACCTCGTGTCGAGGGTAAACTTAAGCCGTGGATTTGTAGGTTCCCAAGCACGCTTCACTATATCCCTTGGCTTTCCCGAGCAATGCCTTTTGCGCTTCCGGAACATTTGCATCATTCCCGCTCCACGCCTTCAATGCAGCTCTTTGCAGAGCCCTGCCGTAAGAGAATGTAAGCGCCCATGGAAGCTCCTTAAACTTCTTGTTTATCCTGTTTAGGTTTTCAGTCGCAGCCTCATCGCTCTGCCCGCCGGAAAGGAAAGCGATCCCGGGGACTTCTGCAGGGACATTCTTTTTCAGGGCTTTGACTGTCAGCTTCGCCACTAATTTTGCATCAGCCTGGACGGGGCAAAGTTTTCCAGAAACAACCATATTCGGCTTTAAGACAATGCCGTCAAGCCGGACGTTAAATTCACGGAGCTGCTCGAAAACTTTTTTTAAAGTCCTGTTGGTAACATTATAGCAGACTTCAATCGTGTTGTCTGCATCCATCAGCACTTCAGGCTCAACGATAGGGACGATGCCTGCTTCCTGGCATAATGCGGCGTATCGTGCGAGGGCATGGGCATTTGCGGCGATGCATGATTCTGTCGGGATGCCATTGCCGATGGTTATCACCGCTCTCCATTTGGCAAACTGCGCCCCGAGCTGCCTGTATTCCAGCAGCCTCTCCCGGAGGCCGTCGAGCCCCTCAGTGACTGTCTCGCCGGGAAACAACGCCAATTCTTTTGCGCCCTTGTCAACTTTGATCCCGGGGATGATTCCCTGCCTCTTCAGGATTTCCGGAAACGGAGTTCCGTCGGCATCTTTCTGCCTGATGGTCTCATCAAAGAGTATTGCGCCGGAGATGAAGTTTCCCAAACCTTCAGCAGTTATCAGAAGCCTGCGGTAAGCCCACCTGTTCTTTTCATTGTTCTCAACATTGATTTCCTTAAACCTCTTTTCGATGGTGCCGCTGCTCTCATCCATCGCAAGGATGCCTTTTCCCCTGGCGACCATCGCCTTTGCAATCTCCTGAAGTGTTTGGCTCATATTAAACCTCCATAGTTGATAAAAAATTGTTTAAATCCATAAATACTGCTTAAATCTGGAAAAAAATCCTGAATAAAATCCAAAGGCTCTTTGATATTTCAAATGCCCCCGTTTTAAACCCTTATGGCTCAAGCAAATCCGGCTTTCTTATAAAGATTTCGATGTTCAGCCTTTTACCTTCCCATTATCGATTTTTAAACTGAGCCAAATCTTGAGGTGGTGGAGAGTTTCAGGATTTTTTGGCATACAAGCATATCCAATCAGGTTTCGCCGGCTTTGAAGCTTTCCCGGTCAGCTCAGCATCAGAAATATTTTCTGAATAATTCACCTTAAAGCCAGATTGCTCAAACAATTTTTTTATCTCATTAGGTAAATAAAAACTAAAGAACCTTTTTCCCTTGCTGTCATAAACTATCCTTTCTCCCTTTCCTTTCTTGACAGAAACAAAAAGCTTGCCATGTTCCTTCAAAACGCTTTTGATGCCGGACAGGACATCGGGGACTTCGCTCTTTTTGATATGGAGGATGGAGGCGCAGGCCCAAACTCCATCATATCTGCCCATTGGAAGGCTTTTATTACTCAAATTGGTAAGCTCTTTAATATTCCCAATGTCTCTCATATCCCCCACAAAAAAGGCTGCATCCGGAAATTTTTGCTGGCATAACCTTATTGTTTCGGCGGAGTAATCAAGCCCGTCAGCCTTCAGCCCCCTCCGCAGGAATTCAGCAATGTCCCTTCCTCCGCCGCAGCCAACATCCAGTATCCTCCTGCCATGCAATTCCCTGACGAACCTGTCAATCTGTTTATTCCAGCTATACCTGTTGCTCTTTTGGACATGCCATTCTGCATGTTGATCATAACTGAGCTTGGTTTCTTTATATCTCTCCATAATCAGTTATTGCAGGCAGGGATATAAAAAATATTCGCCCCAACACCTCAATTGGCGAAAAACTTAAATATTTTCTTGTTCCCCCTTAATGCCCAAAAGGATTATAAAGATTTAAAAAGGGACTGAAATTCTCTATATTGGAAATAATCGGAGATATCCGTTTTAAAAAAATAGTATGGGGGGAAATCCATGAACATAACACCGATAGGCGAAAGAGTCCTGCTCAGGCCGATGAAGCAGGAAGAGAAGACAAAAGGGGGCATCTATCTCCCTGAGTCAGCCAAAGAAGAGAAGAAAGAAGGCCTTGTTGTTGCAGCCGGGAAGCACAAGGACGGCAAAGACATTCCTCTGAAGAAAGGCGACAGGGTCATCTATGGCGGCTATAGCTCTGACGAGATAAAGATTGACGGCGAGAAGCATCTCTTTGTTGATTTCAAGGACATTTTGGCTAAGATCGAGTGATGGGCCTGCGGAATATTTATAGCCAACCGGGCAGGCAAAGGCTAATCAAAAAATTAATCGGGGGGGGTAATGCAATGGCATCAAAACAGATTATTTTCAGCGAAAAGGCAAGGCAGTCACTGATGAGGGGGATTGACAAGCTGGCAAATACGGTTAAAGTTACCCTCGGACCCCAGGGCAGCAATGTTGTCCTGGAAAAATCGTATGGGAGCCCCGTCATCTGCAATGACGGTGTTACTATCGCAAAAGAGATCGAACTGACCGACAAATTTGAGAACATGGGAGCCCAGCTTGTGAAAGAAGTTGCTGAAAAGACCCAGGATAATGCAGGAGACGGAACCACGACTGCAACTGTTCTTACCCAGGCGCTGGTAAGAGAAGGCTTTAAGGTTGTTTCTGCCGGCGCAAATGCTGTTGAAGTCGCAAAGGGCATCTCCGCAGCTACACAGAAAGTTATTGAGTTCATCAAACAGAACAGCATCGATGTCAAGGACAAGATAGCGCAGGTCGCCACCATCTCTGCAAACAATGACGAATATATCGGCAGCCTGATAGCTGATGCCATGAAGAAAGTCGGGACGGCAGGAGTCATCACCGTCGAAGAGGCAAAGTCCTTTGAAACGACGCTGACCGTTGTTGAAGGCATGGAATTTGACCAGGGCTATGTGAGCCCTTATATGATCACTGATGCTGAAAAGCTTGAGGCAGTTCTCGAGGAGCCCTACATCCTTATTTTTGACAAGAAGATAGGCTCGGCAAAAGACATGGTGAAAGTCCTTGAGCAGGTCGCCCAGGAAGGGAAGCCTCTGCTGATCATCTGCGAGGATCTCGAAGGAGAAGCTCTTGCCACAATCATCCTCAACCTTATCAGGGGAGCTCTGAAAGTTGTTGCTGTAAAGAATCCGGGATATGGCGATGAGCAGAAAGCGATGCTGGAAGACATCGCCATCCTCACCGGCGGAAAAGTCATCTCTGAAGACAAAGGGATGAAGCTTGAGGGCGTCACCATCGAGGATTTGGGGACTGCAAAGCGCATCAAGGTCAACAAGGAAAAGACTGTCATCATCGAGGGAAAAGGCGATGCCAAGAAACTGAAAGCAAGGATAGCCCAGATTGAAGGCCAGATCAAGGTATCGGACTCAGATTCTGAAAAAGAAGACCTTCAGAAAAGGCTTGCGAAGCTCTCCGGCGGCGTCGCTGTCATCAATGTCGGAGCTGCCACAGAAACTGAGATGAAAGAGAAAAAACACCGCATTGATGATGCATTGCATGCTACGAAAGCTGCAGTAGAAGAAGGCATCGTTGCCGGCGGCGGAGTGACTTTGCTAAGATCAATTCCTGTTTTGCAAGGCCAGAAGTTTGACGGCGACCAAAGGATCGGCGCTGAAATCGTGATGAAGGCACTGGAAGAGCCTGCAAAGCTCATTGCCCAGAATGCCGGCAGGGAAGGCAGCGTCATCGTCGAGCAGCTCAAGAAAGAGAAAGGAACCACGGGCTACAATGCAAAGACGGGCGTCATTGAAGATATGGTAAAGGCAGGCGTCATCGACCCGACAAAAGTCGTCAAGAGCGCCTTGATGAATGCAGCAAGCATCGCAGGCATGCTGATAACGACAGAAGCGATGGTGGCAGAGATTCCAGAGAAGAAGGATGCAAAGCCAGGAGCTTCCGGAACGGACGAAGAGATGATGATGTAGGGCTTCCAGGGAAAGAGAGGAAAAGCCCTCCAAAGATATTTTTCTTTTTCCCTTCATTATCTTTATTTTTGAAAATCCCTTTATTTGTTCATAAATGGCCCGCCTCTTGGGGCGATCGGGAATCTTATTTCTTCCAGCTAATGCATCGCCTTAACCCCAACAAAAACCAGCACAACGCCCAGCGCAATTGACGCTTCTTTGGGGAGATAATCAAATTTTACAGCAAGAACTGCCGCAGCTGCGATGGCAACTGAAAAGACAGCAGTTACGATATTCATCACGCTTGGCCTGCCAAAATGGATGACTACCATAACAATTGAGATAATCTCAAGGATGAGGAGGAGCCCTGCAGCAAGAATGACGGGAGTCAATGCGAAAGGGAATGGCAAAGGCAGGGGGATTGAGAGGTTGAGCGAGAAAAATCCAAAATTCTCCGCCATGAGCAGCAACCCAAGAGGTATTATCACAAACGCAAAAGACTTTCCGATAATGCCCATACACGAATATTCTGCGGTGAGGTTAATAAATGTTCTTAAATGCTCTTGGGTGCCAATGTGCAGTTCTCGTTATCTTGGAAGATAAATACAAAACCTGCTGGCAAATCAGTATGAATTAAGCTCCCCTCGGAGCGGTCTGCCATCTTCAAAACTCTCGACTGATTTGGCAGGGGCTCTGTGTCCCCGAGGGGGCATCCCCCCACGACGAGCGTGATTCGGTAGGGTGGTTGAGTTTTGACCTTAGGATGGCAGAGCCGCTCTTGCCGGAGCTTAATTCATACGCAAATCAGTAACATATTTAAAACCCCCTTCTTATCCTATGATTCATGGACGAATGCAACGAGATTTGCAAAGACTGCATCAGATTCAAGAAGTTCGGCAAAAGCTGCTGGGTGTATTGGGAAGGGAAGAAGGAGTGCACCTTCAGGGCGACAAGAGATGATGAGTTCCAGGCGATGCCGATGCAGACTTAGGATTTAAGGTAATGATGGTTAAGCATCTTGATGTTTTGTCGATAGGACTGTTGGTTATGGCCATAGGATTCCTTATCGTCCTGATTGGAAGCATTTATCAATTGTTTCGTGGCATGGAAAGGAGTGATGGCAATGGAGAAAAAAGCCATTCCAGCAATGTGAAATTCTCTTTCATCGGCTTCATCGGCCCATTTCCTTTTGGGTTTGGAAATGACAAAAAGTTTTTTGTATTCACGCTCTTTATGGCTCTTGCGATCGGGCTTGTTTTCCTGGTTGGATGGCTCTTCTTGAGAGGAAAACCTATATGATACTTATCGACGGTAATTTTGGAGAAGGCGGCGGATCGATAGTGAGGATAGCATTGGCGCTTTCAACAATAACCCAGCAGCCGTTTGAGGTAAAGGGCATCAGGAAAGGGAGAAAAGTCCCAGGGCTGAAAGCGCAGCATCTCTACGGGATCAGGGCTCTTGGGGAATTGTCAGGAGCAACAAGCGAAGGGGCAGCGCTGGGCAGCGAATCCTTAAAGTTTTTCCCAGGCAGGCTTCAGGGAAGGACGATATCCATTGACATCGGGACGGCCGGCTCAATAACTCTTTTGCTCCAATCTGTCCTGCTTCCTTCCCTTTTCGCAAACGCCAAAGTCCGCCTGAAACTTACTGGGGGAACTGATGTCCAGTGGAGCCCTTCGATAGATTATTTCTGCAATGTCCTTCTTCCCCATATCAGGAATTTTTGCGAAAATATTGAGGTGAATGTCCTGCAGCGGGGATACTTTCCACGGGGAGGGGGGAAGGTTGAGGTGAAAATCACACCAAAGTTTAAGATTGACGGATTTCCTGAATTTCATGAATTCCTCCAGCACCTTCTTGCGCAGGAAAAGTCCATTGAGCTGAGTGACCAGCAGAATCTTCTCATGATAAAGGGCATCTCTCATGCTTCCAAAGACCTTGAGCAGGCGAAAGTAGCCGAAAGGCAAGCCAGCGCTGCCCGGGCATCGCTAGGTTCGCTCATGGTCCCTGTCCAGATACGCTCGGAATATGCCAATGCCCTGTCAACCGGCTCAGGGATAACTATCTGGGCAATCTTTTCTTCGAGGAAAGATGAAATTGACACCGCTCACCCGATGGCGCTGGGCAGCGATGCTTTAGGCGAGAGGGGAAAACGCGCAGAGGAAATCGGACGGGATGCTGCAAAAAAACTGCTCCATGAAAACGAGCAAAAAGTTGTGTGCGACAGGCACCTTGCTGACATGCTTATCCCCTATCTTGCATTGTTCGGAGGTTCTCTTAGGACATCAGAAATTACCAATCATACCCTGACTAATATCTATGTCTGCGAGCAGTTTCTCGGAAAAAGGTTTAATGTGGATGAACAGAAAAAGACGATAAATTCTGTCACCTCATGAATATCCTGTTCCGCTGTGATGTTCTGATATTCTGTGAGGTTCTGTTTGATGGTAACTGGTTTTGATTCTCAAATTCTATGAACCCACAGCCTTGTTCGCCATCAGGTTTTGTTTAATGCCTGTCTATGACGGAGCTCCCGGGGGCTCTTCGGCTTCGCTTATCAGCAGCCCAAAGCGCATTGAGGAGCTTGACTTTCCGTCGGAGACTGTGATGGTGACGGCATACCTGCCGATGTCCTGTTCTTCAGGCAGGAAATCTATCTCTCCCGTCGAGGTGTCAATGTCAAATAATGGAGTGTCGTCTGAAAAGGCCAAATCATCGCCGTCGCTGTCTGACGCTTCGATAGAGGCTGAGAACACATTATCAACACTGGCAAGCTGCAGGGGGAGGTTTTTTATCACCGGAGGGCTGTTGCCCTGGGCCGCCTGCGGCATGATAGTCAGCGTAAAGCTTCTGGTGGCCGATGCTTTTCCGTCGAAGACTGAGACTGCGATAAGATGGGTCCCTGCCTGGGAAGAGGAGGGGGTAAAGCTGATCAGGCCCGTGGCAGTGTTAATCGCAAAAAGGGCAGTATTGTCGGTGAATGCAAGCGTATCCCCATCGGGGTCTGAGGCTGAGAGCTGCAGCGTGAATGGCTGTCCTGCAGTTGCTGTCTTTGCGCTGATGGACGGAAAATTTGGAAGATTATTCTGGGGCAGAGGGGATGGGTTCTGAGGGCTTCCTGAGCCCGGAGCCTGGCCATTGGAAGGTGTTTCAGGAAGGTTAGGGTTGGGGGATTGGCTTTCTGAGGGATCGGCTTCCTGCCCATCTCCATCGCTGCTTTGGCCTGCTGGAAGGATTGAAAGTGTGAATACTCTTGATGCCGAGGCCTTGCCGTCGCTAGCTGTGATGCTGACAGTGTAAGTTCCTCTCTGGCCTGAAGCCGGAGTGAAGGATATCAGCCCGCTTTGGGCTATTGCAAAGAGCGATGTGGAATCTGAAATCACAAGGGGATCGTTGTCAGGATCTGAGGCAATCACCTGAAGCCGAAAGGGGCTTCCAATAAATGCGGACTGGTCCTGGATAGGAGCGATTGACGGGGCATGATTTACCGGAGCAAGCGCAGGAGGATTTGAGATAAGGCCGCCTGGGGGAGAGAATGCCAGCTGTTCCGGCGTTTCGGCCACGCTGACAATGAATGAATCAGCTGCTGCAAGCCTGCCGTCGGATACCTGGATGGTGAGCTGGCTGAAGCCGGCCCTGCCATTTTTTGGGATACAGTCAACATATCTTCCGAAATCAATATAACAGTCCACAACCTCTTCGTTTGTCTCCCCGGAAATCGAGAATGAAAGATCTTTTGCTAATTTCCTGTCATCAGAAGCGAACCGGTGAAGGTCAACAACATTGTTATTCAGCCCGGAATCTTTCAGCAGCACAACGTCAGGAATCTCAAGAGACGGCCTTGCGTCGCTTTTCGCCGATGATTTTTTTGAGGAAGATGAGCTAGATGTTTTGATTGCGCTCTTTGAAGAAGATGAGGATGATTGAGGTGATGATAGGGGTGATGATGAGCCTGAGCCCTTTGAGGGGGAGGATGGTGATGAGGATGAGCCTGAGCTCTTTGAAGACGATGGGGATGATGGGAGTGATGATGAACCTGGGTTCTTTGAGGCAGATGCCTGAGACCCCGTCAATCGGGTTTCGCTGGATTTCCCGGCAGGAACTTTCTTTTTGGCTTGGGCAGAAGAAGAAACTTGTCCCGGGCTCTTTTTCACAGAAGCTTTTTGCGCAGGCTTTTTGGCGCTGTCTTTTTGTATCAGGGATTTTCCCGCTGATTTTGCAGAATCCGCCGCCCCTGGCTGAGGCTCACATCCCTGAAAAATGAGCATGACTGCTAGAAGCGCAAAAAAGTTAATCTGAAAAGCCTTTTTTGGTGTCATAAACTCCCCCTGCCCAGTAATGGCAAGAATGCGACTGGGTTTAAAAACATATGTCAGCGGTGGCTTATTTTATGGTTCTCTTAGTCTCCTTTCCTCCAACAAGCCACCAAAAAGATTAATAGGTGTAGCGGGGGATTATGCTATAGTAACTTTAGAAGATGTTTTCAGCGATCCAAAAGCCTGGCCGTCATGAGGCTTTACCGTGAAATGCCATTTTTCCTTTTTCTTTGTAAGCTTATCATCAACTACTTTCTTGTTCCGGAGCTTTGTCTGCTCCTTGCCGTTCTTATACCACTTTATCTGAGTCTTGGAGTTTTCCTTGTCGCCGTCAGCGTCGGTAAACTTATAAGTTGCCTTTAGGTCGCTTGTGTCTTTCGGCTTTGAAGGGCTTACTTTAAGGCTGGAAACTACAGGGATGGTGTTGAGAACCGTAACCGGAGATGCCTGAACCATTGCGCCATTGTCGTAGCCATCAAATGGAGTAACGGTGAAATGCCATTTCTCTCCTTTTTTTACAAGAGTATCATCCACTTTGGTCTTATTTCTCAGGGAAACCTGCTCAACGCTGTTCTTAAACCACTTTAGCTCTGAATCATCTCCGTCCTGGTCAGCGTCTGTAAAAGAATAGACTGCAGTAAGGTCACTTGTTGTTTTCGGGCTTGACGGGGAGACTTTGGCGCCTGAGGCCGATGGAGCAGAATTGACGACGGTGGCGTTGGTGGAATTTAACTTCACCCCTTCATCATCGCCGTCGAAAGGTGTTAAGGTGAAGAACCATGTATCGCCTTTGGTGAGCTCGGCAGGGCCAAGGGACTTCCTGTCCTGAAGGGAAAGCTGCTCAACCCCGTTCCTGAACCATTGTATCGCTGACTGGTCAGCATCGCTGTCTGTGTCTGAAAAGTTGTATACTGCGTTGACATTGGAGTTGGTATTTGGGCTGGAAGGTGCGATTGCAGCATTTGAAGCTGATGGGGCTATATTTCCGATTATGGCGCCTGGGAAGAACTGCTCAGCGCCGAAACCCTCGCCGTCTTTTGGCTTGACGCTGAAAGACCAGTTCTGGCCTTTTGCTGTCAACACGGGGCCCACATTCGCCAGGTTTCCCAAAAGCAGCTGCTCAACACCATCCTTGAACCATCTGAACTCGGAGCCGGACTGGGTGTCATTGTCAATATCATCGTAGGTGTAGTTCAACGCCAGAACATCATTTGTTGTCGGGCTTAATGGCGAGAGGGTAAGGGCTGATGCTGCCGGGTTTGTGTTCCCAACGGTGATGTTGAGGGTTGATTTCCTTACTGATGTGTCTGTCCCGTCGAAACCAACGGCATCGAGCGAAATATTATGTCCTTTGTGATAGTTGGATGATGAGAGATTGGCTCCTGCGAATGTGGTATTTTGGGGAAGATCCTCAAACTGCTGGATTAAGGTGCTGGTGAGGTTGCTTCTCGGGTCATAGATAAGCCATCGGAACGTGAGGTCAATCGTATCATTGTCTGCATCCCTGTAAAGAGTGAGCGATGCAAGATCCTGCCTGTCTTTGAGCTGTTTATCAAAGAGGATGGGTGTGCTTGTTCCTGGGGGAGTAAGAATGGCAAAAAGAAGGGGGATGCTTACTGCCGGCGGAGTGTTTCCGACAGTAACGTTGGGAGATTGCTGCAGGATGCCGAGTTCCTCTCCATCACCCGGCCTTAGGCTGAAAGACCATGCTTCTCCTCTTGAGGTGAAGGAAGCATTTACTGAAGACACATTCTCTAGCGCCGGCTGCTCGATGCCGTTCCTGAACCATCGTATCTCAGAGCCTGATTCAAAGTCACTGTCGGGATCTGTGAAATTGTATGCTGCTGACAGCGCATCATCTGTCTTTGGCGCAGCAGGGCTAATACTGGGGGAGGAAGCAGAAGGCGCAGTGTTCACAGCAATGATTGCGGCGCTGTTGGCTGACGGGCCTGAGGTGGTGTTATCGCCTGGCTTCAAAGAAACATTTATCCTGTCTCCCTTTCCGAAAAGCTCAGGATCCAGCTGGGATGATGCGCCAAAGCCCGACTGGACATTGTTGGTAAATGTGAAAACTTTTATTCCGTTGACAAACCAGGTAAAGTTGACAATGCCATTGTCGCCGTCAGGGTCAGAATAGTTTGCGCTAACCGAGATGACGTCCCCTGCTTTGGGAGCTGTGTTGTTGAAAACCGGGGAGGATGCTGATGGCGGCAAATTTCCGATGGTGATGTTGCCGGACTGCTTCAATTCACTGAGATCGGTCCCGTCGCTTGCCAATACGGAAAATGACCATCGCTGCCCTTTTTCTGTCAGGGAAGCGTTGACAACCGTCCTGTTCTCAAGTATCGCCTGGGCAGAGCCGTCTTTGAACCAATCTATCCTTGCAGAAGCTTGGGCATCATTGTCCGCATCAGAATACGTGAAACTTGCAGTGAGGTCATTGTCAGTTGTTGGGTTTTGAGGAGCTATCTGGAGATTGGATACAACTGGGGGAGTATTAAGGATAGTAACAATTCCTGAATCCATAGAGGGCCCAGAAGCAAATCCATCAGATGGCCTAACTGAAAAAGACCATTCTTCGCCTTTTGATGTGAGCGATCTTGAGATTGTTTTTTTATCTCTCTCCAACTGCTGCTCAGTCCTATCCTTGAACCAGAGGATTCCTGACTGGAATTCAGGATCGCCGTCCTGGTCATTGAAACTGTAAGTCGCTGTGAGATCATCATCAGTCCGGGGATTACCTGGGAAGATTTCCGCAAAGTTTGCTGTCGGAGCAGTGTTCAATATGGTAAGCGTGTCGCTGTTTGAGGGCTGAGTTGCAGCAACGCCGTCAGATGCGATGACTGAGGCATTGACCTTGTCTGCCCTCTGGAACCTCGTTCCTTTCAGGACTGCGGTAACAGCCCCGTTTCCGCTGATGTTTACAGTGTCATTCTCAACATTGTTATTGTTCACAAACCATTGGAAAAAGACTGTTCCCGGATCACCGTCGTCATCCCTGAAGGTTCCATTCAAAGCAACATCATCATTCGTCCTTACAGAAGTGCTGTTGAACGACAGCCCAAAAATAATGGGGGCAGTATTTCCTATTGTCACATTGAGGGACTGCGCTGATGCCCCAAAATCAGCTCCGTCTTTTGGAGTGACTTTAAACGACCACCTTTCCCCTTTTGCCGTCAATGAATCATCGACTGCAGCTGAGCCTTCAAGCAAAGGCTGCTCGATGCCGTTCTTAAACCATTGGAGCCTTGAGCCCTGCTCAGCATCGGTGTCCGGATCCTGATAGGTGTAAGAAGCGGAAATGTCCTGAGTTGGGTCTGGGTTAGCGGGAGTTATTGAAAGATTGGCTGCGCTGGGAGGAGCGTTCTTTATTGTTATCTCCGGCGAGGACCGGTTAGGGCCGCTGGCAGCCCCATCGCCTGGGATGAGCGAGAAGAAAAATTTGTCTCCTTTGGAAAAGAGAGCATTGGAGACTGCAGTTAAATTTTCAAGCGCCGGCTGCCCGATGCCGTTCTTAAACCATCTGATTACTGAGCCGCTTTCAGCGTCATTGTCCTGATCAGAGAAATTATACGATGCAGAAAGGCTGGATAGTTTAGTGGCGTTTGCCGGTAGTATCACAAGAGCATTTACGTCGGGAGGAGCATTTCCAATGGCAGTCTCGCCAGACTGCCGTTCAGCCCCAAAATCCTCGCCGTCTTTTGGCTTTATGCTGAATGACCATCTGTCTCCTTTGGCGGTCAATGCAGGGCTTACCGTCAGGGATTGGCTGAGGGAGGGCTGCTCTGTGCCGTTCCTGAACCACTTTATGGCTGAGCCGGATTCAGTTTCATTGTCAGTGTCATTGTAGGTATAGTTTAACCGGAGCGTGCTGTTGGTGAGCGGAGCAGCCGGGGAAATCGAAAGGTTGAAAGCTTTTGGGGCGGTATTTCCCACAGGGATGTTGATTTTGAGCTGGACTGAGGCGTTATCCACATCTGCGCCTGTGATGTTGACGAGCAATGTTTGCTTTCTGTCGAAAAGATTGGCGCCGAAATTGGCAGTGACTGATGCGCCATTTGCAACGCCGGTAAAGATATTTTCAAAAACATCAACATTGCCCTCCAATCCCGGCCTGCCCTCAATCCTGTAGAGTGTGATGCTGACCTTCCCCGGAGGGTCGCTGTCGGGATCAGAATAAGTCACACTCACATTGAAGCCCTCATCATCTTTAGGGGCAGAGCTGCTTAAGTTCAGCGAGCTTAATGCAGGAGGTGAATTGTTGACATGGAGCTGGGGAGTGTTTATCCCTGAAACAGTGTAGAATGTGTCGTTGATGGTGATGCTTGCATTAATGATGTCTGTCTTGCTGAAATTTCGGGAACCGAGGACTGAGGTGAGCAATGTCCTGTTGGGGATGCTGGAGAATTTTTGGGTAGAGACAGCTGAGCCATTGACGAACCACGACAGAGTTATGCTGCCTTCGTTACCGTCTTCGTCTTCATAGGTAAATGCCAAAGCGACGTCCTCTTCGGTCTTTGGCGAGGAATCATTGAATGATATCCCTTTAACGACAGGGAACTGGTTGAAGGTGATATTGACGCCATCAACCTCAGTGATGTCCCCTGCAGCATTGGGGAGGGAGAATGACAAGATGCCAAAGTGGCTTGCATTGAAGGCAAGCATGGATATAGAATCATTTGCGCTCCCGTTGATGATCAATGCATACTTCCCGTTATCAAACAATGTTTTTGTGGTGATGTTCCTGCTCAGGTTGATGTTGAATGCATGGACATCTATTCCTGAGGGCATCGCCTGGCCTGGGCGGGCAAAGACAAAACCTTCGATAGAATACTGCACCGGAGTTTCGTTCTGGGCAAGGATTACCGATAGCAATAATCCGGTAAACGCCAAAAGTGCCAGCACGGTGATTTTTTTCTTCACGTAACCCACCCGAAAATGACTGCCCAAAAGATTATGGCTGCTAAAGGCATTAAGCTTATGGGGCTTATTGGATTTATGGAAGATGATTCTTGATTTATTGGAGATGAGCATCGATTAATGGGAAGATGAACCTTGATTTTAAATAATTATTATATTCTATTCTTAAGGTATTGTTTAGGCAGTTTTAGGCAGTAAACGGGGTTACTGGGCGGTTCTTAAGGATTATGGTTCCAGATGCAGTCTTTGGAAACTTTGAGCCAATAACCCCTGCCGGGCTCCAGCCTGTCAAAGCCGTCATTTGAGCCCCATCCAAACTCGGAGTCGAACTGGGCGGTGTCATACCGGCTTAAAACCGGATTGAACCTGAACAGTTTGGAAATGCAGGATGAATCGTTGGTCTGGATAGGGCTTTCGTTCAGGAATGCAGTTCTGGAGCTGAACCATCCGATGAGGTTAAAGCCTTCTTCTAAAGAGATATTCCTAGGAAAAGCCTGCTTTCCCTGGATTGATGCATTGCAGGGCGACCTTGATTTTATCCAGTAGCCTCTTCCGTTATCCAACGAGGTGAATCCCTGAGGCGATCCCCAGCCGAAAGCAGGGTCACGGAGCGCAACTTCATAAGTCTGGAATATTGGGTCATAACGGTAAGCTTTGGCGATGCAGTCCTGGGGGCTCTGCAGGAAAGGGTCAGAGGAAAGCTGCGGCGCTTCGAGCAAGAGCGGAAGGGATATCAGGTTAAAGCCCTGCGCAAGATTAAAGAGAACTCTGATGACCATGGAGATATCCATCTGACTGGGCGCTGTCTCTTCATCAAAAATAACCGTGGCGTTGGTTGAGTTGCCTGCCACCCTAATATCAACAGCAGAGCCGTTGACAGGCCCTTCGGCGCAGTAATCTTCCGCATCAGGGTTTGTGGAGCAGGGGATGCATGGGTCAAGGGAAGCGCAGGTCGGGTCGCTTAATGACGTAAGCGGGTTGTCCGACGGCACGATGACTGAGAAAAAACCTCCTGAAGTCTTTCCCTGGCCGTAATCTTTACCGTCGAAAAAGACAGTCACATTAAGGTCGTCAGAAGCGTTGATCGAGCCCCAGAATTCGACGGGAATCCCGGGCGGAGCCTCAGAAGCAAGCGCAAAAGGAAGAGCAAGAGGGAGAGCAAGAAAAATCCCTAAACCGATGATTGCTGCTATGGAGTTCTGTTCAAGGCCCATTCGTATCCCCCTAAAATGATTAAAATATGGTGGCGCATATAAATCTTTTGTGTCCATTGCCTTTTTGGATAGATTTTTGATGTAAGGATGGCAGAGCCGCTCTTGCCGGAGCTTAATACATACGTGCCCTTGTGCCTTTGTGGAGAGCAAAGATAAATATCTTTCTTTTTTGCGCCAGGCTTTTGAAAGCAGCCTTCATTTTCATCTTTATCTTCAGGCAGATTTTTCCGGCTGAAATCTTTTTCAAATGCCCCGATGCCGGCTTTTCCCAAAATAGAAATATTTATAAAGTAGTGTCATAGAGGATAGGAAAGCATAAGATTTAGGGAAATATCAAAAAAAGAGGTATGGGTATGCGATTCACCAAGAAATCTTCGTTAAGCCTTTCTGTCAACGCTATTGTTGTATTGATTCTTGCTATCGTCATGCTCGGTCTTGGGCTGGGGTTCATCAAGGGGATGTTCGGGAAGGTTTCCGGCCAGCTTGAGCAGCAGATTTCGGCAGAGCCCAACCCTTCTGCGCCATTTGCTGGAGAGCCTCTGACACTGTCCAGAGAGACGTTGATAACAAGGATAGGAGAGAGGGAAATCATCAAGGTGTCTATCCTCAATCCGACTGATGCGATACTGAACAATGCAAAGCCGGTCATCGACTGCGGAACAGAATTTCCCATCACCGAGCAGAAGGTGAATCCAAAAGACATTGCCCAGGGAAAAGCCGTTACTTTTGCGATGGTCGCAACAATCCCCGCTGTCCCTGCAAATACCTACTTATGCAAGATGTTTGTCGAGGGAAAGCCTGCAATCTCAAAAGATTTGACAATCAGGATATCACAATAAACATGCCGCAGTAAAGATAATAAAATATAAGGATAATGCCGAATAAAATCATTGTTAATGCCAAAAAAAGCATTGCGATAATATTATTGTATTATTGAAAAAATCCAAAAGGTGGTATCATGCGTATGAACAAGAAAGGGGCAATTGAGCTGTCTGTAACTGCAATCGTGATTTTGATATTGGCTGTGGTCATGCTCGGCCTTGGCTTGGGATTTGTCAGAGGGATGTTCGGGAAGGTTTCTGCGTCTTTTGAGCAGCAGATTGGTGCGGAGCCTGAGGCTGCTGAAGCGATTGGGGATGAGCCAATCACGCTTTCAAGGGAAAACATCATTACCTATCCTGGAGAAAATATTGTTCTCAAGGTCAATACCTTAAATCCAACTGTTGATAATTGGGTGAATGCAAAACCAGAACTTTCTTGTGCCGATACTGTTAATTTTGGGTCTGCTACTTCTACCTCTATTGCTAAATCCGTCAATGTAGGGGCATCCGCATCCTATAATCTTCTCATTGGAATTTCGAAAACTGCTAAGAAGATGATTTATATTTGTGTTGTTAATATGACTAAAGATGGTCCACCATCAAGTTCAACCCCTCCCGTTACTCCTAGGATTGCCGCTGGTGTTTTAAAGGAGATAACTTTAACGGTAAAATAATCAGAATCTTTAGGCAATGAGTAAACCGCAATGAAAAAACGCCTCACCCCGTCGGAAGAGTTTGAACTGATGAAGATGGTTTTGGATAAGTTTCTCTGGCTGGGGACGCTGATTATGGGCTTTGGGCTTTACAAGGTCTTTACCGAGCAGGTCACGCTTCCCGGAATGACGCTGATCATTGTTGGCGCTGTGGTGCTTATCATCTTCCTCCTGCTGATTGTCAAGGAATACGAAATCATTAAATAATACTTCTTATAATATTTTACTTTAGCTTTAATGATATTTATTGGTAAACTTAATGGAAACCCCCAACAACGAGGGGTTCGACGGTCAAAATTTTCTCCGTGAAAATTTTGCCCTGCTCGGGCACCCCGTAAGGGACTACCCCCGCCCTCGCCTCACCCTAATTGTTGGGGGTTTCAAGATTCGAAGAAATTATCTTTTCCTTAGGGATTAGGCAACTACTTGGAGTTAAGAAATCATGGAAGGTCTCGTCTTGGAGCTCAGGCCGGATATCAGGAAGACATTCGTCAGCTTTGGGATTATCCTTGGGATCATCATCATTGGGCTGACGGGGATGCTGCTGTTCCTCAACTCTATCGTCGGGCTGCAGGTTTTTCTTGATGTCTTCTCAGAGTTTGGCATCCCGGTTTCGGGCTTATCCCTTGTTTTCTGGATGTATGGCGTCATCGCAGGGTCAGGGGGCCTTATCGTGCTGTTCGATTACATGATGCTGAAGCACGAGCGCTATGACTTCTATACCGACAGGTTAATATTCACAAAGGCAAAAGGGCTGGGAAAGGAGGAAGAAGAGCTTCCCTACGGGAACATCACTTCAGTCACTTTTGCAAAGCAGGCGTTTCCCAAGCCGGATAAGGTTATACTGCATATCACCGGCAAGCCTTATGACAAGGTTGAGATGAAGAACCTTGACGGCCCGGGAGAGATTGTCGGGAAGCTTCAGAGCATCCTTCACGAATACCGTGCGAGGTATTATGCCAAATATGGCCATGAATACCGGATGCAGAATATCATGGAAGCGTTATGAATGGGGCGGAAGGGGACACTATGGATAACAGCAAAGAAACGCATAACCTCCAAGGAACGGATAACCTCCAAGGAACGGATAACCTCAAGGGAAGGAACAAAAAAACAGCCGGGTGGCGGCTCATCACTCGGCTCAGGAGGCGGCTCAATATTCGGTTCAGCAGGGAGTCCAGCACTCAGCTCAACAGGAGGCTAAACACTAAGCCTAACAGCCAGCTCAATTCTCAGCCTAACACTCAGCTCAACATGCGGCTTAATACTCGCTCAAACAAGAGGGCCGGGATACAGGTCTCAGTCAACTTCCTTGTCGTGCTGATCATCGCAATCGTGGTGTTTGGCTTCAGCATCGGCATCCTGAAGAAATTTTTTGGGAAAGCGACAGACATCAAGAGAGTCTATGACGAGCGGGCCGAGAAAGAGATCGAAAGGCTCTTAGACGACGGAAGCAAGATCGCAATACCCTTTGACAAGAAGAAAGTCGGAAACGGCGGTTTTGGCACTTTTGGCATCGGGCTGCTGAATGTGCTGGGCACTGACTTCGAGAATAAGTTCAAGATCAAAATTACTTTTGACAAGGCATATAAAATAGATAACAGCCTGATCTGCGATTTATCAAGCCAGATGCAGTGCGGAAAGCCCAATACCTGGCTGCAGACAGCTTCAGGAAAAGGCGATGAAAACACCGGCATCTCAGTTGAAAAGAGCGTGAAGAACAACGAGCAGGAAAAGCTCCTTTTAGGCGTTGAGCCGTTACGGGCGCCTGCAGGGACTTATGTCTTTAATGTTGTGGTATGCTCTGACAAGCCTGTTGTTCCGCCTCAGGCCAGCCCCCAATCCGGCTGTGATACTCTGTTTCCTTCCATCTATGACCGCCCAAGAAAGATTTACGTCGAAGTGCCTTGAAACTCCTGCTCACTCCTGGAGAAATTTTCAACGATACAAATCTTTATGCAACCTGCCAGAAACTACTTTTCCCTGACTGTGGCAGAAACTACTTTTCCCTGATTCATTTCCCCAAATTATCAATAAATGCGTCAGCAATATTCCTGATGCCGCCTGGCCTGAGGAAGATGTAGGCTGCCAAAGCGATTATTGCGAGAGCAAGGACAATCTTGACAACTGCGGCATAGGAAGATTTCTTTTTTTCTGCATCATGCCCTTCATCCATCTCAGCGCCCATGGCATCCTCCCTGATTATTTTTTGAACTGCAGTTGTATACCTTTGATTGCAGATGTTTCACCAATCCTGCTGGCGGTGCTGGATTTCTTTGGAATGCAGCCATTCCATCCGGCCTTTGACGGGGGGTGGCCGGATTTCTTTTGAATTCAGGCATTTTTTACCAGCTGAGCAAAATTCTTTGGATCTAAAGACGCCCCGCCGACAAGCGCCCCATCGATGTTTTGCTGCTTTGTCATCATCTCGATATTGTCAGGCTTCACGCTCCCGCCGTAAAGTATCGGAACCTTTTTGCTTAGATCCTTTGAGAATATCTTTTCAAGCACTGCCCTGATGAAAGCATGCATCTCTTCGGCTTGCGCAGGCGCTGCGTTGTTCCCCGTCCCGATTGCCCAGACAGGCTCATAGGCTACCAGGATGTTTCTTGCGTCAGCCTCTGAAATTCCCTCGAGAGCAGTTTTCAGCTGCCTTTCGACAACTGATTTCATCTTTCCTGCGTTCCTTTCCTCCAGAGACTCTCCGACGCAGATGACCGGGATTATCTTTGAGCGCAGGGCAGCTTTTGCCTTCTTATTGGCCAGCTCATCCGGCTCCATCAGGATGCGCCTTCTCTCTGAATGCCCCACAATCACATAGGAAACATTGAATTCCCTGAGCATGGCTGCCGAGATCTCCCCTGTAAACGGGCCCTGGTCTTCGTAAAAGAGGTCCTGGGCGCCAATCTTGATGCCTGACTCTTCAATCTCCTCGCAGACTTTGGCCAGTGCTGTAAAGGACGGGCAGATGACGACGGTTTTTTCTTTTTCCTGCGCCCATTCATGCGAAAATTCTTTGCAGAATGCAGATGCATCTGCGGCAGTCTTGTTCATCTTCCAGTTTGCGATGAGATACAGCCTTTTCATAATCTAATTTGCTGGAGGGCAGTTTAAATACTTTTCCACTCCAAAGGCTCCGTTCAAAAAGTCATCCCACCAACAAAAAAGATTATGGGCAATAGCTCTGCAATACATTTCTGCCCTTTGGGCAGAGAACTTAACCGAACTTAC
>JACPBV010000021.1 GCA_016180135.1 Candidatus Woesearchaeota archaeon
TAGCGCACGTGCTTTTGGAAAACTGATTCTCGCCCCGGCAATAGGGGTTAAGATTCGCTTCAAACTCATCGGCTCCTTAGCAAACAGAGGGACGCCCGAGGTTATTCGGCAATTGGTGGGAAATGCTTACGCACCATTTTCTTTCTTAAAACAGAGAAGATTCGGGGAAGCTGCCAAAGTTAATGTTTGGCTTCTTGCCGGCTTATCAGGCTTAACACTCCTGGCTTACCTTCTTAAGCTCCTCATGACTGGAGTTCCGGAGAGCCATGAAGCAGGAGATCACACCACGGGCCTTATCGACGATCTTGAGGCAACACAAGGCCAATTGGAGGAAGATGCTGCCAAGGTCAATAATGCTGCAAATCTGAGTGAGATAGGAACGTTGATTGATGAAGCCGACAGGATTAGGGAATCAGGCGAAACAACTCCACCTTCCGCATCGCCATTAGAAGCGCCTTCTGAACATCCAGAATCCCCTATAGGCATAGCAGCCCTTATTTCGCCATATGAAGCTGAGGCAATCGCAAGGCTGCTCAATGACAGCACAAATGAGGATGGAAAAATCTTTTCGAAAGTGGAGCTTTTCAAGGCCGGAGATAAAAATCTACCCCTCTTTATTTTCCTCAGCGACACACATCATGGAAGCTTTGAGTCCGTTGTAGATTCCATTTGGGGAAAGATGGGCCAGGCATCAAATCAGGAAGAGTTTTTGGATGCCCTCAATAACTTTGGCCAAAATCTTGAAGATTCTTCGGAAGAAGACCTTGTTGAAATCAATGAGGCATTAAGGATTGCCAAACCCGGATTCCTTGGCTGCGAAGGATGGGCAGGAAAGGCTTCGAGCCAAATCCTCAACGGAGAGAAAGAGGTGTTGGAGAAATTCCTCGGCAATGAGGTTGAGGGGGTTGTTCCATCGGAGGTTAATGAAATACAAAGGATACGCCAACAGGGGGGGTTTCCCTTAATCGGCCTTGAAGAGGAGGAAATCCAGGAAGCAGCACTTATCAATGAGGCAGAGAAGTTCCATATTATCCAATCTTATGCATCGGTTTTTCTCAAGGCAATGATATTTCATGCTGCACCCGGGACGGATTTCAGTGACGAAAAAAGCCAAGTTTTAAAGATGAGGAATATGGTCATTTCCCAAATTGCAGATTTGAAACCGGAGCATGCCACGGCCCCTTCATGGGAGGAGACCAAACAGTTCTTGGAAGGGGAAGGATTGGGGAGGATAGGAAGGATTTCCCCCCGACTGGGCAGTTTCTTTGAATCAGAGCTGAAAAAGATTGCCGAATTTGAGCAGGAGCTCACCCAACAGAGGGAAAGGGCAATCCAATTAAACAATTCTGCAAAAAAAGAAAATGAAGTGGCTAAAAAAGCGCAGGAAAATTTGCAATCGCTCAGGCAAAAGGCTGAAGAGGCAAGGGCAGATCTTGAAAGGGCCAAAGGGGCATTTGAGAATCACCGTGGCGAAAGGAGCATCCCCGACGAAATAAAAAGATATGAAAGGTTCAATAAGATCAAAAAGGAGATTACCAAAATCTCCGATGCTGTCAACAAAGGCGGGCCCGAGCAATTCGCCCAGGAGGGGCTGAAGATAGTTGAAGAAATTAAAAGGCTTGCCAGGGAAAAGAATGAAATAACCGGAACAGGGAGATCGGCGAGAAATATACGGGAGAGCATTGAAGAAAATATCACTGATACAAAAGTCATTGGCGAGGCACTGCGCCTGATGTTTGCGGACATTGAAGAGTTTAATCAGGCAAAAAGCAGAGTTTCTAGAGTACTCAGGCAGGAAAAAGAAGCCAGGGAAGAAGATAATGCCCATAAAAGGCATATTGAAGGGAAACGAAGGGATTGGCAAAAAGAATTGGCCGAAGCAAGACAAAAGACCCAAGATATAAGCAAAGCGGCGGAAGCTCATTTTGATGCAATGCAAGAACCCATGGAAGAGATAGCTGATGAGCTTACCGTCGGAAGAAGGGATGATATCGTAGCAAAGAAACTTCTGGATGGGATGAGCAACTCACCCAGAAAAGTGTCGTTAGTATTTTTTGGGGATGACCACATCCAGAGCATTATCGGAAAATTAAGGGGCCAGATGGAATGTCATGTCATCGTCCTTGATGATAAGGAAGATGAGGGTGGAGAAACCGCCCCTTCTCAGCGCCCAGGAAATAATATGCATGAAGGAACCCCTCCTGCAGGAAGGAACACCACGCCAGCCAACAATATTCAGGAGGCTGCATCCTCTTCAACAATACCTCCCCAATCACCCCAGCATACAGGGATTCCCGCCTCTGAAGCTGAAAAACAAACTGGGCCGGGAGCGGAAATTGCCAGGAAACTGAATGTGTCTGGAGAGGATATTTCTCTCGGGCAAAAAGATCCCATTGAGGCACGGCTGCTGAGAGGGGAGATAGTTCCTGGGAAAGAGCTAGCTCAGGCTTATGTCCAAAAAGAAGTTGAGGAGTTCCTTGAAGTGAGAAAGGCTGAAACCAAAGCAGGCTTGATGTTTAAATGGCGGCTAGCATCAAAAACGGCCGAGAGGATATATTCTCATATCAACGGCCTCACTCCCCAGGAAATAGAAAAGAGATTCCTGAATGGGGCAGATGTGGATGACCGGCTCATGCCCCTCATAAAGACAACGCTGGTGTTCAATGCCCTCCTGAAAAATGATGGCGGCCAGCTCCAATATTTAAAAAATGCCGGAAATATCGGGGATACACTCACGACAGGAAGATTTCAATGCCAGAGCGGTACAGACCTTTTTCTCTGCCTTGCTTTCCATCTCCTGGAAGAAGGCGAGCTAAAGGATTTTGTCGATGTTGCGCTAATCCAGAAAGATGGCATTGGCCATGAAAAGCCCGGGATGATTATCAACAACAGCTTGATAACAATGGAAATAACGAGTGCAGGCATCAATATCTGCTATGATGGTAACCTAAGGGCATTGGGAGGGCCTATCGTCATTACAAAAGCTGTTGAAGGGATGGTGGATAAAATGGATAAAATCTACAATCCTGCCCTTAAATCAATAAGGCTTATCCGCGGAATGAAGCCTTACAGCCCGCTTGCTTCCCCTCCCCCCGGATTTAAATTTCCAAAATCGCTTCCGGACATCTATTGGCCAGGAGAGCAAGGAGAGGTGATAGTGCCTGAGCAGCAGCCCGATGAGCTGAAGGAGCTCAACAAAGAATATGAGGCGGAATGCAGAAAGATAATGGAAACCCTAAAAAGAAAGCAGGATCTTGCTGAAGGTATTTTCACCGTTGACATTAAACAAGATTTCGAGCCAGAAGCAGGAGAGGATGCAAAAAAAGCCCCAGAATTGGATTGGAAAGCTGCGCTGGAAGAGCTGTCGAAGGTGAAAGATGATGAAACTCTCCTGTCGAATATGGCTCTTTCCTTAACCAGAGATGGAAAGGTTATGCCGCTTGGCCCCGGAACAAATATCACCATACCTGAGGGCGGCTTGCAGGGAAATGAGGGTGGGGAATCGGGTGCCCAACCTTCTTCGGGCCAGCAGGAAGGCATCCGCAATTGGGGAAAAGATATCAAGAAGATTTATGAAGAGACGAAAGATGACCCTAACCTTACTGGGTTCAAGCAATACTATGGCAATAAGCCAGGTTGCCCCCATGGATTCACTTATGGCGGCTTTCTTAATGATCCTGATGCACCGAGGGATACGCAGGGAAATATCAAGACCCCAGATAATCCTGGTCAAACTATTTCTGTCTTTTTCCACCGGCATTGGTATGAGGAAAAGGAAACATTAGGCGTAAAGCTTGATTTTTACCTCGATGGAAAGTTTATTGAAAGCAAGTATACTCTTTTGAACGCGATAAAAATAGATGGGAGGAGTGAAGATGCATTCTTCATCAAAGACGGAAAGAAGATTGAGTTCAAAGTCGAAACTAAGCGTTTACAATGAATCTGAAGAGGGGAATAAAAACTACTTCCCCGATATGATTCTTGGAAGAAAACTTCCAAAAGCCAGCAACCCAGACCTCCTGAAAAAGATGTCCTCCGGCCCCCCAGGAACAGGGTTCCCACAAAAAACCAAATGATGCAAATTACCCATGGCTACATTTGCTAAAATCATACAATACAACTAAAGAGCCAATCTTATCTGTATTTATTGTACTATCCAACAATCTGTATGATACAACCAAAAAGCTTAAATAGTAAATCTGCGTTGTATTGGACAAATGAACGAAAAAGAGCTTATCCTTCAGGAAAACTATGAGGAGTACCTTGAGTTTGCCGAACAGGCACTCGAAAAGAAGAAGTTTAATGCGGCAGTGACGCTCTTCTTTAAGGCAATCCCATACCCAGCGCTTCACAATCCTCAAAGAAAGGTACCCTGCAGCCTACAGCATCCTTGACAGGGATTTTCCTTTCTATCGGGACAGCTACACAAAAAAGCTTAGTGAGGAGACAGCGGAGGTGCTTAAGGAAGATGCTTACCTTGTCAAAAAGCTTGCTCAACAAGATAAAGAATGACCAAGATATCTTTGATGTAGTGGAATATGGCTCTGCAGTAAAAGGGAAACTGAAGCCTAACGATGTTGATATAGCTGTCATCTTTAGGAAAACAACGCTCAAAGAGCGCCTTGCCAAAATTCAGGAGCTGAAGAATGAGATTGTTTCAGAGCGCCAGATAGATATGAAAGGGATACTTTGGGAAGAGCTTTTCTCAGAGAGTTTTTTTGCAAGGTCAGGAATCCTGCTTGAAGGGATCAGCCTCATCGATAAGAAACCAATCGCAGCAAAGCTGGATTTCCAGGCTTCAACGCTCTTTATCCACAATCTCAAAAACAAAGATCATACGGAAAAAGTTAAATTCAACTACATCCTCAAAGGCAGAGGCAAATCAGGTATTATCGACATGCTCAAAGGGGAGCATCTTGCACCCGGAGTCGTCAAAATCCCCATCGCAGCATCATTTGAATTTGAAGAAATACTCACCCGTCACAATATCCCATTCACCAAGGAGAATATCCTCAGCCAGAAATAAGAATTCAGGAACGTTTTACCTGCTCGCATCCGCCTGCCTTTCCAGCTCGGATTTCTTTGCGATGGCATTGGAGGTCAGGCTTAGGTTAAACGCGCCGATAATCTCATCTGCAAGGCAGGAGACAAAGGTTTTTTTAGAATTGAAAGTCCGGTGGTAAGCGCCCTGGGTCATGAGGCGCAATGCGAGGTCAATCCTCCGCTGGGGAGCGCATTCTGTCGCTTTGGGATACCTTGCGCCGCCGTATTCGACTGCAACAATCTCCTCACGGGGGGCTGCGTTCTCTATCGCCCTGACGACAACCTCAACTGGATTTCTTTTTGTCTGCTTCTCAACCAAAAGGAGGGCCTGTTCGACTGCATTATAGGCGGTGTGCGCCTTGCCGGTGATCTTTGAGCTTGTCCTGAAATGCTTTTTTCCCTTATGGCCGGGGACCATGACCTTGTTGATTAGCCTCTCGATGATGAACACCCTGCTCTTGTGAAACTTGCTGCCTGCATACCTTGCGCCTGTCTTTGGGACGATGCGGGGCTCTAACGTGATATATCTCTCCAATCCGGGATCCATGACTTTAATGCCCCTGGTATCCCACCGGTTGAATGCAAGAATTTCTGACATCTTCAATCACGCTACTTTCTGGCTTTTTCAATGATGCCTTTCTGCAAAGCCCTCAGGCTTTGGTCGTTGACTTTGATAACCTGCCATCGGACTCCCGGGATATCTCCTTTGGATTTTCCCATCGCTCCCCCGATGCATTCGACAACAACTTCATCGTGCTCGTCAATGAGCTTGGTGGCGCCATCTCTCGGCGCAAAAGCAGTCACCTGCCTCCCATTCTTGATAAGCTGGACACGGACGCATTTCCTCATGGCAGAATTTGGCTGCTTGGCCTCAAACTGCACTTTCTCCAACACAATCCCTTTGGCCTGGGAGCTGCCTTCCAGCGGGTCGGATCTCTCTTTGAGCCTGAGCACCCTTCTGGTGTACCATTTATTGTTCCACCTGGTCTTCTGCCTCTTCACTCTCAGGCTCTTCCCAGCAAACATTCCGCGGGTTTTCCTTCCCATGCGTCTGACGGAGTTTTAGGCTGTTTTTAAAGCTTTGTTTTTTAAACTGATGGGGGAACGGAGTGAGAATGTTTTGTTTTTCAAGATGCAGGCCATCAACCAATTACATAAGCGCCCCTATCTTTCTTGGGATGGAGGCAAAGAAAAGAACAATCCTCTGCCACCATGCGACGTCAGCTAATTCTATGGAAAAGGATTCGCTGGCGCTGTATTTTTTGCCACGGCTGTCCTCATAGGCCGCGTTGATGCTGATAGTGTTTTCACCAGGATCCAGCTCGAGGTAAGGGATAGGCACGATTAACTTCCTGTCTCCCAGGAGCTTGTCAATGGAAATCTCCTGCCCAAACAGGGGAATGGATACAACCACTTTAATGGGGATGCTCGAAGAACTTTTGATGAGGGTAAAGTTCAACACTGCATTTTCACCATACGCTATTTTCGCGGGAGCGGCGATATCCCTGATGGAAACCGAGGGCCTGTCAAGGACCGTGACATCGATAGCTGCGGACTTGACTATCTCAGAGTTCCTTGCTTTAACCGCAAGGCTCTGCCTTCCGGGCTGCTCTGGCAAGAAGGTGAAGTTAAATTGGCGCTGCTGGGCAATAGGGATATCCATCGTTTTACAGGACTGCTCAAAGCAGGCCTTCAGGCCAGCTATCATCTTATTTCCCGTGTTCTTAAGCATGCACCGGATGTCTGCAGACTCATCATCGTAGAATTCATATGAAGAAGCCTCACAGGCCATCTCCAGTGAAGCAGAATACTTTTTTTCTTCTGCCTCATCCAGTTCACTGAGGATATCATCTTTTTCCTGCCGGCTGACCATCAATCCGTCCCTCCTTGCCTGGAAAGAGGTTTCTGCAGTAGCATTCCTGATTGACCTCAGCGAGAATGGAAACGTGTAGACAAAATCAGGATCAAGGCTCGGGGAGACTCTGACAGGGAACAGGAGCGTCTTTTGCCCGTTGGGCTTCATCAGGACGGCGAACGAGGAATTTATCTCAGCCTCTACTTCGAGGGATTTTGAGAGCTGGAATTCTGTGGCCAAATAGTAAGGGTTAGGGTTTTCAACCGTTATCTCAAGAATGTTGTATGAGCCAAACCCCACTGACCTTTTTCTGGGGGATAAAGAATACTGCAGAGGGTCTTTTCCTCTCCCCTCCCTCGCCGTCACTTTTGCCCTGATGTCTAGAGGATCGGTGTCAATCTCCATATCCTTCCCAAGCCACTCATACCTTGTCGAGGGCACTTCTGCATCAACCGCCTCTTTCAGCTTGATATGGAATTCGTCGATAAAGCCGAACTGGCCGAAGGTCACATCAAAAGGCAGCCAGCCGTAGCCGGGAAAATATACTTCCGCCCAGCCGTGAGGGCCGAAGCCTTCGCCTGATGCCAATGCATCAGTGTAAGAAACTCCCGATACAAATTTTGCAGGGATCCCCAATGCCCGATTGAGCGCGATAAAAAGGTTTGTCAGCTCATCACAGACTCCTTCTTTATGCTCCAATACCCACGATGCTTTCTGGGTGATATCAGCAGTCATCGTGCTCAGGTCGTAGGCAATATTTTCCTTCACCCACATCCCCAGCCTGAACTCCAATGGGTAAAGATCATCTTCGCCCTGGGCCAGTTCGTTGGCCAGTTTCACAATATCCCCATCGCCTGAATCAATCGTCTCTGAAGGGCTGAGAAATGGCTCAAGCTCTTCGGGAAGGGCAGCAAGCGGAAAGGGAATCTTTTCAGTAACTTTGATATGGGTGTTTTTTACTCCAACTTTACTGCTCACAGAAAAAGGAAGCTGCTTTCCGGGGGGGCTTTCCCAGGAAAAAATGGCAGTATCCTTAACGATTGGCGCCTGCGGCTGCGTAACGAGGGAATAGACGATCTGCTGGAAGCTCTCTAACGGAAGAAAGGACAGATTGGCACGGACATATCGCAGCTGGGATGCTGCGGAGACCGGCTTGATGAGGATATTTCCCCTGATGAGCACATCTGCCTCAATCGCATCATTTGAAAAATAGCTTTCCTGCGAGGCAAATGCATGAATAGTGAATGTTAAGATGAAAAGAACTGAAATAAAGCAGTTTATTCTCTTGGGGGAGGGGCCTGTTGTCCTTTTGGAGATGCATAGTTGTTTGGGGGAGAAGTTCTTTGGTTGGGGAGTGGAGATTGTTGGTTTGGGAAAGGGGGCTGTTGCCCCGTTGGAGATGCCTATTTGTTTGGGAAATAAGCTTGTTGGGTTGGGGGAGAAGGTTGTTGAGTTGGGAGGGGAGATTGTTAGGTTGGGAGATGTTTCCATCGTCCTGGTGGAATTGCCTATCGGATTATGAGGGAAGGTTGTTGAGTTGGGAGAGAATATTCGTGGGTTGGGAGATGAACCTATCCTTTTAGAAAAGAGTTCCTTACGTTCAGAAAAGAAATTAGTCCCTTTAAGCATCTTTTGGCTGGTCCACGGTTACTCGGGGAAGAGGAATCGGCGGAGGGAGGTTTACTTTCTGGCTTAAGATCAGAGCTTCAATGTTGCATTTGGTCAAGACGGTATTGAGAAGGCTGGCCATCACTTCTTTCTTCACTTTCTTGGACTTCTTCCACTCATCCAAAATGCTTTTTGTTTCCTTGACATCCCCAAGGTAGACCACATCACCGACGAGAGCAATGTTTCCCAGGCCTTCCTCAAAGCTGGAGGTAAACTCAAAGACAAACTTCAATGCTTTCTGGGAATCAGAGCCAAGATCCAAAGGCTGGTCCTTGATATCTTTGATAAGAACATTGTTCTTGATATTAACTTTGCCTGAAACGCCATCATTTCTCACCGCAGTTATCTTGTTGAAATTAAAGCCGATAATTGTCATGTCCGCAACCTCCAGTTATGAGCCTTTGCTATGGGTCTTTGTTATGAGTTCCTGTAAAGCTCAATAATTTATAAAGCTTTCCTTATTCCTGCTTTGCATGAAGAAGTTTAAACTGGTCTGTTTTGATGTTGATGGAACTTTAGTGGATAATGTGACGTTCTCCTGGGATGTTTTCCATAAGTATTTTGGCTGCGACATGGACAAGAGGGAGAGGACAAAAAAGCAATTCTTCGACGGAAAGATCAGCTATCTGGACTGGGCCAAGCATGACATCGGCATGTGGGTCGAGAAGGGGGCAAGGAAAGAGGAATTCATCGCAGCAATAAAAGGATTAACGCTGATGGAAGGCGCTGAGGATACTCTGCTGGCGCTTAAGAACGCTGGGATGAAGCTGGCCATCATTTCAGGCTCGCTTGACGTCATCCTTGGGTCTTTGCTGCCAAATTATAAAGAAATCTTTGATGATGTCTTCTTCAGCCACCTCACGTTTGATAGTTCAGGAAAACTGATTGGGGCAAAGGTCACTGAGTTCGACATGATAAAAAAAGCTGATGCTCTTCGGAAGATCGCTGAGCGGGAGAAGATACCTCTGCAGGAATGCGTGCATATCGGCGACCATTTCAACGATGTCGAGATAGCAAAGATTGCCGGACTGAGCATCGCCTTCAACTGCACGAATGATGAGCTGCTGAAGGTGGCGAAGGTAGTGATTGAAGGGAAGGATCTGAGGAAAGTGCTGCCGCATATCATTGGATGAATAAAGACGGAGTTTATAGGGTGTATGGATTTGGCTTAGGATTGATTGAATTCTGTATTGATTGAATTTTGTATTGATTTAGATTAGAATTAGTTTGGAACAATCAGGATTAATCAGGATTGTTAAGATTCAGCCATTTTTGCCTTTTCACTTCTTCCACCAGCAGCGGCATCGCCCTCACGATGTTGTCCTGGATGTTTATTGTCGCTGATTTTGCTGTCCTGGACATCGGGTTTAAATCTATGGAGATGACTTTCTTTTTCATCCGTATCAGCGCCTGGCACCTGTCGCCGTCTTCCAGCGGGACAAAGACAAGGCCTGCTTTGGCTATGCCGTCTTCATTGCAGAATCTCCTGTTTGAGGCGATGAATCTGATCCTGCCTTTGTGCGGCAGCAAGACTTCTTTTGCGCCGTGCCTTTTGAGACAGGCTGCAATTTTCCTTTCACGGCTCTTCGAAGGATGGAAGATGTTTACCTCAAGCCCGGCAGGAATCGCTTTGGAGAGCTGGACAAGCTCTTTCGGGCAGAGGGCTGCGGCATTTCCGTTGACGCTGATAATGGGGCGTTTTGCGTGCAAAAGCAATTTCGCAGCTTTCTTTATCTGCTGCCTCGCTTTCCTGGTGGTCTTTTCACCGACGAGATAATCAAACGCCTCACCTCTCCCATGCGCAAGAAGGCCGTGCATCGAGGTTATTCCCTGAGCTACCCCCTTTACTATGCGCTCACGAATCATCAAAGAAAGATACCTCGGATGGGATTTTGGGACAGCCATGGGCTGAGGTGAGGGGGTTGAGTTTATAAAAATTGCTCCCCTAATAGAACAAGCACATCATATCGGCAAACAGAAAGAACGGAGAAAATTATCCTTAACTCCATCTCACTTCAGAAAAGAGCTGTTGAAGGCAGCATTTCCATCTACTGCAAATTTCCCAAGGACATAGCTTCTTGGGTCCCTCACTGCTGTCCCGGTGATAAAGTTCTCTCCCGGAAGAAAGATGTCCTGCTTCATCTTTTTTCCGTCAAAATAGATTGCCTGCGACCTGCCAACCCTGAAGGTGTAGGTGATCTCATGATAGGATCCATCCAAAAAACGGACAGGCTCTGTTCTCAGCATGGGGCTTCCTCCCTCGATGACAGAATTCCAGAGGTCATACCTCAGGATGAGCGACGGAACGGCCTTTGACTCAAAAAAGACAAGATACCTTGGGATCTTCTGAAACTGCTCAACAATCCTGCCCATGTCAACTTTCACCTTGATGATAAATGTCCCGGCGTCTTTATTGGAAAAGTCCCCGGCAACATCCAGGAGGAGCCTTGCATCCTGATCTATGTCCTTTGCCGGAATGCCATCCTGCGTGACACCGCTTCCTGCCTGAAAGCCCTGCTTTTTATTTGCGGCAAGAGAGATGATGAAAAGAAGCGCAAGGAATCCGAAAATGGCAGTAATTTTTTTGTTCCGGAAAAGATTGGGCAATTTACCGGACTTTCCTCTCTTTTTCGCCCCTTTGCCCCTCATATCGATATCCGGAGAAGAGGAGTATAAAAACATTCCGAACAAAACGCTTATGGCCTTAGGGTTATGCGGCACAATTTATTTTGGTTGGGATCATAGGTTTACTGCCCCACACTCGAACAAACGGGATTAGAGATGGCGCCATCGTGAAAATGGACTACCTTGAGCAATTATGGGATAATTTTTCACTTAGGCTTTCAGGGACCTCACCAGCCCCTTTGGGGCTCACAGCAATTGATTTCGACCCGGGAAAAGGGATTGTTGAGATGATGCTCTTTCCGAGCATGTTCATTGAAGCAGAACCTCCCCGGGATTCAATTTGCGCTATGAGGGCGATGATCTTTTTCTCTCTCAACAATCCCGCAGCGAGGGCAAACTCTTTGGCAACCGAAAAGGCTGATGCAAAGCGTATCGGTTTTCCTGACGCATGGAGGGAACGAAAGGCATCCCCGCACGCTTTGTTAATCCGCACTGCTTTCCCAGCATCAGAGAGAATTTTCTTCGTGCTTATCGTCCCAAAGGAAGCATAATGCAGCAATTTTTCCTGAATCCTGATTTTTTTTGCTGTTAGGGGGCTTCCTTTATTTTCCCTCACTAAAAAACCGCCAAGATATTCTGCAGTGACGCTTCCAAGGCCGGTCTTATGCATGACTTCGGCCCTGTGGGCAATGAGCGCAAGCTCTCTTCTGCTTTTGTTCAGCCCCAGCTCCTTATTGGCTGCTAGGACAGAAGCAAGCGCGCATGCGCCGCTCATCCCATAGCCGCAGCCTAAAGGAAGCTCGGTGGTTATGGATAATTCCAAGGGGCGGCCCGATACCATCTTTAACGCAGTTTCCACCGTCGGAAAATGTTTATTTTTTCCGTTCACCTTGATTACTGCTTTTTGAGATTTTATTGCAGCTGCCCTTGCGCCCCTGCTGACGGCAAAACTCACGCCGATCGAGCCCATCTTCATCGGGTCTTTATTTTTAACGATGCCAAAAAAGAGGGTGATGTTGCCGGGGGAGAAAGCTGAGGCCATAACTCTCTTGACAGCATATCCCTATAAAAAGTTTTGCGATTTTTGTTCTGGCGGGCAAAACTTCAGTTGACGGGAAGGATGCCTAAAGTTTTAAATAGCATCGGTATGTTCTAGTCCCCAAGGGCCCGTAGCTCAGCCTGGTTTAGAGCGCCGGTCTTATATGACCATCGTCGGCAGCAGAATCTAAGACAGCCGGCGGTCACGAGTTCAAATCTCGCCGGGCCCATATTTTATTTTTAAGTTCTGGAGATGAAAAGGCAGGTATTTCGAGGGACAGTTAAAAAAATTTAACAACAACAAAGGGCTCGACGGTCAAATTTTTTTCTGAAAAAATTTGCCCTGCTCGGGCACCCCGTAAGGGACAAACCCCCGCCCTCGCCTCGCCGATGTTGTTAAATTTCTTTTCCAAAATCCTACGGACCGGCTGATTGTCCTGAATTATTGCAAAGGTTTTAAAACAAATTCTTTCTTCTTCATGGAAATTGCCCCTGTGGTGTAGCCCGGAAGCATGTCGCCAGCTTTTTTGCTAACGCAAAAAACCTGGGAAAAATCACACACTATCCCACCTCACTTTGTTCGATGGGATGAAAAGGGCTCAGATAAGCTTCTACCTTTTTTCTTGCGAGAAAAACCTGGGAAAAATCGTCGGGCTGAAGCCCAACAGAGCAATTCTAGATTTTGAGTTCTTGCAGGTGATTCTCATTTCACTTAATCCATATTTGGCTCAAAATCCTTCAACCAAAGAAACCTTTTTAAGCAAAACAAGAATCATCAGCTTTAATGCCCCTGTGGTGTAGCCCGGCCAAGCATAAAGCCCTTTCGTGGCTCAGTGAGTATGGCCAAGGAGAGGCTTTGACACGGGTTCAAACAGCAATAAGCAGATTCCTTTTGCTTTGAAAGTCCCGTCGGGGGCAGTTTTTTATTTTTCTTCCTATCTCCGAGATTTGTTTCGAAATATTCTCTGAGAACAGTTCTTTTTACCAATGCCCAGGTGATTTCTTAGTTTTGCCTGCGCAGCATCATCACAGGACATTCACTTCGTCGAGGAACAATCTGATCTTATCGGAAAGGTTTGCAAGGACTGCATTCAGGCTGTGGTTTGTTGAAGCACGCCGAATCTGCTGGATACGGTCGAGCATCTGGCCGAAGAGCCTGATGAGATCTCCCTCGGAAAGGCTTGAAAGCTCGATGAGGTCAAAAAAAGTTTTCCTGTCAAAGCAGGGCTCAACCAGCGAGGCAAGAGCCGGCAGATAGTCAAATTTCCTGTCTTTCCTCAGCTCCGGATTGTCCCTCACCGCATGCCTTATCCCCAGAATTTTGGGGTAGTTCAGCGGAGCAAAGAAACGGTCCTTGACCCTCGGCTCATACACGATCAGGGCAAGGAGGACCATGATCTGGAGTTCGTCAAACTGCTGGATGATGCCTGTCCCGAACAGCTCCGTCGTCAGGATCTCCTCGGAATAGATCTTGCTTGCGAACATTCCCTTTTCAGTCAGCCTTCCGCTGCCCAGATACCCCATCTTCTCAAGGCGCTTTGCGAGATTCATGAAGCGGGTATGCATGTCCAGCTTCCTGCCTCTCACCTTGAACTGGTAGGCCATAAAGCTCTGGCGCAGGATAATCTCATTCTCTTCAGGGGAATGGAGGTTGATCATGTTCAGGAGGGTATTCACCCCAAGCCTGAACTGAGAATAGATAGGGTCGCTGTCTTTTGCGGTGATCTGCCGTATCTTTTCAAAGTCAGCCATCTGGCGGTAGACCATGGAGACGACCAGGCCATGGGTGTCAATCCCCCTTCGGCCTGCACGGCCGGCCATCTGGAAATATTCTTTTGTGTTGAGATAGCGGTGGTTGATGCCGTCAAATTTCCGCAGCGAGTCAAAGCAGACTGTCTTTGCCGGCATGTTGATGCCGACAGCAAACGTCTCCGTCGCAAAAAGCACCTTGATGAGGCCTTTCGCAAAAAGATCCTCGACGATGTTCTTCAGGACCGGCAGGAGGCCGGCATGGTGGAATGCGATCTGCCTGGGAAGGATCTCCCTCAGGACCCTGGCTGATTCTATCCTGTTGATCTCAGGAGGAGCCTGAGAAAGCTCCTCGGTCACAATCCTTGCGATCTCCTGGCTGTAGGGAAACGGAGCTTTCTTAAACAGCTCATAAGCCTTGTCCTCGGTGCCCTCCCTCGAAAAAATGAAATACAGGCATGGCACATTGTCGCCAAGTTCACGGATCAGGTCAACATGCGAGGGGGCAGGGATCCTCAATTTCTTTTTTCTCCCCCGCTCAAATGAAAAATTTGCATGGGGGAGCCTCTTGAGCTTTTCAATCTCCTGGATGGACGTTATGCCCAAATCAATGTCAAAGAACTTATGCTCCAAAGGAACTACTCGTTTTTCGTGGATGATGGTGTCTACCGGATGGCCTTTTATCGAGGATATCCATTCCGCAAGCTCCTTTGCGTTGGGGATGGTGGCAGAGAGGCAGAGAAATCTCACGTGGGAAGGGCTGAAGATCAGCGATTCCTCCCAGACATAGCCCCGCTCAATGTCGTTGATGTAATGGACCTCGTCAAAAATGACTGCGGCAACATCATCAATCTGCCTGTCTTTGACCAAGACCATGTTCCGGTAAATCTCAGTCGTCATTATCAGGACCGGAGCCTGAGAGTCAATGACGGTGTCTCCGGTCATCAGGCCGACCTTGCCGATGCCGTAAAGCTTCTTGAATTCCTTGAATTTCTGGTTGGACAGGGCTTTTATCGGGGCAGTATAGATGACTTTCTTATTCTCTTTCAGGCTGACATCAATAAGATAATTTGCGATAAGGGTCTTCCCTGAGCCTGTTGGGGCTGAGACAACGACGGAACGGTTATTTTCCAGCGCATGGACCGCATCTTCCTGGAATGGGTCTAATGTCAGGCCGAGGTATTGCATAATACCAAAAAGCTATGAGGGTATATAAAAGGTTTGGTCAAAAGCGGTTTACTTCAAAAAATGATTAATGAGGGGCGGTGATTGTCAATCCCAAACTTTTGAAGTAAAGGGATCAAGCCAGGCATTTGCAGAGTTTTGCCCCACACAAAAAGCGATCGATAATCCGACGGCACATATAGCGGAAAGAATAGCCAATTGAACCCACAAAAACAAATATTTTTATACTCCCGCTTAAGTCTTCCCTTTAGATGAAACGAAGCTCAAGGCGCTGGAAGAAGAAACAGCAGATGCGATGGAAGTGGCAGCGGAAGCGCATGAAGAAAGAGAAGAGAAAGAGAACATTGGCGAAGCGATAAGGCTCTGCTGAAAACGTATGAATTAAGCTCCCCTCGGAGCGGCTCTGCCATGCTTAATAATGCTCACGCATTATTGGCACCCAGAAACTTCGTTTCTTAAGGTTTTCAAAACTCTTGAATGATTTGGCAAGGGCTCTGTGTCCCCGTAAGGGTGAAAAAGCGTTCCGGTCTGCGGACGGAGGGATAATCCAGCGTTCCGGTTGCTTCGCAACGGAGGGCGGCCCCCCACGACGAGCGTAATTCATTAGGGCAGTTGAGTTTTGACCTTAGGATGGCAGAGCCGCTCTTGCCGGAGCTTAATTCATACCTGAAAACCACACTTTTATAAAGAGGCGGTGAACTTCTCATGGCTATGGAAAAGCTTGTCTGCATATCCTGCAAAGGCAGGATTACCAATAAAGAGAGCAGCACCCAATTTCCCTGCCCTAACTGCGGCGAGTATAAAGTTATAAGGTGCGGGCACTGCAGGGACATCGCTGCACGATACACCTGCCCCCAATGCAAGTTCTCCGGTCCGAACTAAGATGGCCAAAGTTGTCATATCATTGAAGATTATGCCTGAGTCTCCTGACGCTGACCTACAGAGGATCCAGGAGGAGTCAATGCCCCTAATCAAGGATTTTTCCGGTGAAGGGCAGGTGAAGGCAGAGCAGGAGCCTATCGCATTCGGGCTGATTGCGCTGAAGCTCCAATTCGTGATGGACGAGAGCGTCGGAAGCACGGAAAAGCTCGAGCAGGAGCTTGCAGGCATCGAAGGGGTCTCTTCTGCTGAAGTTGTTGATGTAAGAAGGGCTATAGGATAATAATCAAATAATGATGGCTGCAGTTCAGTTTCTTATCTGCCGCATTTCTAATGACCTAAACTTTTAATTCTGTATGCTCACCACAAGGTATTTACCACAACATTTTTACCACAACGTATTTATAATGCCTCATCCTAAGAGTTCTTATGTGGATTGCAACAGTCAAGATAAGATATGAGAATTCTCCTGTGGGTATACGGTGCTCGAGGTTCAAGCTTGAATCCTCAGGGATGCCTTTTGCGCCTTTCCAGCACGAAGGCGGTGTGTATTACCCTTATTTTGAGACGCTGAAAGGGCTTCCAGAGAGGATTGCAATGTTCATCGAGGATGTCAGGACAGACTCTTCTGTCAAGCACATCGAGGCTGAAGGAGATGCAATATTTTTTCTCCAGGAAACATCTGCCAAAGAAAGGGTTCCAAAGCCAATATTCAGCAAAGTGTTCACTGTGAAGCCTGTCCTTACTGATGCCCAAGGCTATGAAGCCTGGGAATTATGCTCCTGGGATGAAGCTGCACTGAAGAATGCAGTGATCGCATTGCAGAAGGATTACCTAAACGTCGAGGTTCTTGGGATTGTCCAGCAGCCCCTGCATGCAGCCTACAGCCAGCAGGTTCTGCCGGAGCTTACTGACGGGCAGAAGCAGGCATTGCATCTTGCGGTGCAGGGCGGATATTATAATTACCCAAGAAAGACTGAGCTTTCCATGCTTGCGGCAGAGGCAAAAATCTCGCTCTCCACCTACAGAGAGCACCTGCGAAAGTCGGAGAAGAAGCTGATGGAAGGCATCTTCGGAAAGCCGAAGAGCGCTGAAGAGAGGATAAAGGGGCCGATCTAGATAACTTTGAGAATGTTCTCTTTTGGTTCGGATAAAAAATAAAAAATGCGACGGCCGGGATTCGAACCCGGGTAAATGCCTCTTTGTTCAGGAATGCTTTCTGAGGGTTTTCCTTTATTGGCAAGGCACTATCATAGCCACTAGATCACCGTCGCAATGATGATGGGCCGTAATTATTCTAAGGCCCTATTTGTTCCAAGGCTATATTTTTTACAATGATGGGCCCAACCGGACTTCCAATGACAAGCATGCTCAAAATGCCCTGAAGGCCCTGCTTATTCTGTTTGAACCGGTGGCCTACTCCGTGTAAAGGAGTCGTTATAGCCGCTAAACCATGGGCCCGTTAAGGTTGGGAAACTGCAAGATGCTATAAAAAGGTTTTTATATTTTGAAGTTCAAACAGCAGATGTGGACCATCAAATGCCTCTTTTGCAGGGAAAAGCGCCCCATGAGCATATCTATGATATTTTGATGGATAAAGATGAGATCACATGGCAGTCTCTTCTCACCGAGCTTATCAAGACTGAGCAGATGGATCCATGGGATATTGATGTTTCGCTGCTCACCAAAAAGTTCATCGAGACTGTCAAGGAGCTCAAAGAGCTTGATTTCAAGGTTTCGGGAAAAGTCATCCTTGCTGCGGCAATCCTGCTCAAGATCAAATCTAACAGGCTTGTGGGGGAAGATATTGAGTATCTTGACCGGCTGATGTCGCAGCAGGAGGAAGAAGAGCTGCTGTCCTTTGAAGAGACTGTGGCGCCAAGGCCGGCGGAGGATATACCAAAAGACCTGATACCGAGAACGCCTCAGGAGAGAAAGAGGAAAGTCTCTATTTACGACCTGATGCAGGCTTTGGAAAGGGCGCTGGAAGTCAAGCGGAGAAGGGTGCTGCGCAGCATACCGCCGATGGAGATGGAGCTTCCCAAAAGAAAGAGGGATATCTCAGAGATCATCAAGGAGGTCTATATGAGGATAAGCCAATTTTTTCTTGGAGAATCCAAAACTCCGCTCCGGTTCTCCTCGCTGACACCCTCAAACTCAAAAGAAGACAAGATAGCAACTTTTGTGCCATTGCTTCATCTTGCGACAGCCCAGAGGGTAGGCCTGCACCAGGAGAAACATTTTTCCGATTTTGAGATTACGCTCTGCAAAGGGAGCCAGCTTCAGGAAGAGCCAATTGCACCAGAGGGTTTTGAACAAGAGAAAATTGGGGTTTAGGCCTTTTGGCATTTACAGCGGATGCGTCAAATGGATAGGTTATTACTCATGAGATGAGGGATGAGGTGAGGGATGAGCTGAATCCCTAGCCGCTGCCTGCACTCAAAATCTGTTTTCTGTTCACAAGGTTTTTAAACTGTATGAGGCTTGTCCGTGCATAGGGTGGGTTATGACAGAAAAAATCAGCTTGATAGCGGGAACGGCCAACCGGCCACTGGCAGAGGAAATCTCGACTTATCTTGACGTCCCGCTGACGCCGGTTGAGATCAAGCATTTCAATGACGGCGAGACTTATGCCCATATCCAGAAGAGCGTCAGGGGAAGCATTGTTTTTGTCATCCAGCCAACATCCCCTCCGGTCAACAGCCATCTCATGGAGCTGCTGCTGATCATTGATGCGCTGAAAAGGGCATCTGCCAAAGAGATCACTGCGGTTGTGCCTTATTACGGCTATTCCCGACAGGACAGGAAAGCCCAGCCGAGGGAGCCTATCTCTGCAAGGCTCGTCGCCAACATGATAGAGAAAGCAGGAGCTGACCGGCTTGTGACGTTTGACCTGCATGCTGACCAGATCCAGGGGTTCTTTGATATTCCCGTAGATAATCTTGAAGCGCATCCCATCCTTGCGGAGCATATCCTTGACCTCGGCATCAGAGATGCTATTGTTGTCGCCCCGGATGTCGGCGGTGCAAAACGGGCGAGAAGATTGGCGCAGCTGCTGAACACCAACCTTGCCATCATCGACAAAAGGAGGCCTGCACACGGAAAAACGGAAGTGCTGAATATCGTCGGCGAAGTGAAGGGAAAGAACTGCATCCTTGCCGATGACATCATCGACACTGCAGGAACTATCTCAGGAGCGGCAAAGGCGCTCAAGCATAAAGGGGCAAAAGATGTCTATGTCTGCGCTACCCATGCCCTGTTTTCAGGCAATGCAGTTGAAAAGCTTTCCATCCCGGAAATCAAAAAAGTCATCATCACCAATTCCATCTTCCTCGAGCCCCAGAAGCGGTTTTCCCAACTGACGGTAATTTCCCTGGCTTCCATCCTGGCTGAATCCATCAACACAATCTTTGAGGGAAAAGCCATGGGCCTCGTGTTTGACCGGCTTTACCATAAAGTTGAAGAGAAGAGGCACCCATGAGCCAAAAAGAACAGGAAGAGATGCTCCAGCAAAAGTATGCTGAGATGAAATATCTCGAAGAGAAGATCAACGAATCCCAGGAGCAGCTCCAGATGCTTGAGCAGCAGGCAGAAGAGCTGCACATGTCCCAGATAGGGCTGAGAGAATTCCAGAAGCTGAAGAAAGGGAATGAGATCCTAATCCCTCTGAGCACAGGGATTTTCGCAAAAGCGAAGCTTGAGGAAGCAGACTGGGTGCTGGTGAATATCGGCGCTGACACTGTCGTGAAGCAAAAAGCCGAGCAGGCCACGGATATCCTTGCAAAGCAGGTCGAGGAAATCCAGGAGCTCCAGCAAAAGATCATCGTCCAGATCCAGCGGTTGGTGCATAAGGCAAAATCCACCCAGAAGGAGCTCAAAGCCATCGCTGAGATGGCATAATCATTCTTGAGGTTAAGATGTTCGGCTTCCTAAAAGAAAAAATCAAGGCAGGAATCAAGAGGCTGACCGGGAAAATCGCTGGAGAGCCGCAGCCTGAACCTGCTCCTGAAGAAACAAAAAAAATCCCTGCCCTGAAGAAACCTTCTGAACAAGAGATTGCTGATTCTGATGCTGATTCTCAGGGGATTCTTCGGGGAAAAATTTCGGAACTTCCAAAGTCCGGGAAAAGTCCCGCTAAAGAATTAAGTTCTTCTGCGCTGCCAAAAAAGAAAGCGGAGTTTGAAAGGCCAAAGAAGGAAGCGGAGCCTCAAATCCCTGAAAGGAAAGGAGAGAGTGAACTTCAGAAAGGGGAGGATGAGCTTCCGAAGAGGGAGAGGGGATTGGAAAGGCTTGAGGGGAAAAGAAAGCCTGAGGGCTCTGGCAATGAAGGAGGATTCCAAAGCCCTGAGGGGAAAAAAGAATCTGAGAATATAAAGAAGAGAGCAGAGCCTGACAGCCCAAGGAAACAAGCAGAGCCTGACAGCCTCAAAGAGGAAAGAGATTCTGAGATTCCGGAGAAAAAATCTGAGCCGGCTGAAGTCAAGAAAGGCTTTTTTGCAAAGCTCAGGGAAACTTTTACTGAGAAGGTCACCACAACCACCATCGGCAAGGAGCGGTTTGAAGAGCTCTTTGGCGATATGGAGATGAGCCTTCTGGAGAACAATGTCGCTGTCGAGGTCATTGAGAAGATCAAGGCTGACCTGGAAAAAGCGCTGGTGGATCATCCTATCAAAAGGCTGAAAGTCGAGCAGACTATCCAGGAAAGCCTGAGGTCATCGCTGGAGGATATATTGGGGGTCCCTTCATCTTCGTTCCTTGAGAGGATCAAGGCGCCAAAACCGTTTATTGTCTGCTTCTTCGGCATCAACGGCTCAGGGAAAACAACCACGATCGCAAAGCTTGCCTTTCTCCTCAAGCAGGAAGGCATGAGTGCAGTCATAGCTGCGGCAGACACCTTCAGGGCTGCAAGCATTGACCAGCTTGAGCACCATGGCGAAGCCCTTGGCGTGAGTGTCATCAAGCACGGCTATGGCAGCGATCCTGCAGCAGTTGCCTTTGACGCTGTCCGGCATGCGGAGGCAAAAGGGATTGACGCTGTCCTCATCGACACCGCCGGAAGGATGCATTCCAACAAGAACCTCATCGACGAGATGAAAAAAATCATCAGAGTAGCAAAGCCTCACCTGAAAATATTTGTCGGAGAAGCCCTGACAGGGAACGACTGCGTCGAACAAGTTAAGATATTCAACGAAGCTGTCGGAATAGATGCTATCATCCTCACGAAAGCTGATGTTGATGAGAAAGGCGGCGCAATCATCTCTGCTTCGTTTGTCAGCGGAAAGCCAATCTTATTTTTGGGTGTCGGACAGGGCTATGAGGATCTTCAGGCATTTGAGAAAGAAGCGATCCTGGCAAAATTGGAGATATAAGGTTTAGGGGGTTTATTGTGCAGCTTCTTTCTTTGTGCAGAGCAGAGTTTCTGCTTATAGTAAATCGCACAAATATTTGAACATTTGGAAATGCGATTTACTATACTAGCAAATCTCGCAAAAGTTCAATAATTTACGAGATTCGCTATTACGTTTAGAATCAATCTTCTATCTAAGTGGAGCGCCAAAATCTTCGAGATGGCCAAATAACATTTCCCACATCTGACGGCATCTTGAGTTGTCTTTTGCCATAGATGCAAAACCAAGGCGGTAGCCATATTCTTTAATAGGTTCTATCCTTAATGGAAGAGAAGGGGCTTCAATGTCTTTTGGGATCGGAAATGCTTCCTGGCGTTGAGCCTCTAAAGATAGGGGAAAAGATTTTGTAAAGGCACCCTGCGCCTCCAAAATGCCATCGAGGAAAGCTCCTCCAAGAACCAGCTGCACCAAAGGGTCGCTTAGGGGGTCTTCAGGAGAAATTTTACCACCTCTTACCAATTTTCTGATGGAAGCATGCGCCGCTGAATCTCCCGGGATCTGATACAAGCGATGCGCCTCCCTGTATTGTTCCATGTCCCCCTTAGATTCAAAAGCCTGGATAAGGGCACGATACGCAATTCCGCCTGCATCAACAAGCCTATCATAAAGGGAAGAAGATTGCCCGGGAACACTATCAGCTGTGCCCATATCATACTTATTTTAGAGCTTCCTTATAAACATTTCTTTCCAAAACCAATTTTTCCACAGGATTTCCGGATTCTCGGGGAAAATCACAACACTTTTAAAACAAGTTTTATTCCCATCAAAGTATGGCTAGGGATTTCCTGAGGAGGTTTACACTTTTTGTGAAAGTTCCTTTAATCTTTGTTTTTAGCTCGGCGCTGCTTCTCCTTTTCCTCACTTCTGCGGAGGCTAAGGAAGGGCATATCAAGCTGCTTGCTGTCAAAGAGGCGGGAAGCGGATTTGAGGGGGCATTGGCTGACCTTTTTCTTGAGATCAGGCCTGGCACCGGAAGGGTCTTTCTGGACACCTTTCCCCTGACAAAAGCAGAAACACAGATATCGGTGCGCTTCGCAAAGCAGGTTGCATGCGATTATCTTGAGGTAAACTGCGCGCAGTTTGATTTCTTTTATACTATACGGGCAGAGTCTTCTATCATTGCAGGGCCATCGGCAGGGGCAGCAGTCACCCTTTTGACAATCTCTCTGCTTGACGGCACCCCCCTGAATAAAAGAATGGGAATCACCGGCACAATCAATTCTGGCGGCCTGATCGGCCCCGTAGGAGGGATAAAAGAGAAGATTGATGCGGCAGATGATGCAAAGCTGACAACTGTGCTTATCCCTTCCGGGGAAAGATACAGCCTGGATGATGGCTATAGGACAGGCAAAGAATATTTAACGGAGCGTGGAGAAGAAACTGGGAATGGCGAGGATATAAGAGATGGAGAAGAAACTGGGAGTGGGGGGGAGATAGTGAGTGGAGGGGAAACAGGGAGTGGAGGGGAAACAGGGAGTGGGGGGGAAACAGGGAGTGGGGGAGAGACAGGGAGTGGGGGAGAGACAGGGAGTGGAGGGGAAATAAGAGATAGGGAAAACCCCCTTAATTCTAAAAACGGCACTTTAGAATCCAACATCACTGATTCAGGATCAAACGTCACCAAAAAGGATAATGCAACATCTCCGGGCAATGCCACTCTTGACCTTGTGCTCTATGGAAAGAGCAAAGGCATCCATGTCGTTGAAGTAAGCGACATCACTGAGGCGCTTGCAGCATTCACCGGGACTTCAATGAAGTATGAGAATATCACCATCTCACCACAGGAAGATTACCGGGAGACTATGCGTTTCCTTGCTGACTCGCTCTGCAACAGGACAAAAAAATTCCAGAAAGATCTTGAGGCCAAAAAGGTAAGCAGGGTGAATGAGACGTTCGCTGCGCTTATCAACTTCAGCAATCAGGCTCAGGCAAATTACCGGGAAGGTGAGTATTATACTGCAGCATCTTTCTGTTTCACTGCAAATGTCCGGGGGTCTTTCCTGCTGGGGCTCCTTGACAGGCCCAATGCAACTGAGTTTGAAAAAACGCTGGCCCTGCTTGACCGGAATATCCAGAAGCTCAGGAATATCCTTGAGTCAAGGGATAAAAAGACCATAACGGATCTTGAGGCCTTCATCATCGTCTGGGAGCGCCTCCTGGAAACCACCGACAGGAAGGAATCTATCGGTTCATATCCTGCTGAAGCGGAAAAGCTCTACCAGGCTGCGTATGCGCATGAGAGAGTCTTATCAGCATATTCATGGTATAAATTTTTCGACCACCGGGGAAAGAAGGCAACTATCAATCCTGCATCTGTCAGGCAGTCCTGCGAGCAGAAGCTTGCGGAAGCCGATGAAAGATTCCAGTATGTCCAGCTGTTCTATCCCGGCCTGCCTTTGGAGCAGACCAGGAAAGGCATTGAGGCTGCAAGGCAGGATCACCGGCGGAAGGAATTCGAGCTCTGTCTTTTCAAGGCGACGCAGGCTAAAGCTGAAGCGAATGTCATCTTAGGTGTGAGCGGAATAGAAGCCTCAAAAGTGGATACCCTTGTCGAGAAGAAACTCTCGATCGCAAAAAGAGTGATACACCGGCAGATACAGAAGGGTAACTTCCCCATCTTGGGATATTCCTACTATGAGTATGCATCCAACCTCCTTCCGACGGACACCTACAGCGCTTTGCTGTTTGCCGAATATGCGCTGGAGATGAGCAATCTTGACATCTATTTCAGGAACCATCAGGATACAAAAGGCAGTTTCCCGGGCTTTTTTAGCGAGATTGATTCACGGGCATTCGCCTTCCTCAGCTTAGGCTTGTCTCTCGGGATAGCACTATCGCTCGTTTTTATCATATCCAGGAACCATAGAATGGCAAAACGAATGTATGGGAGTGGAAAAAAACCTCATGGAAGAACAGCGCAAAAACATGAATGAGGCAAATATGCGGGAAACCTTTATCTCCGAAACAAGTCCGCAAGAAGCAAATGTTCTGGAAACAAATAGAGATGAAGATAGTCTGGAAGAAACAAATGTGCAAGATACGCACAGAGAGGAAGATAGTCTGGAAGAAACAAATGTTCGGGAAACAAACAGAGAAGAAACCAGTCTGGAAGAAACAAATGTTCTGGAGACAAATAGGGGGGAAGCCAGCATACTCAATGAAGAGAAGTTGCAAAAAAAAGACAGCAGACAACCAGTTGATATGAAAGATTCAGGCACCCATTATCTGCCCTTCTTGCTGATTGCAGCTGTGATAGTAATCGCCTACGGAAACTCTTTTCTCAATGACTTTGCCTTTGATGACCATATCTTCATTCTCGGAAATCCTGAGATCAGAGATTTTTCAAGCATCCCAACATTTTTTTCTCAGGATGTTGACGGGCTCTACCGGCCGCTGCGGCAGGCGCTTTACACGTTCAGTTTTGCCCTCTGGGGAGAAAACACGTTTGGATACCACCTCCAGTCCCTGCTCTTCCATCTTGCAAACACTTTTTTACTTTTCCTCATCGCCCATTCCCTGACAGCAGATTCAAAAAAATATAAATCAGCTGCGCTGATTGCTGCTCTCCTCTTTGCAGTTCATCCTATCCATACAGAAAGAGTCACCAATATGACTGCGGGATTTGACCAGCTGGGAATACTGCTCTTTCTTGGCGCTTATTACCTGTTCATCCTGTTCAGGAAAACCAGCAAAATGAAATTTTTTATCACGTCGCTTCTGCTCTTTCCCCCTGCGCTGCTGGCTTCAGAAGAAACCATCACACTCCCCATCATGATGCTCCTCTATGACCTCTTCTTCTTCCGGAAAGAAGCCGAAAAGAGCATGAAACAACCGTGGGCTGCCTATCTTCCCTTCGTGATTATCGCCGTCTCTTATGTTTTTCTGAGGTTTGGAGTATTAGACATCGGGGCAAGGGCCCAGGGATACACACCCCATACAACATTTTTGACCATGATTGCGGCATTTGCGAAATACATCTGGCTGCTGATTTTTCCAGTTGGCCTGACAATCCAGCAGGGGATCTATCTGAAAACCCTTTCTTTTTTTGAGCCGACTGTGCTGTTATCGTCGGCAGTTTTGCTCCTTGCGCTCGGAAGCGCAGTTTTCTTCTGGAAAAGGAATTCCCTTATCTCATTCAGCATCCTTTGGTTTTTTATCACCCTGCTTCCAATGGCGAACATCATCCCCATCCAGGTTGTCATCGCAGAAAGATACCTCTACCTTGCCTCTTTCGGTTTTTCCATGCTGGCAGCGATGGCTTTCAGCAGGATTGCTCAGGCAATCCCTGCTGCCAGAAAAACAATTGCCCTGGTGATCGTTTCCGGGATAGTGATAATTACATTTTCTTTTCTTACCATCCAGCGGAATTCAGACTGGAGGGATGATCTGACACTCTGGCAAAGCACTGTCCAAGCTTCACCGAGAAGCTCTTTTGCCTATGACAATCTTGGATTTGCATTAGAAAGGAAAGGCAACATCAAGGCTGCGCTCAGGGCATTCCAGAAGGCAATCGAGCTTGATTCCCAGAATTACCAGGCATACACCAATCTGGGAGTAGCGTATGTAAAAAATAACCAGTCAACCCCCGGGATAGAGGCATTAAACCGTTCTCTTGCTATCAATCCTGCCTTTTGGAAGACTTACAATTATCTTGGGCTGGCGTATCAGCAGATGAACGAGCCCGACAAGGCTTTAGCAGCCTACCAGGATGCTCTGAGGCTGAATCCCCTTGCCTACGAAGCCAGGAATAACCTGGGGACGCTCTATGGAAAGTATGGCCGATTTGAGCTGGCTGAGGGAGAGTTTAAGGCTGCGCTGTCCCTCAATCCGCAATTTGCCGACGCAAGATATAACCTTGCGCTGATCCAGCAGGCAAAGAAGAGCACTCAGAATTCAAGCGAAAATCCATAGCGGGGAAAAAAACCCTAGCAGAGCCCTGCGGCCCTGCCGGGAAAAGAGGTGATAGATTACTATCAAGAGTTTCTGAGGGGCAGGTGCTATATAAACTTTTTCCCTGATAATTATTTCGGAGTGGTGACAATTTTTCATTTTATTGTAGAACGGAGTAGCGACATCTGAGGAGTTTTCTTTGAGGAAAACAGCAAGAACGTCAGAGGAGTTTTCTTTGAGGAAAACAGCAAGGGCATCAGGGGATTTTTCTTTGGGAAGAAGCATCATCTTCAGAGGAGTTTTCTTTGAGGAAAACGGCAAGGGCATCAGGGGATTTTTCTTTGGGAAGAAGCATCATCTTCAGTGGAATTTTCTTTGAGGAACGCAGCAAGGGCATCAGAGGAGTTTTTTCAAGAGGGCGTGGACTTCTTTGGGGCCAGCTTTGCCTTTTGTCTTCTTCATCACGATACCGACGATAAAGTTCAGGGATTTCTCATTTCCTTATTCTTTTACATCAAAAGGGGAATTAATCAGGAGCTCCATGAGCCTCTGGGCAGTTTTGTCGGTAATCTTCTTCTGCTGGACAAGCTGAAGGATGTCAATAAGGTGGTGCTCTTTGATGGCGGTCTCATGCAGCTTCTTCTTTGCGAAGTTCAAGACTCTGGGAAGCTCTCTCCTTACCCATTTTGCGGCAAGCTCCGGGTTGACAGAAGCGGCGACTGACTCAAACATTTCGGCAAGCTCCTTGTCTTTTGAGATGATCTTTGCCATCTCTTCAGTGATGCCGTGCTGCTGCTGGAATTTCTCAAGCTTTTCGTGCGCCAATTCCGGCATGGCCTGCTTTATTTTTGCGATGAACTCGTGGCTAAGGCTGAATGAAACAAGATCAGGGTCAATGATATATCCATATTCCTCCTCGGACTCTTTTTCCCTTAACGGGGAAGTTATCCCTAATTCTGAATCCCAGGACCTTGTCTCCTGCCTGAGGGTTTTCCCTTCTTTCGCTTCCTGCTGCTGCCTTGCAACTTCGTAGTTCAATGCACGCTCAATCTCCTTAAAGCCCGTAATGTTCTTTATCTCCACTCTGCTGTAATTTGATTCCCTGATCGAAATGTTGGCATCTGCCTTGATGATGCATGAATTAATGTCAAAGATCTCAAGATATTCGAGGATGGTGATAAGCTGTTTCATGAAGTCTCTTGCTTCTCCCGGACTTTCAAGTTCAGGCCTTGTGACTAATTCAAGGAGAGGATTTCCGGAGCGGTTGTAGTCAACAAGGACATAAGCGCTTTCCCGCATGCCTGAGGGGTGGACCAAAGAGGCAGGGTCCTCTTCCAGATGGAGCCTTGTTATGCCGACAGATTTTCCTGCCCCTAACGCCAATGAGCCTTCTTTTGCCAACGGAAGCTCATACTGGGAAATCTGATAATTTTTGGACATGTCAGGATAGAAATAGGATTTTCTTGAAAAGACAAGGTTAGGGGCGATGGCTGATTTCGTGGCCAGGGCAAGCTTAATTGCAGATTCAATGGCTTTTTTGTTGAGGACTGGCTTTGAGCCCGGATGGCCGAGGCAGATTGGGCAGGTCCTTGAGTTCGGAATGTCTGAACCTGTCCTTTGGCAGGGGCAGAATAATTTTGTTGCTGTATTTAGCTCGATGTGGATCTCAAGACCGATGACGATGGGGGCGGTGAAGGTCATTTTTTAACACTTTCTTCTATCATCCTGGAAATTTCAGTGTGGTGTTGCTTCACTATATTTAAAATATTTCTTACATTCTCTTTATTCAGTATGATAAATTTAGAAGCTCTTCCATAATCAGCCTGAACACGCAAGTCATAACTTTCGTCGTATACTCTTTTTAATTCTGGCTTAAGGGAGCTAAGGTTTGCCTGCAGCCGTGCTCTGCTTTGGGGAGCATTTCCCAGCACTTTGCCCAGATAGGCATACACCGTGCTTTCACAGGCAACAAATGCCCGATTGGCAGCGGTAAAAAAATCCCCAAACTCTTCCAGATTGTGTTCTGCCGCATCAAGCGCCCGTGCTGCCCTGGCTAAATCATCTTTAATGTCAAGCATTCCAATCACCAATCACCGTATCCAGATATAATTCATGCAAAAAGCCGCCCCATTCTTCAATCTTTTGTTTTGCATTCAGTTTCCTGATGCTTTCCAGAAACTTTCCACTCCTGAGTTTTTCCACAGCATCACCCCTTCCCTGCACTGCCAGGTATTGGTTATTCTTTTCCGACAGAGCGAAAAATTCAAGTCTTTTTTTAAGATTGTCTAAGACAGCATTTGCAGTCTCAATGTCTCCCCGCACATAGTTGCTTAATGCCGCCCTTTGCCTCCCGATAAACCAGAGCACTCTTGCAGAAATATCTTCTTTTGAACTTTTTCCAAAATATTTTTTCATGAAGCGCATGGCGTTGTCATGCCCATGCACCACTATCCCATTGAGGAAAGCATCCCTTGCCAATGCATCTCCTTCCAGGTCTTTTTCCCCGCACAATTGAAGATGGAGCTTCTTCCCAATAATTCCCTCAATCTCGGCAGCCACCCCCTCAACTTCTTTTTCCTTATCGGTCATAACCAATACATCAATATCGCTTTTTTCCGTCGCTTTTCCCGTCAGCTGGGAACCAAACAAAACAATAAGTTTTGCGATCGCATGCGCTTTCTCCCCCAGCAAAATGACAGAAGCGGCCACATCGCCAGCCAATGCGCTCAGGCGCCTGCTGTCAAAAGCCTGCCTCAAGAGAAGGGCTGCATCATTTTTAAGATTGAATTTGATTAATTTTGCCTTTCCAACCCTCTTTACCACTATATAATTTGCTTCTGCCATATTGCGAATAGCATCTGATGCTGCGCCATTCCCAACCCCTGCTACTGTGATAAGGGCGCTCTCCATATATTCTCCGAGAGGGTTGCCCATAAGGATGCTGAGCAGCTTTATTGCAGTTTTTGAGCCGAGGAGGTTTTCCATAGGATAAGAGAAGGCCAGTCCATATTTAAACTTTCCTATTTTTAGGGGATGTTCCCTATAATCAGGTGTTGGTCCCTGAAATTAAGGGATGTCCTTATTTCTTACAAATCCGGATTCTCAAAAGCATAAATATCCTCAAGGAATTCTTCTTTGGCATTTTCCAGGACGTTGAAGGCTACGGGGCATATCTGGGCGTTTTTGATGAGCAGCCCGCTTTTTTCCCTCTGAAACGATGGATGCAGGAATGAGCAGCATGCTCCCTTGTTCGGACAAGGAAGCTTGAATTCAACTTCTTTTACAATCTCATCTAATCTGCTCAGGTCTGCGTCTGTCTCAAGCAAGAATTTCAAGAACGCTTCATTATCCTTCCTGATGGGGCTGCTTAAGCAATGGCGCTTTATGCTGTCTAAGTCAGCATACATAATCTGGGCTTCTTCGGGGAAATAAAGAGCATTAAAGCAGTCATCGCACATCCCATCATGCCAGTCTCGGTTGTGGGCTGAAATTTTTTTATCGCATTTTTTGCAGTTATACTTCACCTCTTCGTCATGCTTCATATTGAAGGTGCGCATGTTCTGGCCCATTTCCCGGGAGCCCATTGTTTGCCCAAAATAGCCTTTTGCCCAAAACTGGCCATTCTCCTGAAAACTTCTGTTCTCGTGCACCGAATCCTGGACGGGAAGCTTTTTCTGCTCTTCAGCCATTGTTTTTCTTTTTGCTCCCAATTTTCTCGTTGGCTTTATTCCTGAATTCCACCATGCTGTTAATTTTTTCGACGACCATCTCCTGAGCCGCATCGTCCAGCAAGGGAAGGATGATATCGAGGCCCATCCTGATGCCATCAACAAAGGTATTGAACCCGAAATTTTCCTTTGAATCTTTGGGCAATGGCAGGTAGTTTTCCAGGACAGAATCATAATATGCCAATCCCAAATCTTCTGCGCGCTGCTCATTCTGCTTCCAGATTGATTTAACGGTGTCGTTGCCCAACATCCTTTTGATAGTCTCTTCATCAGATCCCCTATCAAGAAAATATTGGCAATTGGGGCACACTCTGGCTTCCGATGCCTTTCCGCATATCCTGCAAAATCCCATTTTCAGTAAACGATTGGTTTAAGTTTCTTCACTTCGTCCAGAGCAACTTCAACATTTTTAGGGCTTATGGCTTTCCGAATATCTATACCGATGCAGCACCATTTGTATTCCTTTCCGGAGCCGCAGTGGCATGGTCCGTTCCTGAGGAGTTTGATGAAAAATCACCTTATTCATGCCCAATTCACAAAACTAAAGTTTTTTCATTCTCAGGCATTAAAACTTTGCTGTGAAACTTCTCAAATTCTTTCGGATGCTGGGTATGTATCGGAATGATGATCTGGGGATTGATGGTTTTAACCATCTGGATGAGGTCTTCCCTTGAGGCATGCCCTGAGCAATGCGCCTTATGAAACTTTACCTTGAAATGCGCCATCCAGTTTTCCACCACCTGCCTCATCTCTTCATTGTCATCGCCTTCATAAAAATGCTCCGCCATGGAGTAGATGAAATCGGCATTTTCCGGCCTGATGTAAACCAGCTCCATCAGCTTAAAGAAGTTCATGACCATCACATATTTTTTCTGGGCTGCCTTAATCTCCCTAAAGGTTATTTTCTTTGAAAAAAATTCTCTCTCCCATTTAAAATAGTCCTTTTCCTGGAATTCACAGCTTTTGGAAAATCTGAAATAAACCATGATATTCGGGTCTTTAAGCGGGTCTGGCAGCTTAACGATGCTGCGCAAGTTAGCGAGGATATAAGCGAGCTTAGTGTCAATCACCAGAATCCGTTTATTTTCGACTGCCGCCTTATAGACTGACCAAAACCTGTCCACATTAGACATGGAGAAATAGGTAAAGACTATGCCTTTTGAATTTTTGATGATTTCATGCATTGATTTATTGACATCTTCCTCAGCCATGTTCTTTTCCTGCTCAGAGCCAATCCTTGTGCCTTCGCACAGCATGGCAAAAGGCTTTGCCTTCCTTGCTTTGTCAATGAATTCGAGAGTGTATTCCTTTTTAGGGCCGTGCAGGCGCAAATCGCCGGTATAGACCAGATTTCCTTTTGAAGTGTGAATGATAAAGCCATAAGCTCCGGGGACACTATGCTCAACATGGACCGGCTCAATTATGAGATGCTTTATCTTTATCTTGTCTCCCGTCTTAAAGGTGTGGAGCTGTTCGTGCTCTCCGTATTTCTGGAAGCCCGGGTAAAGAAAGGCGTAGATGTCCATAATTGCCTTTGTCCCGTGCCCCATGTAAACCGGTATTGAAGGGTCGAGGAAAGAAAGATGGCTGGTGTGGTCGGTATGGGAATGGGAGATAAGGACAGCGTCAATGTCCGGTTTTTTGTAGGGAAGGTCGGTGAATTTTAGGAGTTCCTTTGCGTACAAACCTGATACCTTCGGAAGCAGCCCAAATTCGAAGTAAACCTCCAATCCGTTTGCGGTTCTAGGGGCAAGGTATTCGTAGAAATAGTCCTCTCCAAAGTCGAAAGACTCGCCAAAGTCAAGGTAAATCCTTGCATCCTTGTCTTCGAGGAGAATCTTATTTCCGCCGATCTCGTTTGCGCCGCCGTAGGGGGTGAGTTTGATCATCGAAAAAAGTTTTAGGGTCAAATCATTCCTTGTACCCAAGAAACCTCCTTAACATTTTTCTTCCTTCAGGATCCTTCGCAAAATCATTCCATACTTTAGATAAAGGTAATAGGTATATTCCATCCTTTACCTCTTCTTTTTCGGAATTTGAAAAGAATAATCTTAATGAATTTAGTGGTGAGGATGAGTTAAGATGTTCGCGTTTTTTTTTCAAGTCTTTCTCTTTAAACGTTACTTGAGCGCATAATTCATCATCTTTAATTGTCCTACCGAATATGTCTAAAGCCTCGAGAGTTCTTCCAACACCCAAAAGCAAATACTTTAGGCGAAATTTACGTGGAGAAAATTTAGACCTTAACCATTCCATGCACATTTGCTCCTGCATCTTGGGTAGAAGAGAACTATAAGAAAATGGAATCTCTTTTCCCCCATAAATATACTGAATAAAAGGTAATTTGTTTTTATCTAACTCGAATATGGTTCCATGGGGGGGAAAGAATATCCTCAATAAGGGATAATCTAATATGCTGAATTTCTTACGCTTTACAACTCTTAAAAGTTTAAAACCTTTAAATCCTTGTCCCTTAATTCTTCTCGAGAATGTGATTGGGGTGTTGGGAGGAACTTCACCAACATAGCAGTTTTTTGGGTTTTTATTGAAGGTGAAAATTACTATGCCCCCATGTTTAGACAATTCTTTAAAATTATTAAAAGCGGATTTGAATCCATTATCCTTTTTAGAATCTGAAGAATAATGGTCGTAACTTTTAAATTCTTCCTCATTAAAATGAATGGAGATTAAACTCTTATCTTCTAATATGGGGTTTACAACATCCCCTTGTTTTCCTTTCCAATTATGCCTGAGATAATACAGTTTTTTCATTTATTTGCTCCAGTTTTGTTTGTGCCACATAACGGGTCAAGGTTAAGTGGGGGAAAGTTTAATTGGATGTGTGCGTCACCTCGCCTTTTAAAGTTGGATTATTAAGAACCAATTTATTTCTAGAATAATCAACGACATAATTATGATCCTTTTTCCATCCTAACCAATGAATGAAATTTTTATTAATTTGAATAGTAGTACGATTGAAACAAAACATATTAATTAGGATTATTCTTAATGTTTGTAAAAATTCAGAATCAAAAGACCTTCCAATTAATTTTTTCCTTTCAGGATTATTACCCGATAAGTAATCCATTAATTCAAAAAGAATATCTGGGAAATCCATCAGGATAGTTTTATATTCTTTGTTTATCCTTTTTTTACAATAAACCTTATCATTAATTTTTATTGGGGGCAATATAAGTATTTTTTTATAATTATTTTTTCCAAAGAATTTATCTGCGGCTTTAAGTTCTTGTTTTTGGAAGATTTTCCATTTCTTTTCGAATGTGTTTCTGTTTTGGATATCTTTTCTTCGAATGGTTGCACCCTGCCACCCTTTTACCGTAACTATCACATTTTTCCCATATTTGCCTTTTTTAGGGTGAATCATAACTAAATCAATATCTGCTGGTCCTGCGCCTCCCTTTTTTCCTCTTTTTTTAAAATAGAGATTTGTTCTAACAACATACTTATGGACTTCCTCAAAATAAGCCTTTATAATCTGTTCATTAACTTCCATATTTTACACCACCAATTCTGTTAAACATCGTTGAGACTCCAACTTCTTTTTTCGCGGTCAAAAGCAAATAAGAATTGGTCGACTATCCTAACATTTAACTCATTCCTTTTTGCAATTTTTCTTATTACGTTTAGATACTTTAGCCAATCTTTCCGAGAATTTTTGCCTATATCTGTACAAATTCCTAGTTCTTTTAGAGAGTTTATAGACTTAGTGTCAATAATACCATATTTCTCTGGAAAAACTACCGTAAGTATCGCTGAAGCTACTGGAATATAAACCCCCCATAATTCCGTTAAACATCTTATCTTGCCAACTTCATTTGGATTGGAAAAAGCTAGTTTTGTTTGCATTTCAACTTTTTTTGGGCCATTTCTTTGATATAATCTCTTAGGTCTAGGAGTTTTCCACATACATATTTTGATAAATTCATCGTATTTGAGGTATCCCCTCTTTCTCGCGATTGGTCCAATTTCTTCGAATAGTAAATTTTCAATGTCATATAACTTGGAATATTTTAAAATAAATTGTTTGTTTATTTTCATTTTTCACAACCCCCCAACCTTATTTTTTTCCATCATCAATCTTAGGCAGTCTTTTCCTCTTCTGCCCTTCAGCCTGTTCTAAATAGTTTTCACTTGAAATTATCGATTTTCCAATTCTCTTTTCAGCGTCTTTTCTTGCGTTTCCTGCAACCTCTCCGCCTTCCTTAGCGGCATCTGAGCATTCATTGAATTCCTGAGCATCCTTGCTCCTGGTTATCTCGGTAGTCACTCTCTCGCCAAGCATGGAAAAGATCAGCTCAAGGTCGTTCATGTGGTCCCTTAGGTTTTCATTTTTTAACCCTTTACGCTCCTTATACTCGGCCGGGGTTAGGCCGAATGTCGCTTTGGAAATCTCTGCTGTAAGGATTGAGTATTCCCTCTCGGATTCAACGCCTCTTTTGTTCCATTCATCTGTCAGCTCATCCCTTATGGCAATTCCTCTGACCCTTTTCTCAATCCAGTCATCAGAATAGCCTTTCTGCTTATACAGATCCTTCATCCTTTTTTGGGCCAGCTCCGGATTCTCTATCTCTTGAACCCTATCATAGCCTACTTGGGCTAACCATTGTTTAAACGGCTCGGCTTTTTTGGATGGGATTGACTGGATAAGCCTAAATCCTCCCTTGGTGGAGACACAGTTTATCTGCTGCTTTCCCCCTGTAGTATCAATCCAAAGGGGGGTGGCAATTTGCCCCCACCCTTTGGCAAAACCTTCATCTCTCCTGCGCATATCTTTTAGATAACCATTAGGGTCCCTAGAATCAGTCAATACTTCAACAATATCAACTGCAACGAACCACCATTCATGATTAAACCAGGTTCTTCGGATTTTCTTGCCCTGAAATACAATCAAAGACTTATCGGCGGCGCTCATTTTCCCCTCAACTTATTGTTTTTGGTTCGCTCCATTGAAACAGCCATGTAGTCCATTATGTCATCAAAATATCCCTGCAAGGATGTTGCAAGAGCATGCTGCCTGAGCTTTTTGTCCTTTAAAGCATGGAGGCGGTCAATGATCTCAACTATTGTTTTTACCTTTTCCCCCCTGTCGAGCATATCCATTGATTCATATTCCCTCCAAAATTTATGGGGAATGTCTTCGTGGTCTTTTTTCATCTTTTTATAGCCTCACAATCTTCTATGAATCACCCAATTTCAGGCCTTATCAAACAATCTTCCGACATCGTTTAAGTCCAAATACAGGGCATTTACTTCTTCCATGCGCCTGACCGCTTTTTCCGTGAACCCGCCCTTTGAGACGAGCAACAGCTTGTATGCTCCGCTTAGGCCGACTAATCTTGATTTTCTTTCCAATGATCCAACCACATCAATATCTACCTTTTCGGAGGACCACTTAACCTCACCCACTAAGAATGTTTTTTCTCTGGAATCATAGGCTAAAACATCAACTTCATTATTGTTCCTGTCCCACCACGAGCCGATATTCTCAAAACTTAGCTTATAGCCATTAATTTCTTTTCCGTTGTACAGTATCAGC
>JACPBV010000022.1 GCA_016180135.1 Candidatus Woesearchaeota archaeon
ATGCCCGAAATGCCATGCGCCTGACCAGTATGGCGATGTCTGCGAAAAATGCAATGCGACCCATTCAACGACTGAGCTGATTGACCCATTTTGCGCAGTGTGCGGAACTCCACCGGTAAAAAAGAAGTCAGATCATTATTTCTTTAAGCTCAGCGCTTTTGCGGAGAAACTCCAGGCGTGGTTTGACAGCAACAGGAGCCTCCAGCCGGAAATCAAGCATTACCTTGAGAACTGGATCAAAGAAGGCCTTCAGGACTGGGACATAAGCAGAGACGGCCCTTATTTTGGGTTTAAGATCCCAGGCGAAGAAGACAAATATTATTACGTCTGGCTCGACGCCCCCATTGGCTATATCTCAAGCTTTACTCACGCAATTGGCGGAAACATCAGCCAGGGCGAAAAAAGGTGGAACAGCTCAAAAATCACCCATTTCATCGGCAAAGACATCATCTATTTCCACTTCCTCTTCTGGCCGGCCATGCTCGAGGCAGCTGATTTTAAGCTTCCGGAAAGCATCGTTGTCCATGGATTCCTGACGGTAAACGGCGAAAAGATGTCAAAAAGCCGTGGCACGTTCTTCACAGCAGAAGAATTTGCAAGCAAATATCTGCCAGAATTCCTCAGGTTTTATTACGCAAAGTCATTGAGCAAGAAGCTTGCAGACATCAACCTTGACTTTAAGGACTTCCACGAAACAGTAAACAATGAATTAGTCGGCAACATCGCAAATTACTGCTATCGCGCCCTTTCATTCGCCAACAGGTTCCTCAGCTCAGAGGTTGGGGAAAAAGCCAAAGAGCCGAAGCTGGAAAAAGAGATTCTCGAAAAAGTTGAAACAATAAAAAAAGCTTACGGATCCTTGAATTTCAATGAAGCAGTAAAAGAGATCCTTGCGATTGCAGATTTAGGCAACCAGTATTTCCAGAAAAATGAGCCTTGGAAGCTGGTGAAGGAAGATAAAGTTTCAGCCCAAAAGATTGTAGCTCTGAGCCTTAACATCGTAAAGATTCTCTCGATTCTTATCTCACCGATACTGCCGGGCTTCGCAAAAGAGCTCCAGAGCATTGAAGAAAAAATCACAGAAGAAAGATTCCCCCTCGACCTTAAAGTCGGCAAGATCCTCGAAGCCAAAGACCATCCTGATGCAGAAAAGCTTTACATCCTGCAGGTTGATTTGGGAAACGAAAAAAGGCAGTTGGTAGCCGGATTAAAAGGCCACTACCAAAAAGAAGCCCTGCTCAACAAAAAAATAATTGTAGTTGCAAACCTGAAGCCAGCCAAATTAAGGGGCATCCTCAGCAGCGGCATGCTCCTTGCAGCCGACGACGGAAAAACAGTTGAAGTGCTGGAGCCCGAAGGCAGCCCCGGAGACAAAGTAACCTGCGGCGATGCAGGGAACAGCCCAAAAACAATATCGTTTGAAGACTTCATGAAATTAACAATCTTGGTCGAGAATCATCATGTCATTTGCAACAATAATCCATTGAAAGTAAAGGGGAAAATGGTAAGTGTCAATAAAACAGGAGATGGGGCAAAGGTTAGGTGATATCTAACCTGAAAGAGTTTAGGCGCATTAAGATAGTAAAGCCAGACGATCTCATAAGGTTGTTAAGCCACCTCATTCAATAAGCCATAACTTCCACCCACCTTGCACCAGTCCCGGTTATGGCTGAATCCCCAACAAGGGATAAAATTACAAAAATTTAAATAAAACAGCCGCTTTTCACTGATTATGGAGGATTGGCAGGAGCATATTATGATTGACCCCAAGATTTGTGCAGGCAAGCCCATCATCCGGGGCACAAGGATCACAGTTGATTTTATTCTCGACCTCCTGGCTCAGGGCTGGCCCATTGAGCAAATCCTGAAAAATTATCCGCAGCTAAAAAAAGAAGATTCTTCTGGACATAAAGAGTAAAGCGGAACGTTTTTTCTTTTACCATTACCCGCAACAATACCTTAGCCTTGTCCTGATGCTATCCTTTATGCCAAAACATTTATAAATAAGACTTTCTTACTTTAAGAAATTAAGAAGCAGGAGGCGTATCATGTCTATCGAAACGGTAAAAATGTCATCAAAGGGGCAGGTTGTGATTCCGCAGCACATACGGGAGTCGCTTCAGATTGATGAAGGAAGTATTCTTGCAGTTGTTGAAAACAGCGAGTCAGTAATACTGAAAAAGCTCAAAATGCCGTCAAAGGATGACCTGATTAAAGAATTAAAGATCATGGCATCTGAAGGCGCAAAAAGGGCAGGCAAGGCTGGCATTGAGGAGAATGATGTTCCGGAATTGGTCCACGGGGTAAGAAAACGGAAGAGATAAGATGAGAGTTGCTGTGGACCCCAATGTCCTTATTTCTGCAACGCAATGGGACTCCAGCGTAAGTCATAAGCTGCTAATGCTGTTGATCGGGCAGGATATCCCAATCTATGCAACGAAGGAAATTCTTGAGGAATTTGCAGAAGTTCTCCTAAGGGATTTTAGATATTCTGAAAAAGAGGTGGAGTCCATTCTTGATACGGTTAATGCAATGGTGATTATTGTCCAGCCAACAGAATTATTGGTTGTTATCAAAGACGACCCCGACGACGACAAGGTGCTTTCCGGTGCTGTTGCCGCAAATGCGGATTTCCTATTGTCTTACGACAATCATTTGCTAAACCTGAAAGAGTTTAGGCGCATTAAGATAGTAAAGCCAGACGATTTCCTAAAGTTGTTAAGGCGCCTCATGCAATAAGCCATAGCTTCCACCCATCTTGCACCCTTACAAAAGTATTTATATACTGCCATCTTACCGGGGAGTATGACCAACCAATTACCGTCAATAGCAAGAAAGCAAAGGGTCAGCGCAGGCAGGCAACCCCTCTTGCCCCCAATGATTGCGCTTTCAGTCATTCTTCTGTTCATAGCATCCTGCAAGATAATCCCTGAGCCGGGAACCTACAAAGACTCGCAATTTTTTGACCCCGCAAAAGAGCTAAAGCCATTAACATTCTCATCAAAAGACCAGTTCAATGCTTTCTTTAAGCAATATCAGCAGGGAAGGGATTACGGCGGCTTTGGAGGGATTTTCCGGACAGCTGCGATGGCAGAAACTGCCGTTATGGATAAGTCATCAGCGCCGGCTTCAACCCCCTCAGCACCCACCCCGCAGGATTCCTCCCAACAGCGTGGCTTCTCCCCAACCAATAACCAGATTGAAGCAGTTGACGAAGCAGACATCATCAAGACAGACGGAAATTATATTTACACCATCACCGGAAAAACATTGTTTATCATTAAGGCGTATCCCGGCGAAGGCGCTGAGGTCACCGCAAGGATCCAGCTCGACAATTATCCCCAAAGCCTCTTTATCAAAGGAGATTACCTCGCTGTTTTCGGCAACACTGACCACCCCCAGATTCTGAAGAGAGTCGGCCTGAGCAGGACAAGAGGCATGTCTTTCCTCACTATCTATGACCTTTCCGACAAAGAAAAACCAAAAGTCGCAAAAGAATTCAAGTTTGAAGGAAATTACTTTCAGGCAAGGATGATTGAGGATTATATCTACCTCATCACCGTTGCCTGGCCAGATTTAAGGGTCCCTTACCCTACCCCTATAATCCTTGAGGGCACCACCCTCAAAAGCATCCCTGTAGAGGATATTGTCTATTTCCCCATCCCTTACGACAGCCCTCAGCTTGCAAACATCCACGCAATAGACATCACTCAGCCGGAAAAAGATATCACCTCTAAATCCCTCGTGGTTGAGGGCGCAAATAACCTTTACATGTCAGAGAACAATATCTACCTCACTTACACCAAATACATCAACGAATGGCAGGTCTCTCAGAAGATAACAAGGGAAGTTGTCGAGCCAAAGCTCTCACCGGAAGATAAAGCCTTCATCGAAAGGATAAAAACAGCTGATGATGATATCCTCTCCCCAGCCGAAAAGGAGCAGAAGATCATCCAGGTAATCCAGGATTACATCAATTCCCTCGAAGAAGACGGCCAGGAAACACTCCAGGACACTATCGCTAAAAAAGTCAAAGAAACATTGCAGCAGTATGAATACATGGAATTTACCGTCATCCACAAGATTGAAGTAAAAAATGGAGATATCGACGTTAAAGCCTCGGGAAGCGTCCCCGGCCATATCACCAGCCAGTTCTCTCTCGACGAAAACGAGGGCATCCTGAGGATTGCCACAACGGCGAATGAGCGCTGGCCTTCATTGGAAGAAGATGGAAATCCAGTTCCGGTTAGCTTTGATGAAGATAGTTCTGATAAAAGGAGCATGCCGATAAGCATCATGCCTCCAAGAAGGTTTACATCCTCAAACAACATCTTTACCCTCGACAGAAACCTCGACATTATCGATTCATTAAAAGGCCTTGCAGAAGGCGAGCAGATTTATTCAACAAGATTTATCGGTGACAGGCTCTATATGGTCACCTTCAGGCAGGTTGACCCGTTCTTCGTCTTTGACTTGAGCAATCCCAACAATATCCAAGAGCTTGGCAAATTAAAAATCCCCGGCTTCAGCAGGTATTTGCACCCCTACGACAAAGACACTGTCATCGGCATCGGCAGGGATGCGACAGAAGAAGGCAGGCAGAAAGGGATCAAGATCTCGTTGTTCGATGTCTCCGATGTTGCAAAGCCGAAAGAGATAGCAAAATGGGCTGCGAAAGAAAAATACTCCCAGACATCCGCAGAATGGGAGCACAAAGCCTTCCTCTTCTCGAAAGAAAAAGAGCTCTTGGTAATTCCGGGATATAATTACGACTACAGCCATGAAGGGGAAAGCTACAACGGCGCATTGGTATTCAGCATCACCAAAGAAAGCATCGAGCTGAGAGGCATCATTGACCACTCAGAAGCAAAACAGCAGTGGTATTCCCCTCAGGTCGAGAGAAGCCTCTTCATCGAGGAGCTGCTTTACACAAAATCTCCAGCATTGCTTAGAATAAACAGTATTGAAGACCTAAAAAAAGTAAAGAACATTGAGCTGGAATCAAAAGGGGAAAAGTCAATTCCGGTGTATTAATCATTACTTCAAGGTGGTTAAAGGATAGAAAGGTTTTTAAGCAAATTCTTATTTGAAGCCTTTTATGGGAGATGCTAAGGAAAACAGGGAGCAGATGCAGGAATATTTAGCCAGGAAGCTTTCTGAAACCGGTGAATTTTCCAGGATTGAGAGGAAATTTTCATTTGCCGGAGACCAAGTTTTAGGAAATAAGAGAAGCGCGCATCTTTTTGCTGAACTGAAGCCGGAATTTACAAGTGATCAGCAGCCTCAAAAATATCTTATCGTCGTCCATTCTGATGAATCTTATACTGAGCACGAAATAATGGCGAAGCTCAGAAGAGCATCTGAACTGGGAATGTATACTGTCCACATCCTGTATCGTTATCCAAATTCAGGCAGGGAAGGAGATTCCGGGCCATTGTTCAGAAGGTTTGTTCTCGACAAAGACAGGGCAGAAGGGGAAGTTGCTTATCGCCATCGGGCAGCATTCAATATGGAAAGCTTAAAGGAATACCCTAAACAAAGGAGGGATAATTTTCGAAGGCTCAGAGAGCTGGAAAGGGATTGGATCCCAAGAATCTCCGGGAACACGATATTATTTTATCAACCGCCCTCAGCAAGGCTAAAGGAGATGCTCAAAAGGTATGAATGGGGGACGGTAATCCTTAAGGGCATCGGGAAATTCGGCAGATACAGGGAAGAGCCTTCACTTATGATTAAAGAGCCGATTCTTATTGAAGATATTTCAGATTTTACGCTTAGCCCGCTCTTCAGGGCTTCGGCTGGAGAGAAGAAAGTAGGAGAGGTTGTATCACTGGCACCGCTTCCAACAGGCAATTTAAGTGAACAGTCAATAAGAAGAAATTTAGGAAAGCTTCATCAGGCTCTTCTGTTTGGCCTGGGAGACAAGGCATCAACATTGGAAGAGCGGCTGTGCATTCAGCTTGAGATCTCAGAAAATGGCTCTCCTTTCCTTGCGCACTACGAGGCTTTATCTGCCCTGAGAAATGGGCAAGGGCAGCCAGAAAAAGAATTAGGTGATGACGGAAAAGCAGCAGTTGTTACCAAATTTGAAGTCCCAAGCAGGTCACAACAGGGAAAATCATATTTTATTGCTGAAAGGAAAGATTATAAGACGGGCAATACGGCCTACGCCTGTTCATGCCCAGGCTTTCATTTCAGAAAAACGTGCGGCCACATCGAAGAGTTATTGGAATCTCTTTCTCAGCCGAAAGATTAAAAACCGAGGTTGGTGCGAAATGAGGGTTGCCATCAATTTTGCAAATCCCATTGGCAAATGAATCAAGTCGACAAGGGGGTTGCCCCAACCGGGGAATGTCGACATCTGGTTTTGATAATAGGGATTTGCCTGATGGCAACCCGACCGAAGGGAGAGTTTCGCACCAACCTCTAAAAAACCGCAACCTTAATATACATTTTACTTTCTCCAGAACCTTATGAGAATCCTCTTATTGCACTCGGACTTTATCAAGTTTGAAGCCCAAAAGCAGGCTATCAAAGACGCAGAAAAGATAGAGAAAGCGGAGCATGAGGTTAAGGAATGCCTTGTGGTTCTCACCTCCGTCGAAAAGAGAGATGAAAAAAACCCAGATGCGGTCATCCAGCGGTATTTCAAAGAAGTTGATGACGTTGCCAAACAGGTGAAGGCAGACAAGGTGGTTATTTATCCGTATGTCCACTTAACCGCCGACCCTTCTTCGCCCCAGTCAGCATTGGAGATCCTCAGGAAATGCGAAGAGGAATTAAAAAAATCGTATCAGGTGACCCGCTCTCCTTTCGGCTGGTATAAATCTTTTACCATAGCCTGCAAAGGCCATCCTTTGGCTGAGCTCTCAAGAGAATTCGGCCCTGAAGATGCAAAAGAAGAGGAAACTCAGGCATTGAAGTCTGAGAAAAAGCTTGTCTCAAGCTGGTTTATCCTTGACACCGAGGGAAATCTCCACGACATTGGAAAATTCAATTTTAAGGGCCACGACAATCTGAAGAAGTTCGCCTTCTACGAAAAAGACAAAAACAGGGCGATGACGCAGGAGCCTGCCCATGTTCCGCTGATGAAAAAGCTGGAGATTGCTGATTATGAGCCGGGCAGCGATTCCGGAAACATGCGCTATTACCCCAAAGGCCGCCTGATAAAATCACTTTTGGAAACCTACATCACGCAAAAGGTCATCGAATATGGCGGCGTCGAGGTTGAAACTCCTATCATGTATGACATGGCCCATCCGACGCTTTCAAAATATCTCCAGAGGTTTCCTGCAAGGCAGTATAAGATAGAGTCCGACAAGAGGAATTTTTTTCTGAGGTTTGCTGCCTGCTTCGGCCAGTTCCTCATAGCCCACGACGCAACACTGAGCTACAAAGACCTGCCATTGAAGCTTTACGAATTGACGCGATACAGCTTCCGGCGGGAGCAGCGCGGAGAGCTTACCGGCCTGCGGAGGCTGAGGGCTTTTACCATGCCGGACTGCCACGCCCTCGTAGCAGACCTAAACCAGGCAATCAGTGAATTCAGGCTCAGGAATAAGCTCTGCTTTGACGTCCTTGAAAATGTCGGCATCCAAAAGAGCGATGTCGAGCTTGCCGTGAGGGTGACAAAAGAATTTTACGAGAAAAACAAAGACATCGTCCTTGGCCTTGTGAAAGCGATCGGAAAGCCGGCCCTGGTCGAGATGTGGGATGAAAGGACATTTTATTTCATCCTGAAATACGAGCTTAACTTTGTTGACGGCCTGGACAAAGCATCCGCATTGAGCACAGACCAGATCGACGTCGAGAATGGAGAAAGGTATGACATCAAATTCACCGACAAAGACGGCCAGCGAAAGCATCCCTTGATACTGCATTGCTCCCCCTCAGGAGCCATCGAAAGGAACATCTACGCATTGCTCGAAAAAGCTGCGATGGAGCAGAAGCAGGGAAAAGCCCCGTCATTCCCGTTGTGGCTCTCACCGACGCAGGTAAGGATAATCCCTGTAACCTCAGAGTTCAGCCAGTTTGCGGAACAGTTTTTGGAAAAAATAAACAGTGAGGATATCAGGGCAGATATTGACGACAGGGAGCTTCATGTCGGCAAAAAGATCCGTGAAGCCGAGATGGAATGGTGCCCGTACATCCTGGTCATCGGCGAAAAAGAAAAGAACGCGCAAAAGCTCCCTATCCGGGTAAGAGGAAAAAAAGAATTGGTCGAGATGCCCCTCAGCGCCCTCATCGCAGAGATCAAAGAAAAGACAAAAGGCATGCCCTTCAGGCCGTTATCCCTGCCGAAACAGCTGAGCAGAAGGCCGGTGTTCGTCGGATAGCTATTTCTTGTTATATCCAAGGACACAATATTTTGGGCATTATGTAATTGTCCTTTGCTTACCCCTCGGAGGGGTACCAAAAACACAAAGTGTTTTTCCGTATTACGAGTGGACAACTATTGCTCATTTATTTTTGTCCACGAGTATAGGCTTAATCACCAAAGAAAGTGAGACTTAGTCACATAACAATGTGAGACTTAGTCATATATGTGACCAGATACCAAAAAGCTTATATACTAAGTCACATAATCAGGCTTATGAACGTTGATGATCACCTTAGGGCATTTGCCGAGCATAGAGAAGCGATCTTTGACTGGGCTGTTGGAGTAAAGGGAATTCAGAATTCTCAGAGGATTATAGGTCTGCATGCCTCAAGAGGGATAATTGAGCTTTTGTCTGCCTTTCTCCATGAGAAAGAGATGATTACCAGTGGTGCCCAGCTTAACCATAGGTGGTTTAAATCAAAAAAGTCAGCTGAAAAGCTTCCTGAATTTCCTCAAAAAGAAAGTATTGCCTCAAAGCTTGTTGAGCTTGAGCTGCTCTGCGAGGACCTGGCTTACGGAAAGCAAAAGCCCTCTGTTGATATTGAAAAGGCTGTCAGGATATTTAAGGAGCTTGAAGAGGGCATAAACAGGATGAGGTCGCACGATGAAAAGGAATGAGGTAATTTCCTATGCAGCAGGATTTGTCTCCTTTTTGCTTAAAAGGGAGGAAAATATTGCAGGAGTCATTCTCTTTGGTTCAGTTGCAAGAGGCGACTTCGACAGGGAAAGCGATATTGATCTTTTTATAGAGACCGACGAGCCAAAAAAAAATATCCAGAATATCCTCGATCTCTATGAAAAATCGGAAGACAGCAAAAAGTTTAGATTAAGCGGCATTGAAAATTCTTTGGCGCTGAAGGTTGGAAAACTTGAAGAGTGGCCTTCCCTCAGGCGAAGCATCCAGTCGGATGGGATTGTCTTATTTGGGCATTTCACCGAGCTTCCTGAAGGATTGAAGCATTGCCTCCAGGTAAAGGTGATGGTCCGGGGCAAGGAAAGAAAGGAAAAAGTGAGGCTGTGGAGGATGCTGTATGGATATAAGCAAAAGGTGGGAAAGAAAATTTTCACCAGCCAGGGCATCATTGAAAAATGCGGTGGAAAAAAGGTATCTCCCGGAGTTTTCATAATCCCAATCGAAAAAAGCAAAGACATTGAGTCTTTCTTAAACGAGAATAAGATTGGATTGAGAGTCACAGATGTTTACATCAAGTGAACATGAAATCAAGTTTATGGAACCCAATCATCGCAAGGGATGGGGAATGTATGAACAAATAAAGCCAAAGGCCGGTGTTCGTCGGATAGCTATTTCTTCGGTTGTTTTTCCCTTCGCCTCTGCTCATAAAGGGGTTTTGTAAATTTGCACGGCGGTTCTCCAAAAAAATACCATGCAACCCTCAAAGCATTCCAAGCCTGCGCCCCAACATCTTTCAATCTATAATAACCAACTCTATGCTGCTCTGAAACATCCTGTTTTGCCTCATCATAGGGCGCACCGCAGGTAAACTCTACAGAGGAATAATAAGGGCAAGCAACAAAGGTATTTCTTCCGCCCTCATTGGTGAGGATGACAAATCGGGAGAGCCCAAAAGGGGTAGTTCCAGCTAATTTTTCAAGCCGGTCACACCTGACTTCATGCTGTGTCGCCATAAACTGAGTGTCTTTGCGTCGTTTATAAATCTTCCTATCTTTTCCCACTAATAAGTAACTACATATAAAAAACAATTGCAACAAAAGCTTTTAAACAAACCCTTACCCATAAAAGCTATGGTATTGGAAAAACTCTCCGACTCACTCAAAAACACCTTAGGCAAGATAGCCAAATCGCTCTTTGTAGATGACAAGCTTCTCAACGAGCTTATAAAAGACCTCCAGCGCGCCCTCCTTCAGGCAGACGTCAATGTAAAGCTTGTCTTCAGCCTTACCACCGCAATCAGGGACAGGATAAAGAAAGAAGCCCTCCCCAAAGGCCTCACAAAAAAAGAGCAGCTTATCAGCACTGTTTATGAAGAACTCGTCCGCTTTCTTGGGAAAGAGCAATACTCATTAGAAATTAAAAAAAAGCCTTTCGCCATCATGCTTGTCGGCCTTTACGGCTCCGGCAAGACAACGTCTGCAGGAAAGCTTGCAAGATATTTTACAAAACGTGGCCATAAAGCTGCCATTCTTGGCCTCGACGTCTATCGCCCTGCAGCGATGGCTCAGGTCGAGCAGGTCGCCAAAAAAGCAAATGTCCCCTGTTTCATCGACAAGAAAGAAAAATCTCCGCTCAGCATCTGGAATGCCTGCAAAGACGAGCTCAAAAAGTTTGATATCATCATAATCGACACGGCAGGAAGAGATGCCTTAAGCACAGATCTTATCAAAGAGATATCAGCCCTCAATCAGGCAATCCTCCCTGATGAAAAGTTCCTTGTCATCTCCGCAGACATCGGCCAGTCAGCCCAGAAACAGGCAGAAGAATTCCATAAGTCATGCGATATAACCGGAGTCATCGTCTCAAAGATGGACGGGACAGCGAAAGCAGGGGGCGCTCTCTCGGCATGCTCAATCACAAAAGCCCCCATCGTCTTTATCGGCACCGGAGAAAAGCTCGAAGACCTTGAGCATTTCAATCCTCAGGGATTTGTAGGCCGTCTGTTGGGGATGGGAGATATTGAAGCTCTCCTGGAAAAAGCAAAAGAGGCGATTACCGAGGAAGAAGCCGAAGACCTGAGCAAGCGCCTCCTGAAAGGGGAATTCACCCTCATTGACCTGTTTGAGCAGATGGAAGCGATGTCCAAGATGGGCCCGTTGAACAAGATCATGGAGATGATTCCCGGCTTTGGGCAGATAAAGCTCCCAAAAGAGATTCTCGACGTCCAGCAGGAAAAGCTGGTGAAGTGGAAGCACGCAATGCAGTCGATGACAAAAGAAGAATTGGAAACTCCGGACGAGCAGGTTGACACCCGCAGGATTGACCGTATCGCAAAAGGCTCAGGAGTTTCTGTTGGCGATATCCGCCTGCTCCTCAAGCAATACCGTGAAGGTAAAAAGATGGTCAGGATGCTGAAAGGCACCGGCGGCGATATGGGAAAGATTATGAAGAAGTTCCAGGGCAGGATGCCGAAGATGTTCTGATTCTGGAGAAGAGCCTGCCAGCACTCCACAAGAGTTCACACCAACTCTGTCAGGCAAATTGATTCTGGCTTATAGGCTCATCCTTTCTTACAGCCACATCCTGTCTTGCGCTAACATCCTGTCTTGCACTAACATCTTAGCTTACTGCCACATCCTCGCTTCTCTCAAACAGCACATGATTGAGGTAAACCAGCTGTACTGAGAGGTGATGCTCTCCGGGCTTTACCATCCTGAAGATGTTGAATTCCGACAGCGGCAGGATGTAGGTGTAGTTCCCGGTAAATCCTTTTCCCGCATATCCGATCGAAGAGATATTCCCTTCAGAATAAGTATAGGGCATCCCAGTCCTTTTGATAAAATCATAGAGGTTCATGAACGCAGTCTCCTTGTCCAGCATAACAGAGACTTTGGTTGACTCCGGCAAAACTTCATCCGCAGTAGTCTCAAGCACAACATTCGCCTCAAGCTCCCTCAATCCTTCAGTCACGTTCTGGACAGCAAATCCCGTGATGGTTGGTGAGGTGAATGCCGCATACCCAAGAAGGATGCTGATACTTAATAAGGGGATGAGATAAGACAGGATAAGTTTAGTATCAGCCATAGAGTTTCAAACCTAAGAGAATTTAAATACCTTATGGTATCCCATACAGGCTTAGAGCATACCTACAGAGGCTAAAATCCTGAGGGGAATAAAATATCTGCATATAATCCAAACCATGAAAAAAGAAGCATTCGCAGAAGCGGTAAGCGCGCTTGAGAAGCAGCTTGCGCCACCTCAGGAAAGTCTGTCCGGCCGGGAGATGATTGACCCATCAAGGTTCCACACCATATCCCAGGGAGGCGATTCTGCTGTGATGCTTGCCTGCATTGACGGTGGTAATGCTGAAATCCTGGGAACGCCGGAATTTTCACTGCACTTCATCAGGGCAGTTGCCATTGTGTTTCAGGGCAGAAAAAAAGTTAAGACAGTCAAAAAAGAGTCTCTGGCATTAGTCAAAGTTGAGGAATCATCAGGAAAGCTTTCTTTCGCCTGCGAGTCCTTTGGCTCATCATTTCCGCCATTACGGTTCTCTGCAGATGAGGTCGCAAGCAGAGCAGTAGGGCAGCTGGTTTCTCCCGGCGCAGCAGCTCTGCAGGATCCAATGCCGGGAAGCATCGGTTCCCTTCTGAGGAGATGCTTTGAGCTTGAGCTTGCTAAAGAGGTTCTGCCATCACTCTCCCCGGGAAGCGCCCTTCTTCTTGACGGTAACCTTGCTGCAAAGTCACTTCAGGAAAAAGCTTCCATGGATTCGTTGAAAGAAAAAGCGGCTGGCTCAGATATGATTCTTGCCGCATTGGCAAAGACAAATTCCCAGCTGACGGGCAAAGGAAAATCAATTATCCCTTCAATCAGGGCTCTCGCACCAAAAGGCGCTGCATGGTGCTACCCTCTTTCTGCGCATGACGGAACATTAACTGGCCCGCACACCCACAACATTGATACAGCCCAATTCCTTGTCAGGCTCCACAAAAATGCCCAATACATATTTAGGCTGGAGTTAGCAGGCATAAATCCGCAAAACACCATTCAGGATTCCCAGCTGCCCCGGGTATGCCAGCTTCTCTGCAGCCAGTCAAAAGACCCAATTCTCTTAGGCTATCCGTATGGTATGATTGAAGCGGACAGGCTGGCAAGGGTTTCCAACAGTGAATCAAAGTATCTTGCCGCAGTCCTCCTTGGAAAATCCGCTCATCTCAGGGAAAAGCTCCTTCCCCTGGTCAACAGCCTCAATGCCCACACGATCCTAGACAGGATTCAGTTCTGAAAGATTCAGGAAGCTTGGTTTGGATGCAGTCTTTCGGCTTATCTGATTGGCCGAAATAGCATTCAGGTTTAGCAGAATAGTTAGCTGCATAGGTAACGGCATGATCAAAAGTAGGGTTAACAGCCTGGGGGGCAGTCTAATGAAGATGAAAAACACGAACCAGCATAAATTTACCATCAACTGACCTAAACCGTTTATTTTGCACTTTTGTGATTTGAAAGGGGCACAAAGTGAATCGGCAAATAAAGAACCAATCCAGCCACAATCGAGTAAACAGATGTTTTCTCCTTCGTCAAAAATGCCATAACCGCCACTACAAAGGGGATAGTCCCCCGACAAATCGGTACTTTGGAAAGATCGTTCACGAATCCAACAACCTAGGCGAGGCGAGGTCGGGGGTCGCCCCATCGGGGTGACCGAGCAGGGCAAAATTCCTGAAAGGAATTTTGACCGTCGAGCCCTTTGTTGTTGGATTCAAAAAGGAATATGGAGCATCGGTTTAGTAACTGCGCAATAATTATGGTTCAGCATAAATTTACCATCAACCAATAGGTTTAAATACTAGTTCTACGAGGGAAACCCTTAGGGCAGTTTATAAAAAAACGCCCAATCGCCATCTGCAAATGGCACAAAAAGAGGTGAAAACAAATGGATAAAAGACTCGGTAATTACGCCTTTACGATTGGTGTAATTATTGCTATCGTCCTGGGGTTAGTGCAGTTAGGCACCGCAACACCATGGCTGGCATCACTGCTGGTCGTCCTGGGGATGATAGTAGGTTTCCTGAACGTGACTGGCAAGGAAACGAAGGAGTTCCTCCTCGTAGCGGCAGTATTAGTAATTGCTGCAGGAGTTGGAGGAGCAGCGCAGACATTGGGTGATGTAGCATATGTCGGCATCTACCTGAAAGGTATCTTAGCCCAAGTGTTGGCCTTCGTCGTTCCAGCAACAGTCGTCATAGCATTGAAGGACATCTGGAACTTAAGCCAGAACGCTTAAATTTTCTTCTTTCTTTTTTTATTTTTTTCTTTCTCCCCACCCAGTTTCACAACTTATTTATACCCCTAATCATCAGGAGAAAGTATGCTCGACATCATCTCGGTCGGAAGCGCTTCTCTCGATGTATTTCTCAGCACAGAATACTGCAGGAAGATAAAGCAAAAAAGCCAGGGCCAGCCCTGCGCCCTTCAGGCTTACCCCATAGGCGGAAAGATCCTGGTCAACGAGCTTCTTTTCACCACAGGAGGCGGAGGCACGAATACTGCAGTTTCATTCAGCAGGCTCGGATTCAGGGCAGGCTATCTGGGAATGCTCGGCGCCGACCATAACGCCCGCCTTATCAGAGACGAGCTGAAAAGGGAGAATATCAGGGATTTCTCGCTCAAACAAAACAAAGGCATCACCGGCTATTCTGTAATTCTGGACAGCCACGAGCACGACAGGACTATCTTCACCTACAAAGGCGTCAACAACAGCCTGAGATGGGGCGAGCTCCCCCTAAACAGCCTTAAGGCAAGATGGTTTTATTTCTCCACGCTGCTCGGCACTTCATTTGAGGCCCAAAAAAAGCTTGCAATCTGGGCAAAGCAGCGCGGCTCAAGGATTGCCTTCAACATCAGCTCTTACCTCGCAAAAAAAGGAATCCCGTTTATAAAAGATATCCTTTCAAGGACAACTATTTTTGTTCTCAACGAAGAAGAATCGATAACGCTCTCCAAAGAAAAAGACAGAAAAAAAAGGTTCCACATCCTCCACAAGCTGGGCATTCCGCTGATAGTCATCACCAACGGCAGGCATGGCGCAACAGCCTCGGACAACAACAAGCTCTATTCAATAATCCCAAAACAGGTCAAGGTCATCGAAACCACAGGCGCAGGGGACGCCTTTGCCTCTTCATTCCTGGCCGGCATCTGGAGAAAAAACGACATCCCCTTTGCCCTCCAGCTAGCCCAGGCCAACGCCAACTCGGTCATCCGGCACCACGGCGCAAAGAACATCCTCCTGACGTGGCCCCAAGCCTTGAAAGAAATAAAGAAAAAGCCGTGGAGAATAAGGATAAGTTCGTTCTGAATAATTGTAATCCTTCCCGGCTTCAGCCTGGTGAAATCGGGGAATGGCACAAACATTAAAACCGGTGATAAAAAGGTTATTAAACCCTGCCAGCCTCCTAAAAGTGGGGTCAAATAAAAATGAAGGCAAGGATAGTTCAATTTCCGGTAGCAGCCGAAAAAACAAGAGAAGGAACAGCTGGGCGACTAGGCAAGGTATCCATCCACCGAGGAGCACAACCTCAGAAAGAAGAAAACCATAAAGAGGCAGAGATAGAAGACTGCCATTTTTTGAGTGATTTTTTTGATTATCCAAAAAATCCTTGGCTCAGGACAAGGTATACCCAAGGGCAGGGAAGCTATGTTGCAGATTTTTCACATTTCATGAAAAAACAATTCTCAGTATTGGGAATTCCTGAATCCACTGTGCTTGAAAGGATTAGGCTCATCACGCGCACAAGCAAAGATGCCCTTCTTGGATATCTGGAGCAATTGGTATTAATGAATGCAGGCACCGTTGACACGATTGCAACAGTTAAATCATTATATCTACCGGTATTAAGAAAAAGGGCTGATGATTGCATACAAAGGAGAAACGACACTTACAAAATAGACCCTTCCGCAAAATCTGAAATGATTTCTGCCTATGAAGTTATCAAGAAGTACTGGTCACCGTGAACCGCCTGGAGCCTGGCTCATTGCCAAACATTCAGTGGCCCAAAATTCTTTCACAAAAAACATAACCGCCAAAATAGGAGAGAAAACGTTTATAAACAGGTATAGCGTCCAGGAAGAAATGCCAGATCCATTGACAAATCTTAAACATTTAACAAATATCGTTATAGAGCAAAATAAAAGGATCAACCGACTGGAAAATGAGGTTAAAAAGCTTAAAGGCGTCCAGGTGTTTGGGCAGCAAAATGATGAAGAGCCGAAAAAGATAGAGAAAGCCAGGCCCAAACGGCACATGAATATTTCTCCTACGATGACCATAACCTCTGTAGGCATAGCCGGCATTATTATTGGGTTAATCTCCTTTTTTATGTATGCGATCTCTAACAGATGGATTGGGCCGATGGCTCAGATCAGCATTGGAATGGCCGCTGGCCTGGTTTTGTTTGCCGCTGGATACTTATTGTATAATAAACATCCAAAGTGGGCTGTCACCTCTTTTGGAGGGGCTGTCACAATAGAATTGATCTCAGTCGGTTTTGGAGTTTGGTATTACAGCATCATCAGTGAGATAGCTGCCTTGGCATTGCTCATGGCCTTCCTGGCAGGAGGGATATTCCTGTCGCTAAAATATGATTCGTTGTTGGTAGCTTATTTCTCAATCGGAGGAGGGATAATCACCCCCATCATTGCTAAAGTCCATACAAAACCGATGGTTGCTGCCGTTTATCTGGTATTCCTGGCTTTGGGAGTTTTAATCTTGTCGAATAATAAAAAGTGGAATTCTTTAAGGATGGTTTCTTTCCTGGCTATAGCGGGTTACGAGGTTTACCTTTTCAACTCATTTCATCCCGCATACAGGCTGGGGTTAAGTGCAGAAGCATCAATCATCTTCCTCACCATCTTCTTTTTGGCTTATAACCTCAGCTCCATACTGTTTTCCACACGGCAGGATCAGAAAATATCGAAAGGAGATGTAGTTTTACTGAACCTGAATACTTTCTTTTCAGCGGCTTTGCTTACCAGGATATTTTTCAGTGGGGATGAAGTTATTACGAAGACTATTTTTGGCATAATCCTGCTCATCGCAAGTTTCTTTTTCCTGGTTGAGGTGCGCTTCTTAAAATCAAAATTCGGGAAAAACAGGTACCTTGATCCAACTGTCTATTCCCTGATATCCTCCGGCATAATTCTTATAAATGTTGGCCTGGTTCTCATTTTTTTCAGGCAAAACCCCATAAACCTCATAATTTTAGCTTTACCGCAATGGTTCCTCTTCTCTTGGTTATCCAAGATTACTGAAGATAAAAAGTACTATAAGGTGTTCAGCTATATCTTTTTGGGAGCAGCAGTCTATTGGTGGGTTCATTACCTTGCGCAGTTCCCGCGCCAGTTCGACAAAGCATCGTTTGTGATGTTCATGATGCTTGTGTTCTTGGCAGCCCTGTTCTATTCCGTAAAAAAAGGTATGGGTAAGGCGCTCCATGGCTTCCTGCTGATTTTTCTGGGATTCACCTTTTTTCACCCATTGATGCAGTATATCCGTTTGACAACCAGTATATCCGGTGAAGTCTCAACGACCATTTTGAGCGGCCTCTGGTTGGTGTATACGCTGACATTATACATTAAAACGAGGGAGAATGAAAAATTAAGAATCCCCTCGGTGTTATCGTTAGTCCTGCTGGTTATCACCTTAGCAAAGATTGCTTTCCTCGACTTAACAAGGCTGGGGGGAGTGGTAAAAATTATCGGCTTCATAGTTTTCGGAGTCCTATTATTGATTGGGGGGTATTTGCTCAAAAAATGAGAAAAGCAGTTCTGATAACACTCATCCTCCTGATCAGCGCTATTGCAGTTTTAGGGGAGGATGTAAACCTGTCAAGATTCAGGTACCTTCGCGGCATTACAGTAAGCTGTGATAATTTCTTGGGATATGCTCAATTTGAGCCAAGCGAGGATATAATGGTCAAATCCAAAGGGCTGCAAAATATTTACATTGACAGCGAGTATTACATTGAAGCCGCATCAAGCTCAGAGAAGCGAGGTTGGTTTGTGAAAGACAGCAATGCTGATAGCTTAGAGGCATTAAAATCCACATTGGATAAAGATACAGAAACCTATTATGTGGTGAGCAAGCCCCAGTCCAGGCTGGATGTACACTTGAAAAATCCTGCAATCCAGGCATTTGACACAGTAGTGATAACATTGAAAGATTCTGAATTGGATAATGTTGAATTTTCACAAGGCGCCATGAAGCTGGAGCCGAGAGTGATTAAAAACAATTTTGAGTATAGGTATCTGTTTGGCCGGAAGATTTCCGCAGATAACATCCGGATTCAGATCATTTTTGAGAATATCCTTAAAGTTGCGGATATACAGTTTTTTGACAGTGATGACAAGAGCAGCATTTACTTCTTTATCAACGATGATTGCAATCGTGAGTATAAGCTGTATTATGGCGGTTTTGGAGGAAGCTTCATGGCTTCCCGTCGGCATGATTCAGGAAAAGTGATCGTTGCCGGATTATCCCCGGAAAACCTCAACCCGGACTATGACAGAGATTTTGACGGCGACAGTGTATCAAATGAGGAAGATAATTGTATCTCAGTAAAAAACGTTGATCAGAAAGACATTAATTATAACGGGATAGGAGATGCTTGTGAAGATTTTGATGATGACGGAGTTGTGAACGCAGAAGATAATTGCCCGGATAAGAGCAACGCCAATCAGATGGATCTAGACAAAGATGAAGCTGGAAATGCCTGCGACCCCGTTGATGGCCGCCTGAGCGAGCAGAATAAATGGTTCTTCTATATATTTGCCGCTATGATAGTATCCTTGTTCGGATTTATAGGATATAAACTGCTAAAAAAGAAGTAAAAAGAAGGTATTTGTTTAGCATCCTAAGGTCGAAACGCTTCTGGGCTTACCGTTGGGTCCGTCGCGGGGGCCGCCCTCCGTTGCGAAGCAACCGGAACATTTCGCAAACCCCTACGGGGACGCAGGACATCCATATCTCCCGTCGAGCGTTTCGAAGATGCTAAACAAATACAAAAGAAGTAAAAAAAGATAACAAGGGCGGTAGGCGAGAATCGAACTCGCTCCCCAGGCTCTCTTCATCCCGCAGAGAGAAATTTCAAAATCCCCTGCAGGGCTCCACAGGCCTATATTCTACCATTAAACTACTACCGCCATAATGAACAGATAAGACAAAACCCAAGTTAGATTATAAACCTTACTGCTGTTTCTTTACTTCAGCCAAAAACTCGTCCCAGCTTATTCCGAGGCTGACAGCCATTACCATCAATGCCCAAATGGCCTGCTGCATCTCAACCTTAAATCCTTCTTTATTGTTTCTGGCAAACTCTGCAATGGCTTCTGCGAACTCCTCACCAGCCTTCTTGGTTGCTATATTTCTATCCTTCAGCAGCTTTGATGTTGTAGACTCAGTGGGATTCTTATAGCGCTCTTGAATCCTGCCATATTGTTCCTTTAAAACAAAATCCAGTGAGAATTCCGGATTAGGTTGCATCTGCCCATTCCTGGGCCATGAGGTGATAACACTCATATCGCTCTGCCGAAACTTATAGAGAACATCCAGGTAGGGATTTCTTGGTGTTTTTTTGTCCTTATCAACATATTTGAGGCTCTTTCCGCTTACAACAACCTCAATCCCAAATCTGCAATCGCTGGGAATAAAATTTTCCATTTTCCCGTTCAGCACCAAGCCGGTTTTAAGGATGATGCCATCTTCCCTAAGCTCTTCAATATACTGCCTGGAAATAAATTCAAAATTGGAATTTATTGCAACACTGCTTTCTTCTCCCTCTTCAGGCAGTTTATCACCTTTCCCCCCTATGAGGCACAATGTCGGCCTTGAAAACCTTCTCTCGTCCCATGGTAGCCTTGGACTATATTCAATCATCCAGTCGATAGTATCAACAAATCTAAGCTGGCTTCCTGGATTTCTTGCACGGTATTCATCAGCAAAGTCATCGCCCGTCAACCCGCAGGCACACACCCCTTTCCTCGCGTATTCATCGCAAAGCATCGGAATGTCCTCCCCTCTGGCTTTTACTACCTCGATGTCAAGCCCCGTGTCCCGGTATTTCTCGGCCTTGTCAGACTGAACTCCAAGAGCCTTAAAAGGGTCCGGCTCCATCGCCAACAGCCCGCTGTTGGAGGGAATCAAAACCTTTTGGTAGGTTGTCCCTTCCTTTTCCATTATTTTTTTGAGTTTCATAGTCCGTTCTACCCAAAACTTTTTTTACTCCCCTTGGTTCAATCACACAAATTGTATTTCTTCCATCGCAAGTTTTTCCAATGCAGACCGTGCTTCACCTTCCACCCCAACCTTCTTCCAATTGTTTCGAAGGGCCCGGACAAATTGAGACGAAACCACACCCGCCCCCCGGTAGGCAAAGTACTGGTCCGCAGCCTTCTTCAGGGATGGGGGCAAAAGGTCAAAAGCCCTTTCCCTAGACCCAGCATAACGGGTTAAGAGCCCAATTAATTCGCTGTATCTTCTATACGCCTCTTCTTTTATGATCCGCACCTCATCGCTTCCTGACATGGTATTTTACTCCGCGCTTTAAGTCCGCACGACTTTTGCATCATTAACATGGCTATCGCTAACTCAAAATCTCGAATCAAAAACAGGTTACAGAACCTTACCAGCTATGCAGCTGTGAACTTGAACGGGGTTTCATAAGAAGGAATAACCGAAAAAACAGTTTGAATACAAAACAATCAAACCAGGAGATATATGAAAGAACGATACATCTATCTAATGTGAATGCAACCAGCGCTTGTGGCGCCTTTCGCCTTTACCGTCGATAGATTGGATTTCATAACAGGTGGAAATATGCGTTTGTTTATAAAATTATCTTTTTCGGAAAAAAAGGAGCTTCCAATCAATAGGCCAAATCCAGCTTTGCCCAGGTTAGGCAAGATAATCAATAAAAAGGGAAAAAAGCAAAAAAGATAAAAAAGAACAAAAACATCGAAGGGTTTTCGCGGGTAAAATCCCCCGAATAAGCATTTTATTCAGCCACCCCGCCATACACTCTTGCCTTCTTAAGTGAGCATTGCGCCCCAATAGCAGGTAGAGCAATTCCTATTTTCTCGGCCGCCTCACTTAAAAATGCCTCCAGCCCCGTCTCTTTCGCGATTGCCGATGCATCGCTGATGCTTTTCTTTGCCGCCTCAGGCCCTTTGCCCATGCCCTCTGATAAAAGTCCAGAAATGATTTCCCTGACACTGCCCATCTCGCTTTCCAAAAGGCCGCTGTCTTTAAGCATAGCATACGACAGGTTGAAGTCTTTTAGTTTTAATTCCCGGCGGATAGCTTCCCGGTAATGATTCTTGGCAATTTCCATCATCCCAAATCGCCGGGCAAGTTTCCCCGCAGGATAAAAAAATTCCTGCCGCTCATAGATTGAAACAGTCTCCTCCTTCCATCCAAGCTGCTCAGCCAAAGAGGCAGCATACCGGACACGTGGGATGCTAAGCACCTCAGGCCGTAAATGTTCAGCAATTGCTTTTTTCCCTATATCCTCAGCTTCTTTCTCCAGCCCTCCCTGATTTGCAGCAATCGCAGCATCTCCCAAGAAGCCATGTTTAAGGTAATGCCCAACTTCCTCCCGTATATCCTCAAATGTTCCATCCTGTTTCATGACGATCACCTTTGTGGTTTAATAACATAAATGCCCCTTTCATGCCAAAAATAAAAAGATGAAAAAAAGACTGATGCGGCATCTATTGATAAAGTTTCAAGAATCTACCAACAGCTACAAGAAAATGAATTAAACCCAGTTTTAATTCTGCCCATAACGCTGGAGATGAGAGAGGGTATAAAAATGTTTGGGATATTTCTTCCCCAGAATAAATCCATTCCAGGTTTTGCTGCACGCCTTCCAGGAAAAGTGCACATGCCTGACCAAAAACAATATAAACAACCAAATTTTCCAAGCTTAAAAAAATGTCATCAAAAAAAGAAATCCTCAAGTCAGTCGTTAAGCACATCGACATAAAAGCTGTCAATGCCATACCCATCATCGAATCCTACAGGGAGATGTCCTTTTCTTCAAGAGACCTTGCAAATGCCGCTATAATGTTTGACACTATGCTCAAGGACAAGAATCTCACCGTCATCCTCACCCTTGCTGGCTCCACAAGCGCAGCAGGCTGCATGCAGGTCTTTGTTGATATGCTCAAGCACAACATGATCGATGCCATCGTTTCGACAGGAGCCTCCATTGTTGATATGGATTTCCTTGAAGCTCTTGGCTACCATCATTACCAGGGAACTCCCGACGTCGATGACAAGCAGCTGAGAAGCCTCCTCATCGACAGGATTTACGACACATACATTGATGAAAAAGACCTCCAGGAATGCGACGCCGCTATCGCTAAGATAGCTGATGCATTAGAGCCAAAGCCCTACTCCTCAAGAGAGTTCATCAGGGAGATGGGAAGATACCTCACTAAGAACGCAAAAAAGAAAGACTCCCTTGTCCAGGCAGCTTTTGAGAAAGGAGTCCCTATCTTCTGCCCTGCTTTTTCCGATTCAAGCGCAGGCTTCGGCCTCTGCCAGCATCAGTTCAGGGCAAAAGGCCCGGCGGTAAGCATAGACTCAGCCAAAGACTTCCTCGAGCTCACCAAAGTAAAGATTAAAGGCAAAGAAACAGCACTATTGATGATTGGAGGCGGTGTTCCTAAAAACTTCGCCCAGGATGTTGTTGTCTGCGCAGAAGTCCTCGGCTTTGATGTCCCCATGCACAAATATGCAATCCAGATAACTGTCGCTGATGTCAGGGACGGCGCATGCTCATCCTCAACATTGAAGGAAGCGAACTCCTGGGGAAAAGTAGAATCTTCCCAGTCGCAGATGGTCTACTCAGAAGCCACCATGTCCCTCCCCCTGCTTGCCTCATACGCCTA
>JACPBV010000023.1 GCA_016180135.1 Candidatus Woesearchaeota archaeon
GCAGGGCAAAATTTCTCAGAGAAATTTTGACCGTCGCCCTCCGTTGCGAAGCAACCGGAACTTTTTAATAGCCCCTTGTTGTTGTTAAAAAGTGCCTATTCATCCAAACATTTGGATAAGAACTCAAAACATGGAAACCAAAAAAATAACGCTTAAGATGAGGGACACGATTGGCGCCCTTCCGAGAGTCGCCCAGATATTTTCCAGAAGGGGATGGCCTTATGCAAAGCTCAGCGCAATCACAATCCCCAACGGGATGAAAGAGATAACGATAGAGTTTCCTGCCGACGAGGCAAGGTATAAAACGTTGCTAGGGCTGTTCGGCAAGCTGATAGATGTGGTTGAGATTGAGAAAGTTTAGCCCCCTTCTTTTATTGCAGAGCATACCCCCGGAATGCCTAATCAATTTCAGTCTCAATGACTATTTTACTCCCAATCTTTGAAAGGGCAATAGGCGTGGACTCTTTGAGGTCAAGCTGCTTTTCGATATCGCCGGAAGAACAAGGCCGCCTGCGCTTTTTGACAGGTGCCTGTGGAGTTTCAGCGGCTCCGGCCAGATGCCAAGCTTCCTTGCAGTAATGATAGTCCTGTTAGTGTCTTCTTCATAGGGAAATTCTTCTTTGCAGGCATCGCAGCGCTCACCCCTGACAACAAAAACATACCCCTCAATTTCTACAATGATATCCTCAACAGCAGTTAAATTTCCTTTTTCACAAACCTTGCACTTTCTCATTTTCCTTCAGCTCCGGTAATGATAAAAATTTCTTTGAACTCATCGTCTTTGATGAAAATCAGCTTCCTGCTCTTGCCTTTTGCCCTTGTGTAAGACTCGTATTTCCATTTTCCGACTTTATCGATGGTGTAGGCATTTTCAATGAGGGGCCTCAGATCATCGGTTGTGTAATCCCATTTCCGCATCCATCCAAGCACGAAATGCTTGCTCGGCCTGATGCGATACCCTTCAATATCCATACATTTTCACTATAAAATGTAGAGTTATTGTTATATATAAATGTTTCGGCTCTCTATCGAATCGGTGAAGCATATGGAAGACGAAGTGAATTAAACTGCCTGAGCGGGATACTTCGGCAAGCTGATAGATGTGGTTGAGATAAAATAGCTGATTTTCAGCCGTTTTTTTCCCAGCTCGGTCCCTCCTAAATACTTCTGGCAGGGCGCAAATGCCTGATACTTTTCAATGAAAAAAAGAAAACATAAATTCCGGTTTACAGCATAGCATCAAAAATCTCAGCGGGCATCACAAGCACTAAACGTCTGGCTTCTGCGGCATTGCCTTTTCATCCATAAAGAAAACTTCCCAGATGTGCCCGTCTAAATCTTCAATGCTTCTGGCATACATATAGCCGTGCTCCTGAGGCTCCCTTGGCTCTCTTCCGCCGGCCTGTATAGCTTTCATTGTGATTTCATCAACCTTTTCCCTGCTCCCGAAGGATAGGGCATTCAGGACTTCCGTAGCTTTCTGAGCATCGCAGATTTCCTTTGGGGTGAAGCCCCCGAAGAATTTCTCGAGCAAAAGCATAGCAAAAATATTCTCGCCGATGATCATGCACGCTGCATTTTGGACAGACTTTTTCAAATCCTTAACAGGGAGGTTCACAAATATCTGTTTTGCCGCAATCGGTTCCATTAACGATAGTTAAGTTTTAGTTAATATAAATGTTTCGGAAAAAAATGGGTTCGGGAGCCTTATATGCTATGCCCTGAATTAATGGGCCAGCAGGGCTTTCTTAAATTCCTCGGCTGATTGCGGCCTGTCCTCTGGTTTTTTTTCAAGCGAAGCCATTATCAGAGCGTCAAGCTTTTGGGGAATGCCCGGAATAAAAGATGACGGCAGTTTTGGGGTTTCCATCAGTGTTTTTATAATCATGCGGTCTTCCCATTCTTCAATCTTTTCAGCAGAGCTGAACGATTCATGTCTTCCAACAGCTCCATTGCCATCTTCAAAGGGATTAACGCCTGTGGCCATCTGGTATAAAGTCATTCCAAGGCAGTAGATATCTGACATTCGAGTATACACCCCCTCAGTTGGATTCTCTGCCGCACCGTCAATCAACTGCTCAGGAGGAATGAAGGGGAGTGTCCCTGCAAGCCATCTGTCATCAGGCCATGCCATGCCGGGGAAATACGCAATGTCAAAGTCCAGAAGGACAGGGTTTGCATTTTTGAGGATCGCTTCTGGAGAAAAATCCAGCAGATGGCAGGGATGCCCGTTTCCCCCCTCCATCCTCAGGAAAATGTTTGGCGGCTTGACATCGTTGGATACCCCGCCAAGCTGATGAAACCTTGAGAGGGCATCGCAGACCTTCCCAAGGAGCCTTGAAGCATCTTCAGCCGGAATCCTCCCAAAAAAAGCCAGAAAGTCATGCAGGTCAACGCCAAAATAATAGGGGAGGAGGGTGAATGGCCGGTTAACATCCTGAGAGATCAAATGCGCTGCAGGAAGGTTCGGATGGCCTCCCGCCTCTGAAATTGTTTCAAGGGATATTCTTTCCCTCGTAAAGCGCTCCTCCCTCAGCCTGCCGGGGTAAACCTTCAGGACATAAAGGGAATCATCACTGCCTCTTGCGATAATCGCATGAGACCTCGGCCGGACAACTCCAACCGGAGAATAACCCGGCACATACTGCTTCGGGCCACGAATGCCAGAATAACCAGCCATCCTGATTTCTGGCAGGAGCCTGTTAATAAATTTATTGTTGTCAGGTAAGAGTCATGAAATTCCGAAAAGATAAGGATATCGGGAGGTTGAAGGTGAAGAAAAAGCCTGGGCAATTTATGAGATTATTCTTGGATACCAGCAAGAGTGCCGCCAACAACTTTTGCTCTTTCCCTTGTTGCAACCTTCCTCTCGAGTTTAAGGCTCTTGTCCGGAGTGAGAAGGACTGAACCGCCCTCAGCCCTGAGGGCATAAAGCTCATTGGCCAGTGGATCCGCCTTTATTGTCTCATGCAGGTCTTTTGCCAAAGCCTCATCAAATCCGGGAAAAATTTCTGGTTTGAAAGACCAATGAACTCTGGTAAGGAAGGAATCCGTGAAATGCAAGCCCTCAATGATAGGAACTGAGCCTTCACCACCTTTCGTCAAGTAAGCACGTCCATAGGCTACCAACTTTGTGTGGAGCAGTCTCCCAATATCAAAGCTGTGCCCCCATGAGATATCATTGGTGGGGGTTTCCGGATACTCTTTAAGAAAATCTTGAATCCCATTTGAGGGGGCTGCTCCAAATATTCTCCCAAGGTTTACAAGCGCTCCTATTTTTTGGCCAACACATTGAACGAAATTCTGTTGTTCAGCATTATGGGCAGCAATTACATGCGTCCTTGCTAGAGAGTAATACACACCCCCAATTTCTGTTTCAGGAATGTAAAGGTTATAACCCATAACGGGAGAGAATATTGCAGCCTTTTTAAACCTATTCCCGGGAAAAGACGGCCAAACTTATGTTTAAGTCAATGCTCTTCGGGGGGTGGAGATTTCTTCAGGCTGTTGAGAATAATCTCCTGGGCTTCTTCTGCCATAAAACCATTCAGACGGCAGGACTTTGCTTAAATCTGCCTTTGACCAGAACAAACCAAGGCGCTTCACACGGTCTTTTCTCCATTCAAGCACCGGAACAAGGTCCTCTTTCTGTCGGAATAATTTTATCTTACAGTCGGGGATAATCAATCCATCCTTTAATCCAAGGGGCTGTTTCAGGCGCAGCCGTATTCCCTCATACCATGCACCACTATCGCTGTTTTCAAAGCTATAGCCAGCCTCAATAGAAATCTCCCCAATTCTCCTTTCATAATCTAAGCCAAAGTGGGTCCCAGACTGCATAAGATCATATCTTCCCCTCGATTCAACTTTCCTTGATGCCAGCCTATCACTGAAGCGCGTTTTTAGCTGCTCCTGAGGCTCGAATTCCCCCAGGAGAATGGAATCTTCATAGTCGGCTAAAGAATAATTCAGATTAGCTACCAATTCGCCTAAATCAAATAATTGCAGTGTTGGCTCTGGCATTGAGATAAGGAATTAAGGCCGTTTTAATAATCTGCCGGTTAAAATTACAGTTAGGCGCAGCCATTCTTTCAAAAGTTAAGGAAAATTAATACATTGAAAAAGACCCCCAATTTTGCCCGATATCTTTAAAAACAATTATCCTTTTCTGTTTTGCTGCAGGGATTATGGGCTGATGGGGGCTGGATTTATTTTGATATACCATTAAATAAGCTATAAAAAATAATCGGGGGGATTTTCATGAAAGGGGTTTTATATGACAAAGACGCATCATTGGATGCTTTGAAGGGAAAAACAGTTGCAGTAATTGGCTACGGGGCGCAGGGAAGGGCGCAGGCATTGTGCATGAAAGATTCCGGCGTTGATGTCATTGTGGGCGTAAGGGAAGGCGGAGCGAGCTGGAGCAAAGTCAAGGAAGACGGCCTTACTCCCTATCCTATCAAAACTGCTGCTGAGAAAGGAGACATCATCCATATCCTGATTCCCGACGAAACCCAGAAAGATGTTTATGAGCAAGAGATAAGGCAGAGCGTGAAGGCAGGAAAAGTCTTGTCATGGAGCCACGGCTTCAACATCTGCTTTAAACGCATCGTCCCGCAAAATGATGCAGATGTTATCATGGTAGCTCCGAAAGCCCCCGGCACAGAAGAGAGAAAGGTTTTTCTCGAAGGCTTTGGCGTTCCGGGCCTGATTGCAGTCAAGCAGAATGCATCAGGAAAAGCGAGGGAGATTGCATTGGCGATGGCAAAAGCGATCGGGCTGACAAGAGCTGGCGTTTTAGAATGCACTTTTGAGCAGGAAACCTATGAAGATTTATTTGGCGAGCAGGCTGTGCTGTGCGGCGGTGTTTCTGAACTGATGAAAGCAGGATTTGAGATTCTTGTGGAGAAAGGCTACCCTCCGGAGATGGCTTACTTTGAATGCATGCACGAGATGAAATTAATAATTGACTTAGTGTATCAGGGCGGCCTGACAAGGATGTGGGATGTTGTGTCTAATACTGCAGGATATGGCGGATTAACGAGGGGAAAACGGATAATCACGCCGCAGGTCAAAGACGAGATGAGGAAGATGCTCACAGAAGTCGAAGACGGCACGTTCGCAAAAGAATGGATGGCTGAATACGAGAAAGGCCTGCCAAACCTGAAACGGCGCTGGGACGAAGAAGAGAATCATCCCATCGAGGTTGTTGGAAGGGAGATACGGGCGCTGTTCAATAAGAAATAAGGGAGATTGTTAAGGGTAAGTAATTCTTCTCCCTCGTCCAGTTTGTCAATCTTCCCCGAAAGTTATTTAAACCTTTCCATACAATTTGCAGTTATGAATTTCAGAATACAGATTAAGCAGGATGAGGATGGGATTTTTATAGCTGAATGCTCAAGCCTCCCAGGCTGCATCTCTCAGGGGAAGACAAGAGAAAAGACCATAAGCAATATCCAGGATGCAATGAAAGGCTATCTTGAAAGCCTGAAAAAGCACAACGAGCCTGTGCCTCCTTCTATTGAGGAGGAATTGGTTGAAGTCAATGCCTAAACTGCCGATAAATCTTCCGGGCATTGCAGTAATCAAAGCATTCTCAAGTATAGGTTAATCGATTGATCATCAAACCGGCAGCCATATCATCTTAAGGCAAAACAAACCGCCGTTTAGAAGGCTTACCATCCCAAATCACACAGAGCTGGCAAGAGGAACCTTGCGGGCTATTATTCGTGAAGCTGGGCTCACAAGAGATGAATTCTTTGAGCTGATTGGGAAAGGATGCAGTGTAGGCCACAAATGTTAATCCCTTTTATTCCTGCCCGGGCTCGATACACCGTTGCTTGCAACGATTGACTTATTTATTTAACCACAAATATCGAGAAGTCGCCGAGTTTTTGGAGGGCTTCTATCAATGAGGGGGTGTGGCGGTTTCCATAAAACATGACACCTGCACTGAGATTTTTGTTTTTCATATGCCTCACTAGGATTTCTGCACTCTTCTGGCTTCGCTCGGCAAGAAAACAAGTAATCTCAACAGGGGCATTTGTCCTTCTATCCTTTAGATATTTTTTTGGGAGATACTCTTTCAGCACTTGCTCCACCTTCAACCATCTTTCTCTTCATCTGCTTCCTCGAAAAACCTAATCTTCTCCTTCTCGAGTTCCTTCGAAACAAAATCTTCTTGTTTATCCTTAGAAATTAATCCGTGGGCCGAGAGCAAGCTGTCAAACTCTGCTCGTGCTTTATCTATAGTTTGCTGGTTGAAGGTAAGATTAATCTCCGCTAGTATTCCCCTGCATCTTTCTTTCTCATCTCGTATCTGTTCATCAGCATATCCAGCAGGCAGACTCTTAATTTTTTCTATGTACCCCCATTGGATTGCACCGTCGTCACATTTGACTGCAAAGAATTTTATTGCCTGCTCATGATAGTATGTATCCTCGATTCCAATGACAGGGATGTTCCCTTTTGATTTCAGTGCTGCAAGAAGATCCCATACCGGATGTTTTTCATTCCGATTAACCTTATAACCCCTTTCTTTTTCAACCTTTTCACCTACCCACCCTTCTAAACCAACGACCCAATCCCGAATGCCAAGCTCCATCTCAAGAATAAACTTGATTGCCATGATTTGCGATGCATCCCCAATCCAATTTTCTTTTGGATTAAACATATCATGAACATCTTCTATAATGATGATTATTGGAGCATTATCCAATCGGCTGAAGATGGGCTGCCTCACTAACTTGACCCTGGGCGTGTTGTTAAGGATCGAATGAAGATTATACGCAAGGGAAAGAGTTGTAGGTATTGCCTTTTGTTTTATTGCACGAGGGATATTTTTTGTTGTAGGTTTGGGCGCCTCTTCCTCATTTGCCTTTCTCCCTAGCCATGTGAGCCCCAAAAATCCGGCAGCCACAGCCTTTGAAAACTTTCTTCTGCTCAAGTCGGGTGGATTTTTAAGAAATTGGTTAAACGCACCCCGGCGCTCCTTTACTGTTTCCAAATCTGCCAGGCTCCTGAGCCAGGGGATTAAACTCCCTAATCCATCAGCAACTAGCTCCTTTTTAAAACGCTTCAGGTCTTCAAGAAATTCTTTGTTAGGGAGCTTATCGTCAATAAACAACAATATCCTTTGATACCTTAACAGTTTTTTTGCTGTTGGATGGATGGTGCTCACCTTTTCAAAAATAATTATCCTATTCCAGTTGGCTTAATCAAATCCCATCAAATAAACATCTTTCCTGTGCCATACTGCCAATACTTCAAGCTTTTTTTCATTTGCCTTTAAATCAATTATCACGCGATAATCCCCGATTCTCAGTTTATATGCTTTGGTGCCGGCCAATCGCTCAAGAAAATGTTGTGGATTTGCCTTAGCTTCCTCAACCTTCTTTATGATCGCAAGCGTGTTTTCCTGGGAGAGCTTTTCAAGCTTTTTCTTTGCCTGAGGCATCCAGGAAACTTCATAATCCATGGCTCAGCCCCAACTTCTTCATAAGCTGCTTTGTGGAAACCCCTTTTCCTTCTTTTGATTCTTTCCGTCCCTGCTCGATCTCAGCAAGTATTGATTGGGTCAATTCCGGCTCATCTTTGTTAAGCTTTTCGATGATAGCAATGACTTTGTTGAGCAGCTCATCGTAAGTCTCCCTCCTGTATTCTTTCAGGGATTTTAACCTCTCGAGTGTTTCTTTTCCGATTTGGATCGATGTTTGTTCCATTTGCACCTCATTATAGATTGCTCTATAACAAAACAATAACCGATATATAAAGGTTTGTTTTTCTAATTGGGCAGCTTTGTCATTGGCAGCGCTTGATCCCGGCTCTTTTCTTGGAATGTATAAACAAAAGACAAGGAAGATTGTTTCAGTGAGAAATCAGAAAGGTATTTAACCTTCAGTAAATCCGCTTTGTTATGGCGGCGCATCAGAAGTATTTTCTCCTGAAGTTCTTTCTGGCAGTTTCTATCCTCTTCATACTTTCAGGCATTATATTTGCGCTCTCCGATACTGGCATCGCGCAGCAGGGCGTTACAGAAGAAAGCCAGCAAGACTGGCATTGCAATAACCTACCTGGTTCTGTCAAAGCACACTGCGAGTCATTTAACGCAATTGATGGCAGGCTTGCTGGAGCCAATTGGTATCTTGGCAAAAATAACAGCCATGGCTCGATAGCATGGACAAGAAGCCCTCTTGTAAACGGGTATGCTATCATGTATCGCGTCACCAACGACACATATTACCTTGATAAGGCAATAACCCAGATCGATGACATTTTGGCATTGAGGGATGATAACCGGGGATTTCTCGACTACACCAACCGCTCGCTTGCCGGATGGAGCGCAACGAATTATTCGAACACATCTTTGGGTTTGCGGTTTGCGGTCCACAGCGGAGTCATCATCTACCCGATGCTGGACATTGCCAGGTCCGTCCTGCAAAAAAGCGGGATGCAGGAATTTTATACCCAAAAAGCACTGGAGTATATTGAAGAAGCAAAAAAAGTAGCTGATGCCCACGAAGAGGAATGGGTCAACGGCCCTGATACAAGGGTAAGCGGAAGCGAAGGCTACTATCAATTCCCCCCAGATTTTCCCGCAGACCGGCCGGGGATGAATCTCCCCAATAACCAGCAGCTTGCCATGGGCTCTTCCCTTCTTCTTCTCTATAACCTCACCGGCAATGGCACTTTTCTTGATAAGGCCGAACGCATGGGGATGATGCTAAAAAATGATTTAAACAAGTCAAATGGCACCTTTAACTGGCATTATTGGCCGGGCAAAGAGGGGATTAATGTAACTAAAAACAGGCCCGAGGATATCGGCCATGGCCATGGGGGCATTGACATCAATTTTGCCTATGATGCATGGGCGCAGGGGGTGCTGTTTAATGATACTGAAATGGGCATATTTGCCAGCACTTTCACCTCAAAGATATTTAATGGCAACCTCAATAATATATCCTTTCGCGTCAATGGAAGCACCACGGTGAACACAACTGATTACAAGAATATTGGAAGATGGCTTTACCTCACTCCTTTTGATGCAGAGGTTTACCGCATCATCGAAAAGATTTATGCCTTCAACAATTTTTCCCTCACCGCAAACAGAAATGCCCTCGAGGGCTATGCGATGCTCGCTGAATTCTGGCCGGGAAACAGTCCCAGGAGTTTTAATCTGAGCCTGCAGAAGGGATGGAGCCTTTTTTCAGTCCCGCTTGCGCTCAACAGCACTTCCCATGGGCTTTCCCAGCTTCTCCAGCAGGGCCTTATCTTGTCGTTCAACAACACCGGGAAAAAATTTTACCGTGCTTCCGAGATTAAAGCTGGAGAAGCTTATATAACAAAATCTGCCCAGGAAATAATAATTCCCCTGCAGGGCGCCGGGAATGAAAATGCTGTTTTAAATATCACCCCAGGGATCAGCCTTATCGGATTTCCTTTCTCTGAGGCAATAAATGCAAGCGATTTCGTTGAGACAATACTGGGCGATGAAAATGTTTCTTTGTATGCGTTCAATCAAACCTGGCTGGTGTATAATCCTCAGGCAGGGATGGCGGGGCAGTCATTAAAGGTATTAAAGCCGGGATCTGCATACTGGGCAAGGAAGAGGTGAGGTTTATTTTATGTTTGGAACGCTATCAAGCTTTTACCGATGATTTTTTCTCCCTGAAAACCTATACTATTCTCCAGAATGATGCTAAGCCTTCTTTTGGTAATATAGGATATCGAATTCTGCATACCCTTCTTTCTTTTCAACAATCCATTCCCTTTCGTCAAAGCCAGGGAAGAAGGTGTCGCCGGGATAGTACTTCTTAACCCACGAAAGTATCATCTTGTCTGCAAACGGAAGAGTCTGCCTGAAGATAGTTGAGCCGCCGATGACAAAAATTTCTTTTCCGAAAGATTTTGCCCTTTCAACAGCGCTTTGGATATCATGAAAGACCTCGCAGCCCTGAATTTCGTGCGCTGAGCTGGATATAACGATGTTAACCCTTTTCGGGAGAGGGCGGCCAATGGATTCGTAGGTCTTCCTCCCCATAATGATAACGCTGTCTTTTGTGGTGTTCCTGAAATGCTGCATCTCCTCAGGGATGTCCCAGGGCAGCCTGCCGTCTTTGCCGATGACTTTGTCCTTTGTCAGTGCACAGATGAGGGTAATCATTGAAGAATGGCTAATTTGACCTATTATATAAATTTTTGTTTAACAAAAGATAATCCTCAAAGAGAAAGTGAATCAAATCGCACACACAAACTTCTTCACCCTGACATCATTTCCGGCCAAATCTGCCTTTGAGAGGACATATAGATTCCCGTCATTGTCAAAATCCATCATGTAGGCATTGTAGAGATACTGGTTTTGGTTTCCCTGGAAAGTTCCCGGGTTGGGGTTGAGTAGATAGTTCTTGAGAAGTGCGCCGGTATTGTCAAATACCTTGATGCCGTATTGGTGCAAAATAAAAATATTTCCGCCATCATCGACCAGCATCTGCTTTGCAGGAAGGAAATAGCCTCCGCTGTACCACGATGAAGGGGCAGTCCTAAGGTCTATTGATTTTTGGTAATCCCTTTCAGCCTTGTTTCTGACTTCGACCTGATATCCCCAGTTTGCTGAGTTACTTGGTTTTATGAATATGAGGAAATAATAATCGCCTGATGGCGCGACTGCCATATGATAGGAGGGATCCGTTGCTTCAAGAGTCCTTTCGTATGTTCCGGAAAGAGTATATTGGTTAAAGACAAACTTTCCCCTGCTGTCAATAACGGGGGTATAATATTTGCTTCCGGAGTAGACAGACAATGCCGAAGCGCCTGGACCGGAGCCAACTCCGCCAAAACCATACCATTTTTGCGGCGCAGTCCCGATTGTTCCGGAAGGCCCCCCGTTCCATGGCGGGCTGTACCACTTTAAAGTATTCTTTTCAGCGATGTAAACTTTTCCGTCTTCACCGACGCCGAACATCCTGTCCGCTTCAGAAGGGTTGTCAAATTCTTTTTTAGGCGTGCCATCGCTTCCCACGATATAGTTAAATTCCCTTCCTGGCCATGGGTATGCTGCAAAAAGCAAGAGATCGCCGTTATCAAGCGCCTTTAACCCCGGATATTCGGCAAAAAGGCCTTTATTCTCGGCAGTCTCAGGGATATTTGCAAGAATGCTGCCTCCGGAAATATTCTGTTCAAATACATAGCTGCCGCACAGCCCGGTGGATGATGCAAGCGTGCTGAAGACTGCTGCAACATTTTCCCCGCCGTCGACCCACTGACCGACCAGCGCAACGATAGCGCTTTCAGGCTCCTGATCCGTTAAGGCAGCCGGGGAAAAAGCAATCAATGCCATCACCAATGCAATTCCGGCAATGAAAGCTCCTTTTGTTCCCATAATGCAGATTCCTGCCTTTAATCCTTAAAAATGTTTTGATTTTGACGAATTCAAAATCGGCAATCAGACGGCAATCTCAAACTTAATCCTCGATGGAAGGTTAAAAAGAATTCTCCCCATGTTTCCTAACGGAAGTCACAATACAAATGCCCCCTCAACCCCCTTAAAGTCATTATCTGTCGCCAAAAGCATCGAAGAATTATTCTTTGCTGTGGCAAGGTGGAGAGCATCGATAAGCCCGAACTTCTGGTGCGCAGAGCGTATCTTCATCTTGAGCTTTGAGGCTTCGAGGGCGATGGGAACAGTCAGGGGAAGGATAGCTGCTTTACTTTTGATGAAATCCAGCCGGCCAGTAAATGGCCTCCCTTCACGCCCATATTTGTCGGCAAGCTCTGCAATTGCCAGGATTGATGTGCCAAGGCTCTTCTCTTCAAGAATCTTCTGGATGGCAATTCCAGCCTCGCTCCCGCCAAAGTAATCAGCCCATGCAGAGCTGTCCACGATAAAATCAAAGCTCACGGACCTTCATCCTGTCTTCCTTTTTCCATCTCATCCCCTTATCAGCGCCGAACATTGAGTTGGGTATTTTTTTCTTTTGGGAAAGTGTGTTGAGGATGACCTCGTCATAGGAGGCTGCGTTCTCTTCTTCCTTATATTTCTCCAAGAGCTGCTTTGTCGTTTCTGAAACCTGGATAGTAGTTGGCATAAAGGCTATAGTTATAGCTATAGTTATAAAGGTTTTGGTACGTCAAACGGCAATCTCAAACTTAATCCTCGGATAGGATCCATAGCCGGTAATTTCAGAATCTTCTGATTGCCAAAGAATACCTGAGGAGCTTTGAAATATCCCTATGAGCTGCTCCCGCTCTTTTTCGAGATGTCTATAACCTCTTCCAAATGGGTCAAATGAAAATCACCGGTCACCACTTTTCCATTAAGGAATTTGGCTGTGGCGAGAATTATGCCGTCAATGAGGCCAAAACCTGTGAATCGCTTCCGTATCTCATTCTTGAGCCTTCCTGCCTGGAAGGCAATTTCTGGATTGATGGGCTGAAGCTGAGTATTGAAAGTTATAAAATTGGCAATCTCCTGCCACCGGGCATTAATCTTTCCTTTTGCATAGGCGTCTCCTATCTCAGCGAGAACAACTGAGGGAGTGCACAGGGGTTCTTCACCGCTCTCGAGAAGCTTTCTCACTTCAATTCCCTGGCTGCTTCCCTCAAAATATTCTATCCATGCATAAGTGTCAAGAACAAGCGTCATATTCTGTCCTTTCTGTCTCTGGAGAAAGATTCCCGCAGTCCCTTTGCTGCCCCGAACATGCTCTGCCTTACCTGTATCTTCTCTTCAGCGAGCTGGGACAGCAGCTGGTCAAATGATGACGCGCCCATGTTTTCCTTCAGTGACTCAAGCTCTTTGTGCGTCTTTAAGGTCACGGTGATGGTTTTTGCTTCCATATTAATAATAGATATTAGTAATAGATATAAATGTTGTGTTTACACCGCAATCTCAAACTTAATCCTCGGATATGATTCATAATCAATAACTTCAGTATCCTCAGCCTTCCACTCAAAAATAGAAGTAAAATTCTTTGTTGAAATCTTTGGCAATGGATATCTGTTCGCGTCCCTCGATAACTGCTCTTTCGCCCCTTCAATATGGTTTTCGTAGATGTGGACATCGCCCAAAAATCCAACAAGCCTCCCTTCTTCCATCCCTGTTTCTTTGGCAAGAAGGTGCAGCAGCAGGCCGTAACTTGCAATATTAAATGGCAGCCCAAGCATAGTATCCACGCTCCTTTGGTCCCACATCAGATTTAATTTATTACCAATCACCGTCACCTGGAAGCAATAATGGCATGGCGGCAGGGCCATCTTGTGCTTCGCAGCAGGATTCCATGCAGAAACGAGCATCCTTCTGTCAGTCGGGTCTTTTTTTAACGTCTCAACAACCATCCTGAGCTGGTCAATACCTTTGCCTCCATAATCAGAATCAAAGTTTTCATAATCCGCCCCAAAATGCCTCCACTGGAACCCGTAGATAGCTCCCAAATCTCTTTCTTCAAACATTTTTTTCTTTGCAGCCCCATCATGCCCGTAAGGGGCTTTCGCAGGATTCGCCCATTCATCCCAGATATGGTTGTTCCTGTCCTGCAGCCATCTTTTGTCCGTTATCCCTTTGATGAAGAACTCAAGCTCTATCGCAATAACTTTGAACGGCATCTTTTTTGTCGTAAGCAGCGGAAATCCTTTGCTCATATCATGCTCAAAGACTGCGCCAGCCATGGCAATTGTTTTTGTCCCAGTCCTGTTGGATACCAATACTCCTTGGGAAAGAACCTTTTTGACGAGCGAGAGATAGGCTTCCATCATTGCATCAAATGACGGGGGTGGGATGGAAGTTTTTAAGGGTTCTGGTTTCCCTGAATATGGTTTCCCTGCACATAGTTTCCCTGAACAAATGGTTTTTTAAAGAAAAAAGTATTCTTTATGGCAATGAACGCTTATCCCGGCTTAGAAGGTATTTTGGCGAAAGGCTCGAGATTTACCGATGAAAAATGCCTTTCCAGGCTGTCAGAAGATGTTGTCACCTCCTATAAACAAGCGCTTTATGATACTGGATACTGGGGCTCTTCAGGCCATGTAAAAGGAAAAGGCCTTACCAAGATTGGGAGGGTCGCATTGAAGAGCGAAGAGTTTGGTGACAGCTTCCAAGGTAAGGATATTTCTCAGCTTTACAAGAACGCTCTGGGAGTTTATAAGAGGATGACTGCATTCGTTCCAAAAAGTGATAACCAAAAAAATGATCATGATGTAATGTTGGCACATCAGCTCGTTGATTTAGGCTACTTTGCATCCACTATCTCTAAATTACTGCCGGATAAATCTGTGATAGATAACAGGGCAAATTATACGTGGGCATTAATCGCTTACACCCATTTCAGCAAGGTAAGGCGCATGATGAGGGAAGCGCCTCATTTGAAGGATTCTCTGTTTGCCAAGATAAATGACGGGGACTTCTATGATGCCCTTTATTGGAGCGCATTTTTCTCAAACAACAACGGGGCGGCAAGATTGGCCATTGAGATGGGGGAGATGATTGCTGCAGGCAGAGTAAAAAAGAAAGTCAGGGAGCAAATAGCATCAGGAAATGAAGAATTGAAGAAAAAGTTCGGGATTGCTGCCTAAAAAATGTTGCCGATCCAAAAAGATTGCCCATCCAAAAAATTGAGCAGCGATCATTGAATGCATCCATTCCAACAGGCCTTTGAAGGGAGTGGCCGGATATTTTTTGAAGTCTCTTCTACCGGGCCCGGCACATTTACCTTCTTAAAGAATTTCCACGAACGCCCCTTAAGACTCGGCCATTAAATACCAGGTTTGGTTTTATCCTGGTGATAATCTTCCCTCTTGTGAAAATAACGAGGCCGGGAGTCTTGATTTTTGAGCCATTCACGGTCGAATCAGGATGCTCAATCTGCGTTACAATGTACTCTGCTTGGTCAGTATCGAACTCTTGAAACCCAAATAGGCTCAAATATTTTTCCTGAGTTTTTTTTGGTATTCTAAATCGGGTTCCTAGGGCAGTAATCTCAACGGGCTCAGTTGTATGATTGAGGCGTATCTTCAATCCCTCTGCCCTTGCTTTCCCGGCAACAAGGCTATACAGTTCATGATATTCCTCCCCCAGGGTGTTCCCATCAGTATTTGAGTAGATGGGCGTGGTTACAAATGAGCTGATATCGTTAACCCCAAAAAATTGAGAAACTTGCTCAGGGCTAGACAACCCATAATACCTTTGCCTGAGCGCAGCAAATGCATAATCAATGCCAAGAACAGGATCTGCTCCAACAGCCCTAAAGGCTGCGATCACCGGATTTGGGATATCAGGATTCAAGTCTAACATCTTATCGGCCAGGTCTTCCAAGGAGTATCTTTTCGAAGGCTCAAGGCCATTTGCAATAAGATAGGGTTTGAGCCTCCTTCCGACAAAAGATTCAGCAATATACGCTAGGTCTGGCTCATTGACGAGCGGGGAAGTGTGTGGTCTTCCCTGCGCATTTGCTTGGCATGTTACACCTGGATTCTGGAGCGCATCCATTCCTTTTTGGAATAGGCTTCAGTTTAAAAAAGCAGCAGATAAGTCCCCCCTCAGGTCAAACCTGCCGCAGCCAACAATCCTGCAGCCCGCCTGCTTCCCAAGCAATGATTCCTCGCCATCAGCAATAATCTGCTTATACGCAAAATTCCTTCCCTTCAAGGTTCCATGCTTTCCCTTTTCCGTCATCAGCACTTTTCCTTTCCACCCGATCCAATTTTTATTGTTCTCAAGCGCCATCTTCGTGTGCAGCTTTACCATTTCTGCGGTTCTCCGTTTTCTCTCAGAACCTTCAATCTGCTTCATCCGCGCAGCAGGCGTTCCCTGCATCGGCCAGAATTTTGAGATATTGATGACATCGGGCCTTGTTGCTTTGATGAGCGCGACTGTCTTTTCAAAATCTTCTCTTGTCTCCGTCGGAAACCCGCAGATGATGTCAGTCGAGATAGTAATTTCCGGGATTTCCTCCTTAAATCGTTTTATTATCAAGGCATAATCCTCAGTAGTATAGCCTCTTTTCATATCCTCCAGAACTTTGTTGCTTCCGCTTTGAAGGGGAACATGGAGGAACTTGTAAACCTTCTTATGTTTAAAGGACGTTATCAGCTCATCAAGCATCGGAAGGATATATTTTGGGTTAGCCATCCCTACTCGTATCATAAAATCCCGGGGGATTGCGCAGATTTGCTCAAGGAGCTTTGCCAGATTCATTTTTTCTTTCCCGACTATGCCAAAATCAAGACCATAGACGCTGTTGTCCTGCGATGTAAGCCATATTTCCTTTGCCCCTTCCCTGGCAGCCCAGCTTATATGCCTCACAATTGCTTCAGGAGAATGGCTGAATGCGTTTCCCCTTGCGTGCTTTGTCTTGCAGAACGTGCAGCTTGAGAGGCAGCCCTGAAGGATAGGGACAATCTCAATCAGCGGGTTTAGGCGTGTTTTTGGCAGGTTAAGCCGTGGCTTGTTTTCTTTTTCCAGCAGGACTATCTTATTCCCTTCCAAAGTCTGCTTAACTGCCTCCCCGATCCTGTCAACCTGAAAAGTTCCGACGAGAGAATGGCCGTTGAGGTGCTCAAAGTTCCTGTTGGACTGCGGAATGCACCCTGCAACAATTATTTTTTTGTCCTTCCCCTCAAGCTCTTTCATCTTCTTCCTGAAAAAGCTGAGTGTGGGCCCTTTGACGGTGCAGGAGTTGATAACGACGATATCTGCATTATCCTCATTGTCAGAGAACGAGAAGCCTTTCTCCTTCAGAATCCCCCACATGATCTCAGAATCTGCCTGGTTGGCGGAGCAGCCCTGGGTGATAAAGTGGATGGATGGCATGAAGATGGAAACAGGAGAGTATATTATAAATCTTTAGGGGCTCATTTAGTCCTCGCATCCATTGGGAGGGGTACATAACCCTCTTCTTCCAGGATTTTTTGACCTGCGTCGGACAGGATCCAGTCAATATACTTTTTCAGCGCGCCCGTGGGTTCGCCGATGGTGTAAACCTGTAGCGAGCGGGCAATCGGGTAACTCTCGTTCAGCGTGTTCTCGACGCTTGGCCCATAAGCTGTTTTGCCGGCCTTTGCCGCTATCTTCAGCATCTTGACCGCTTGAGTGGCGTACCCCATGCCACTATAGCCGATGGCCGTTCGCGTGTTTCCGACCATCTCTACAACCTCCTTGGAGCCGTTCATATCCAGAGATCCGAGCCTGAAGTCCTTATTGCTGAGCACGTGCTCCCGGAAAAATTCGTAAGTGCCTGAACTGGACTGGCGGCTGAATCGGACGATTGTGTCGTCATTAACACCAGGAATCGTCACGCCGAGTTGGGACCACCTGGAGATACTGCCACCCTCGGCAAAGACTTGCTCGAGTTGTTCCAATGTAATTATCTCCATCGGATTCCCTTTGTGGACGTAAACAGCGATCGCATCGTATCCCATAATGAATTCTTTGGGTTCTTTCCCTGTGGTCTTCTTCACCTGCTCGGCCTCTTCGGGCTTGATGTTCCGGCTGGCGTTGGCGAGGTCAATCATCCCTTTCATGAGCGCGACGATGCCCGTGCCCGATCCGCCGCCTGAGACTTCGACTCCGACCGAGGAGTCCACCTTTTGGTAGGCCTCGGCCCAAGCAATGGCCACATTGACCATGGTGTCTGAGCCTTTGTTCTGAATGGTTGTCCTGGGGGATTCCGTGGCTGTGCCGCCTCCTGAACCAGACTTCTGTCCACAGCCGGCAAAGGAAAGGTAACCGGTGAGAATTAGGCACGTCCCGTTCCTCAGGTAATTTCCAATAAGATTCGTCAATTGTGGCATAGGTTTTGTTCTCACATCGGTCCGGATTCTGATTATGGCTAACCCGAGATGGAAGAAAGCGGAATTAAAGAGTATATAATCTTTTTCCTAAGCAGCCACAGCATCCCCTCATCAATACCCCCCATCAATACCCATTATAATACCCCTCATCAAGATGCCAGCCGGCCGATGGTGAGCAAAGAGTAAATCCCGAAGGTGTTGAGAAAATAAGAAAGGATCATGAAGGTGTTGAGCGATATTTTCCTGTAGGATGCCAGCATAAAAACCCCAATCTCGTCAGGCAGGGGGGAAGCGATGACAAACGCAGCGATGATAGGGAAGAGGTATTCCTTCATGCCATAAGGGATTCTGTCAAGAGTTTTTCTGATGAATCTTTCCCTGCTTAACCGGATAACTTCATCGGCAAAAGAATGCCTGATGAGCTCAAAAAGGATCACGTCTGCGATAAGGGAGCCAAACCCGCCGATAACCGACTTTGCCAGGATCGAATCATGTGCGCCCAGCGAAAAAAAGAAAGCGCTTGCAGGCGCAGCGGTAAACCCGTAGCTGTAGAGCATCCCCGTGATAAAAATCCCCAAGAGGCCGAGGCTTTCAAGGCCTTCCTGGAACGGGAGCTTATCCTTGTGCAAAAGCAGAAGGTATGCCAGAAGGAAAGACATTCCAAGGAGCGTGAATTTAGGGTATTTGACAAATCTCCCTATGCTTTTGAAACCCATTATTGCCTCTTCAGGCCTTTCCTTTTTAATCATTTCTTTTCTGGAGAAGAAATTCCAGCTGCCCAATCAGTCCCAAAATATATTTTCCTTTCCAACATTCATCATTGTTTCTGTTCACCAAGTTCCACTTTTCCGATAGATAAAAGGTAATGCGGCTTAAATGCGCCGTCATCATTCCTCAAACCGAATCCAATGGTTGAGCCTAATTCAAGTTTCCGCTCATCGCTGTCAGTGAATAATACCCCGTCAATCGTTGTCCAGCTTGTCCCATAATTAGTGTAAAAAAATTCATATGTTTCTGTTATCCTTAACCCTCCATGCCTTTTCGAAATTGTTGGGTCATTCAGGAAGATATCTTGTCCTTGGAAATAAATCCCGGGGATACTGTCTCTTCTTCCGATTTGAAACGTCCCGGGATGGACTTCTTTCCATTTCCCGGTGTTATCCGGCAAAAGCCGGTCTTCGATGCAGATAAGGTATTTTTGCATATTTTCCTCGTCTCCGCTTACGTTAAGGGGTGATTGTGCAGGTCATCAATCTTTCTATACCTCATAAGGAAGAGGTTTTGGGAGGGATTAAAAAGGTTGCTGGTGAAAATATATTGTTAGTAAACAAAGATTGTTAGTGAATAAAGTTTGATTGTGAACAAGGATTGTAAGTGAATTAATGTTGGTGGCGAGTAAAAGTCGTATCGGCATTTGCCAACAAAGGCGGCCTTAGGATAATTCTTCCAAGAAAATTATTGTAGAAAAGATACCTGTTCAAGTTTTGAGTGTTAGGATATTTTATTGTGGAGATATGCTATAGCGCGGATATGGAGGGGCAATTGTTTTTTTGCATAGTCCTTCGTCATACTATCTGGATGGTGTTTCGATAGAAAGGAGTAGATCTCATTTCTCTCATCAGGATTTGGGATATTTTTGATGTGTCCTATGTAAAGTCCAAGTGCATTTGAGGCCTTTTCTACTGGTATCTGGCCAAAACTTCGTTTGTAAACCCTCCAGAAAGTTTGAAGCATAATCTCCGGTTCCGATATTAACTGTATCGCATCAGCCAAACAGTTCATCATATGAACACCATCAGCAGTTGGCCAGAATTTACAGGTCTCGGCCATTCTTTCATAAATCAACGCCTTCTGTGATTCTAATATGGTGTGGTCAATTCCCCTGCCAATGCCTTTCTCAAAGGTTATCCCACTCAAGGTTTTGATTGCCCTGCCTTTTGTTTCAAGATTCCCGTATTTTGCAGCAGCCTCCAAACCAAGAAATGCATATTTTTGAAACAACAGTTCCATAGTCTGGGTCTGTGTGGGGGCTGCTGTTGATTCTTTCAATATGCCTATTAACCCATCGAGAAGAGGATCCGTTTCATAATGCCCATGCTTTGTAAGCCTGAGTTCAGGAACCGGAATCTCCCTCAAAGCCGCAAGAGCTTTTTCAGCCTGCTCAGGTGAGCCTTTGGCTGCGATTATTGCATAGGCCGGGATAAAGTTTGCTTTAAATTCTTCTTTGGCAAGTTCGTCGGTGTGGTTTAAGAGGTAGTCTCTTGCCCCCGATTGAAAGGGGTAGCCAACGGACGAATCCCCTGCCAACTTTGCCATAAACATAGAAGCTGCCCCAAGTGATGGTATCTGCTCTAATGCACTAAAAGCCATTTGGTTCAATCCAGGCAAATTCCTCTTGACCGCAAGATAAAATGCCTCAGCAAGCTGCGGGGCATGCTGTCTCTTCAGCTCTTCAGGGTAGTCTGCCATTCTTGATACGACATTTTGAGGGCCGCCAGCCAGGTCCCCTTTAGAAATAATCCTATCATATGTATTAATTCTAAGATTTGGGTCAGTTATCCCCTCAAGAATATCAACTTCTTCAGGAGTAGAGACAAGCAGGAGATCTTCTTTAAGCTTTTCATGCTCTTTAGGCCAAGATGTTTTGAGGTCTGATCCTTGGTTAATAAGAACGACAGCGGCTCTAAGGCGGTCTTCCAAATTTGCAGAATGAATCCCCCTGACAAAACTTGGTGCACTCATAACCGCCGCAGCTCCCATTCCCCTCGTTAATGATGGGAGATTTAAAAAGATTGTTGTTGTCCATAACAACAATAGCAAAGATTCAATGATGCTCTTGGCCGTTATTGCCCGCTTTTCCCTGTAAGCCACTTCCAGAGGGGCTTAACAACTATCTTTTTGCCTTCAACAAGAAATTCATCATCCTGATTAAAAGTTAAGATAACGCCTTCCTTAAGCTTAAACTCTGTTAACGCACCCATCAGCCCATTGATTTCCCTGCCTTTGGTCTCTTCGTTGAGGTCAAAGCAGGCCTGGAAGGCACAGGTTATTTTTTCCTTCGCTTTTACCACAAAATCACATTCATTCTTTTCTTTAAAATAAAAAATATCCTTGAATCTTCTTCTCAGCCCAAGAAACGCCGCATTTTCAAGCATTTTTCCCCTGTCTTTTGAAAAGGACGCCGAATTGGCATAAGAAAAGCCATTGTCGATAGAATAAACTTTTTTCGGGTTTACCTGCTGCTGCTTATACGAATAGCTGAATCGTGGCACAGTAAAAAATAGATAAGCATCCTCGAAATAGGATATATAATCGATAACGCTCTGGACAGACTTAACCTCAAACATTTTCCTTATGGAGTTGTAGGAAAACTCTTTTCCAACGTTGCTGAACAAGTATATCGCAAGTTTTTTCAAAAGGCCGGTGTTTCTGATGCCAAACCTCACCGCAATGTCTTTTACGACGACATCTGATAATAATTCATGGAGAATTGAAGGGTTTTCTTTTTTCAGATACTCTGGAAAGCCGCCCTTATTGAGATACTCTTCAAAGGATGAAACCGAAGGGGTTGCTTTTTTCATGCGAAGGAATTCCCCGAAAGAAAACGGGAACATTTCAACCTGGAGATGCCTGCCCGTCAGCTTTGTGCCAAGCTCCCTGCTTAACAGGGAAGCATTTGAGCCGGTAATGACTGCTCTTTCTTTCCTGTCAAGGAGATGCCTGATGAACACTTCCCATTTGGCAACGTTTTGTATCTCATCAAAAAAATAGATTCCTCCTTTCCCATACAGGTCTTCCATGATGGATTCTGCTTTGTTAAAATCCTGGAGTTCAAAGCCCTCTAACCTCGGATCCTCAAGGTTTAGGTAATACCCCTTTTTCTGCCTTTGCAGCATCTGGTTGAGAAACGTGCTTTTCCCGCATCTTCTTATTCCAGTGATGATCAGGGCAAAAGAATCTTCTATGCTGGCCTCGTTCTCTCTGGTGATGCCCAGGTCGGACTTCGATAAAAATTCCTTTTGCGACTCTATAACCTCCGTTAAGGCTTCTCTTGTTATCATACTATGAACATATTGGCACATCTATATAAAAGTTTCTATTACCAATAGAAAGAAGCTTCTATTACCAATAGAAAGAAGCTTCTATTACCAATAGAAAGAAGCTTCTATTACCAATAGAAAGAAGCCCCCATTATTAAAGGTAGGCAGTTTCCATCAGAAGAAACCCTCAGTCAGAGGTTGGTGCGAAACTCTCCCTTCGGTCGGGTTGCCATCAGGCAAATCCCTAATGTCAAGACCAGATGTCGACATTCCCCGTCTGGGGCAACCCCCTTGTCGACTTAAATCATCTACTAAGGGGATTTGCAAAATTGATGGCAACCCTCATTTCGCACCAACCTCCCTCATCCCGCAACATTTTTAACCATTGTTGGATTTTCATGCCTGATGGAAGCAAATATGCTGCAGGAAGTTAAAATTACCAAAGATATGTTCACCGCTAACTCTGCCAAAGCCCAGCTCACCGACAGCTCGAAAAAAAGCCTGGTGGACCAGCAATACCGGATTATTGGCAACCACAGCGCAGTCAAGACCTGCGGCTGGACAAAAAACATGATACGTGGCAAAGGCGGCTGCTATAAATTAAAGTTCTACGGCATCATGAGCAGCCAATGCATGCAGATGACAACTTCAATAAGCTGCGCCAACAGATGCACGTTCTGCTGGAGAGATTATAAAGCTCCTGTTTCTACAGAATGGAAATGGGCGGTGGATGAGCCCGATATGATTTATGAAGAAAGCGTCAAAGCCCACCACAAGCTTCTTGCCGGATTCGGAGGCAGCCCGACGAAAAACGACTTCATCTTCAAAAGCTCGAAGAAGATCAGGCACGTTGCCCTCTCTCTCACAGGCGAGCCGATCATGTATCCAAAAATTAACGGTCTTATCGGCAGGTTCAATAAAGAATGTATCTCCACTTTTTTGGTCACAAGAGCCCAATACCCGGAAGCGATAAGAGACTTAAATCCAGTCACCCAACTATACATAAGCCTTGACGCCCCCAATCCCGAGTTATTCAAGGAAATTGATGTCCCTTTGTTTAAGGACTATTGGGAGCGCTTCAATCAGGGCCTTGAATATCTTGCAAAAAAGAAACAGCGGACGACGGTGAGATTGACGCTTATCAAAGGCATGAATATGTCTCAGTTTGAAGAATATGCGAAGATGATCGCAAAAGGCAGCCCGGATTTTATCGAAGCAAAAGCATACATGCACGTCGGCGCATCGCAGAAGCGGCTGTCGATCGAAAGCATGCCGATGCACGAAGAGGTTGTGGCATTCACCCAGGAATTAGCCGCCCATCTTCCCGGCTACGAAATTGTTTCCGAGCACATCCCTTCAAGAGTTGTCATGCTTGCAAAAAAGAAATTCAGGATTGGCGGGGTTTGGCATACCTGGATTGATTTTCCGAAATACACCGAGCTGGTGAACTCAGGAAAAGAGTTTACCGCGATGGATTACATGAAAAAGACGCCCCCTTCCCTGGTCGGCCTGAGCGGAAAGAAAACCCCGATGAACGGGATAAAGCAGGACAAGATGGGGATGAGCGGTGAGGAGCAGCTTGGGATGCTTGCCAAATTAAATGGCACTGATGGAAACGGGCAAAATAAAGGAAACGGCCAAATTCCCAACGGAAAGCATATTACCGTCGATGAAAGGACAAAAGAGATGGAGTTTTGGGGTCAAAAGAAATAATGCCGAACTGCATTCCACTATCATCCTATCGAAATGTTTTTATATTAATGAACGTTTCTTGGCTTATGGAAACTTCGGGCAGTTTAGTACAAGCAAGCTATGCTTCTTCTGGGGCTGATGAGCCCCTTTCTCCTAAAGCCGTATCTCATGTCAAACCCGGCTTTTTGTGTGATTTATGCAACTTCGCCAGTACCTCAAGCGAAGTTGTCGAAAGGCACGTGCAAAGTAACCCAATAGAAGGTATTCACCTGGAAAGAGGCTCTGTCTGGGGATATGGAACTCCTAATTATGTGATAGTCGTTATGAGGAAACCATCCTTCGATGTATATCACAGTTTGATTTACAGAGTTTTTGAATTTGAATATGATGGGAGTTCTGGGTTATTTCAAAAAGCGAAAGGGATTAAGGCTCAGACGGATTTTGATTCGGGAGTTTGGGAATATATGACTCCAAGATTGAGAGAGCTTACAGAACCCCAATTCGAAGAAGTAAAAATAGATTTGACACAAGAAAGGGAGCAAGAATTCCCTTTTTCTAGCAAAGACAATCGCACGGTATATTCCGAATTAGAGAATATGAGGGCTTTTTGTAGTGGCCCTGATTTTTCTCTTATTCGGGGAGTTAAAGGAGAGAGTTTTCCTAAATAGTCTTCTGAAAGCCGTATTTCCTCTCCACATACCCCTCGATCATCTTCTTGAATTGTTCGATGCGCTCAGGGCCTTTGAGTTTCGCCGCCTGAATACCATCGATAAAGACTGGAGAGACAGGATCTTCACCGCTTCCCGGCAGGCTCAGGCCGATGTTTGCGCCCCTGCTTTCCCCCGGCCCGTTCACGATGCAGCCCATCACCGCAACCGTCATATTTTCTACGCCATCATAGCCTTTTGCCTTCCATTCCGGAGTTTTTTTCTCAAGGTAGCTGGTAATCTGCTCGGCAATTTCCTGAAATACCGTTGAGGTTGTCCTTCCGCAGCCGGGGCAGCTCGTCACCGTCGGCATGAAGCTCCTTATCCCGTTTGACTGAAGGATCTGCTGCGCAACCTTAACTTCTTCTGTCCTTGGCGTTGAAGGGCCGGGCGTCAATGACACCCGGATAGTATCTCCGATGCCTCTCTGCAACAGATAACTCAGTCCGGCAGTTGAAGCGACAATCCCCTTTGTCCCGATGCCAGCCTCAGTCAGCCCAAGATGGAGCGGATATTCGCACAGCCCCGCAAGCTTTTCATAAGCTGCAATCAGCTCCGGCACTTTGCTGACTTTGGCCGAAAGGATTATCTTATTTGGAGCCAGCCCATAGCTTTCTGCCATCGCTGCTGAATCCAGGGCAGATGCCGCCATCGCATCAACCTTAATTTCTTCTGCGCTCTTTCTTTTCTCCGGCTGCAGCCCATTATTCTCGTCCATCAGCCTTGTCAGCATCCTTTGGTCGAGAGAGCCGGCGTTAACGCCTATCCTCACTGGCTTGCCGAATTTAATTGCCAACTCAACAAACGCCTTAAAATTTTTGTCATGCGCATCCCCCAAGCCTACGTTGCCGGGGTTGATGCGGAACTTGTCAAGCGCTTCAGCGCATTCAGGAAACCTTGAAAGAAGGAGATGCCCATTGAAATGAAAATCCCCGATAAGGGGAACCTCGCACCTCTCAGCCAAAAGCCTTTTTTTTATCAGAGGGACTGCTTCAGCAAAATGATTGTCCTGGACAGTCACCCTCACTAATTCACTCCCCGCATCAGCAAGCTCAAGGATCTGCTTTACGGTAGCATCAACATCCGACGTTGCCGTGTTGGTCATTGACTGGATGCGGATTGGATTATCGCCCCCTATACCTATATTTCCAACCTTTACTTCAAAAGAATGCCGTCTCGGTAGTGCCATAGCATTTGTAGAAGAAGGGGGATATTATAAATTATCCGTTCTCTTTTCAGGAATTGAGCGTTTTAGGTCTAGAAATAATATTTGCCGCTTCCTTTCCCGGGTTGTTTGATGAAACATAGCCTAATATCGTTTCAATTTAATTTCAGAAGGTAGAATTATTGAACCCTGCTTTTTGACTTTAATCCCATCTCCAAATGGCAAGTTCCCCCTAATTTTCATAATTTTTCAAAATATCACCCACAACACTTAAATACTTAACCATCGTTAAACCTGCTATGGCCGAAAATCTTGCCTCGATGAAATGCGAGCCCTGCAAGGGGGGCATCCCGCCGTTGAAAGGGAATAGCTTGAAAACTCTTCATGAGCAGGTTAAGGAGTGGAGCCTTGTCGGAGAGCACCACCTCGAAAGAACATTTGAATTTTCAACCTTCAAAGACGCAATTGCCTTTGTCACAAAGCTGGCGATGCTTGCCGAAGAGAACGGCCACCACCCTTACATCCAGATTGATTATAAGAAAGTCAAAGTCATTTTTTTCACGCATAAGATCGATGGGCTGCATGAAGCCGATTTCATCATGGCGGCTAAAACGGATAAGCTCACTGGATAACGGGGGAAGGTCGGAGACATTTTGGAACCCAAGCCCTCAATAGATGGAAGTATGAGTTAAGCCCAATCGAAGAAATAATCAGGTTAAATTTGGAAAATCCCAACAACATCGGCGAGGCGAGGCTGGGGGCCGCCCTCCGTCCGCAGACCGGAACGCTTCTTTAGCCCTTTGTTGTTGGAATTTTCAATTGCAGCTTTAGCCAACGCAACAAATAATCAAAGATAAAATATTGCGTTTGCTTATCCCAGAGGGATACAAAAAATGAAATCATTTTTTCGTACCCCTACGGGTTACAAAAAACACAATATGGATTTTCGTATTACGAACGGATAATAAGAATATACCCATTTTTGTCTGTAAGTATAAATCCAATCAACAAAACCAAAACCCCTCACCTTATGAAATCCCAAATCATCATCCTTGCATTCCTGTCGGTCCTGGTAATCAGCGCTATCGTCTTTATCGAATCAACAAAAGTCATCCCCAAAAAGACGCCCATGGGCATCGATGAGGTGAAAATTTCTTTAAGCCGGCAGAACCTTTCTGAAGATGACTTTAAGCGCATATCCCAAAAATCAGAAAAATACCCTCTTGCCCCTGAACTGGCCGGCATCGCAGGTTACCTGAACACCGGCGGTAAAGAGATCAGGCTATCTGATTACCGCGGCAAAAAGGCTGTTCTCATCGACTTCTGGACTTACACCTGCATCAACTGCATCAGGACTTTGCCTCATCTGGCCGAGTGGGACAAAAAATACAGGAGCAAAGGACTTGTGATCATAGGCATCCACACGCCCGAATTTAATTTTGAGAAGGAAAAGAAAAATGTGGAGATGGCAGTCAAAAAATACGGTATAAACTATCCTGTTGTGCAGGACAATGACTATGCGACGTGGTCAGCATACCAGAACAGGTATTGGCCGAGGAAATATCTTGTTGATGCCGACGGATTTATCCGATATGACCACATCGGCGAGGGAGGTTATGATGATACTGAAGAGATGATCCAAAAACTTCTTATGGAGCTTGGGCCGGAAATTGCGGAGAAAGATGGTAGCATAGGAAGCATTGAAAATATGCCAAAATCAGCGCTGAAGGACATGACTCCAAAATATCCCCTGACCCCGGAATTATATGCCGGCTATGAGTTTGCGCTGCCAAGGGGCCAGGATGTCGGCAACAAAGAAGGATTGCAGCCGGGAAAAACCATTAACTATTCTCTTCCAAAAGACCTTTTGCCGAACAGGTTTTACCTTGAAGGCCTTTGGAAAATCAATCCCGATGACCTTGAGCTGATCGGAGAAAAAGGAAAGATTGCGCTTCCGTTCACAGCCAAAGCAGCAAATATTGTTGCGCAGCATAAGGACGGAAATTCCTCAGTGCTCCTTTTTATTGACGGAAAGCTGATGGAAAAAGGCAATTTTGGAGACGATGTGTTTTTGCCGGAAGGAAATCAAGATTTGAGCATGGAAGTAATAAACAAAACAACGATAAACGTGACAATGATCAACGTAACAATGACAAACCTGCCGATGATGAGTATAAGTGAGCCAAGGCTCTACAACCCCTACAAGGGGCAGTATGGAAGCCATACGCTTGTTCTTGAAGTTTCTGGAAAAGGATTTACATTTAGCGCGTGGACGTTTGGATGAATACAGGATTATCTGATCCTTCTTGGTGGCTAAAATCACTTTGGCGCTAATCAGAAAAATAATCTTTATGCGAAGATTATTTCTTCCCGATAAGTTTTATCAGCCCAGTATGTATCTTCCCATTGCTTGCCGCAAACTCCTTATCCCCAAGTTCCCATTCCTTGCCGGAGAGCGTCGTTACTTTGCCTCCAGCCTCCCTGATGATCAAGGAGCCGGCTGCGACATCCCAGTCATTGAGCCGCAAAAACAGCAGTCCGTCAGCAGCGCCTTCCGCTACCCTTCTCATGCTTGTGACAGCATCGCCGGTCATGCGTATCTTGTATGTGTTTTTGACAATCCTCTTCAGCAGGTTAAACCGCAGGGGTGAATCTTTGTTTAAGTCAGACTCAAACAGGAACAAAGAATCTTTCAGCCTGTCTCTTTTGCTCGTGGAGATCCTCTTCCCGTTGAGAAAAGCCCCCTTGCCTTTCTCTGCCCACAGCAGCTCATCGGACAGGGGAAAATAAATCACTCCGAGGATGACTTTATCATCTTTCGCAAGCCCTATTGCTGTTCCCCAATCGCGGAGCCCGAAGATATAGTTCGTTGTCCCGTCGAGAGGGTCGATATGCCAGGTGAAAGGTGAATGCTGATGGTCGATGCCGGATTCTTCTGCAATGATGTTGTGGCCGGGAAATCGTTTTTTTATGATGCCGATGATTGCTCTTTCGCTCTCTTCGTCGGCAATGCTCACCAGCCCCCTTCGGCCGGATTTCTCCCTGATATTCTTTGTTTTCCCAAAATACCTGAGAAGGATCTTTCCGGCAGCCCTGGCTGCTTTCTTTGCGATATTGAGGCATGTTTTCATAATAATGCATTAATTGGAAATCACAGATGCAAAAAATAAAATTATCCTAAAGGTATCCCCTCTTTTTGAGATTTTGCTCGATCCTCGGCAGGACTTCACCGACTTTTGCGGTAAAGGGCTTTCCGGTTATCTGCTCGATCGCCTCGATGTAGCGCCGTGCAAACTCAATCCGTATCTCATCGGGGATGTCGGGCAAAGGGCCGTCGCCGATAAAATTCTTTTCCCGGATAAGCCATTGGCGGAGGTATTCCTTGTCGATCATCCTTTGGTCATTTCCTTCCTCAAAAAGCTTTTGGTATGTATCGGCATACCAGAATCTCGAAGAGTCCGGCGTGTGGACTTCATCAGCCAGCACCAGGTCGTTTCCTGCAAGGCCGAACTCATATTTTGTGTCAACAAGGATCAGCCCATGCTTTGCGCATACTTCAACGCCCTTCTTATACAGGGCAAGGGCAGTCTTTTCGATCTTTTCCATCAGCTGCCTTGAGACGGTGCCCTGCTCGATGATCTGCTCCGCCGAGATAGGCATGTCATGGCCGTGCTGGGATTTTGTTGAAGGGGTCACCAGCGGCTGCGGAAAATGCTGGTCTTTCCGCATCCCGGGCGGAAGCCTGATCCCTGAGATGGTCCTTCCGCCGGAGTAATCCCTCCAGGCGCTTCCGGTAAGATACCCCCGGACAACGATCTCGATCGGGACAATCTCGACTTTCCTGACGACCATCACATTGGCATCGGGGACATCAATGATATGATTGGCAATTATCCCCTTCAGCTTTTCGAACCAGAAGGCGGCAAGCTCGTTGAGAACCTGCCCCTTGAAAGGCATGGTTGTCAGGATCCTGTCAAATGCGCTCACCCTGTCGGTGGTGATAAGGATCAGCTGCCCGCCGTGGCTGTAAACATCCCTGACCTTGCCCCGGTATTTCTCCCCAAGCTTTGGAAAATGCGTCTCCCCGAAAGCGAAGGGGATTTGTTTCTGGAGTTCCTCTTTTGATATCATTGTCCTCAGCAGTTGAAGGAAAGTTTCTCTATATAAAGGCTTCTGCCAAGTGTATGAATCAAGCTCCGGCAAGAGCGGCTCTGCCATCCTAATGTCAAAAACTGCTGTTTTTGAGCATGCTCAGAAATCGTTACTATTATTATAAGATATAACGATTTCAGACAGGTCAAAACTCAACCACCCTAACAAATCCAGCTCGTCGTGGGGGGTTGCCCCATCCGGGGACACAGAGCCCTTGACAAATCAGTCAAGAGTTTTGAAAACCCTAAGAAACGAAGTTTCGTGGGTGCCAATAATGCGTGAGCATTATTAAGCATGGCAGAGCCGCTCCGAGGGGATCCGAGGGGAGCTTAATTCAAACTGCCAAGTGAATGTGCGCAGGGTTTATCACTGCAGTTATTTGCATAAAATCAGCAGCTGGGCTTATCATCACAATTATCTGTATCATCGGGGCAGCTGGGATTTTCCAAAACGCCGCTATCCTGAACTGGCACCTCATTTGTTCAGAGAAAACTATAAAAACACCCTAAAAAAATGAAGGGGGATGGAATCGATACAATCGCTGCAATGGTTCAGAGAGAAAGGCCTCGTGGATGAAGCGCAGAAGCATTCGCTTCTCCTAAAAAAAATATTCTCATCATGCTTTGGCATCACCGACGAGAAAATCCTCATCATCGGAGACATTGGTTTTGAAAAGCGCCTTGTCTCTCCCCTGATGGCGGCCTCTCTTTTTTTTGCGTCAAAGGCGATGAACCTCAACAGCAAGCTCATTTTGCAGACACCCAGGTCAAGGATGCAGGATGCTGATCCTGAAGTTGTTGAAAGCCTTTTGGGGCTCGAGGAAAAAAACGTTGTCTTTGTCGTCGCATCTGACAAGCTTGGCGCCATTGGCGATGCAGGGAAAAGCTTCCGTGCCTATTGCGCAAGGAAAAAGCACAAGTTCATCACTTCTACCAGCCTTGGAGATTTGCCTACAGCGATGTTCAAGGAAGTTATAGGTGCAATCGATGTTGATTACAAGCCATTATGGGCGGAGCACCAGCGCTGGAAAGAAATATTTGATGCTGCAAAGGAAGTGAGAGTCACAACTGCTGCCGGGACCGACCTCCGTTTCAACAAGGAATCGATGGTAGCCTTAAAGAGCGACGGCGCATATAACGTCCCGGGCTTAGGCGGCAATATGCCGGCAGGCGAAGTTTATTTTCCCTGCAGCGGGAACAAGGTTGATGGAGTTGTAGTCATCGACGGAAGCTCAAGGAACCACAAGCATACTGCAGTCATCAAGACTCCTATAAAACTGACCATTGAGAAAGGAGGCATCACCTCAATCGAAGGCGGCGAAGAGGCAAAAGAGCTTGAAAAGACACTGCAGATGGCAGCCGAGCATTCCAAGCGTCCAAAGACAGTCTACAGGGTTTCCGAGCTCGGCTTTGGGCTGAACAGGAAAGCAAAAATCATCGGCTCAACGCTAGTCGATGAGAAAGCCTACGGGACAGCGCACATCGGCATAGGCTCAAATTACTGGTTCGGGGGCAATATCTATGCGATAATCCACCTGGACCAGATTTTTAAGAACCCGGTTGTGGAAGTGGATGGGCAGAAGGTAGTGATTTGAATCGCTGGATATGAATCGCTGAATGAATATTGTCCTGGATTTAATCTCCCTGACAGGGCAAAAAAAGTTCTTGGAGATGTTTTGTTTTCTCAAACGGGCTGACAAGTCCGTTCATAAGAAGAATACAGCCCAGGAGAAAAAGCTTTGGGGGATTTCACGCCTGGGCAGAGCCGAATAGGCTCATTTGTTACTATGGAAGGGGGGTACTACTATATAAGCTTTGCGGTTCGTCGTTACTCGTAGGTGATACTCTAAGAGGGAAAATTAATGAAGTAATCTTTCCAGGAACCCCTGCAGGAAGGATGCCTATGGGCAAATAATTTTCCACGAACCCAAAAAATAAATCCTGACGATGAAAATAATTTCAGGAGAATAATCTCTTTAAATCTCTGATTTGATCCTACAAACCATCAGGAGTTAAGGATATCTTTAACTCCTTTCATGATTTCTGGATCCCTATCTACAGCCATAATCTTGTATTCCATCCCATCCGACCAGAACCCTATCTTTTGCCCTGAAGAAAGGCCAAGATTATTGATGCCATCCCGGGTGCGGAAATAAACAGCATTCCTGGCAAAAGCAGACGGGTTGAGATAGTTATGCGCCTGTATGGCAAGGCCTTTTGCCGTCATCACTAAACCCAAGTCTGTAGGGAACAGCGCATAGTGGGCAAGTTCTTCATTTCCAGGGTTGATGACCCTCGCAACCGGCAGCCGGTATTCATTTACAAATCAAAAGGTGCAGAAAACCTCCTTTAAAATCGCCTACAGAAGCACAAGCCCAAATTCCTGGAATCTCTCAAAATGTTTTTTATTGTTTGTAAGGAGCGGAAGCTGATTTGCCATGCAGATTGCAGCAATGAACAAGTCTCGAATCTCTATGTCCAGCCCTTTTTCGCGAAGCGACCTTCTTACGCCACCGGCAATAATTGATGACTTTTCGTCGAAAACAAATAATCTCAGGGAAGTTAAAGGGGAAGCAAAGGCTCCTCTTTTTTCCTCCCGCCTCATATCTCAAAAACGTTGATGGTGGTCGTGGCAAAAAGTTCCATCCAAATGGTGCATCGTCCTGATTACCTCAGGATCATTGTTCAATAAAGCAATGAGAACATCTGAATCTATAGTGGTGCAACAAAATAATTGGGCAATAATTATTGTGCCACTATATTAAAGAACACAAACTATTTTGCTCAACCATTTGTGTTCTTCGCTATAAGCATACTTCTTTGACCACAATTTCCACTCATCTTTGAGTTTTCTCATTTCGCCCATGTCAATGCCGCCTTTTCCAGCAAATGAAAGGATAGCATCCTTGTTCCCCCTGTCAGCCAGAAGGCATTTGATGGCGGAGCTGTAACTCTCCTTTCCTTTAAGTGCGGTCAATTTTCCGTAAATCTCATCTGTAATTCTTATGAGTTTTGACATAGCTATATGTAAACATATACATTTATTAAAATCTTTCGCCCTTAAGAATCTCCTGTATAGAAATTAACTTTTCCTTACCATCTGCCATATTCCTCAGTTTTACCTTGCCAACCTTCATCTCTTCTTCCCCGATAAAAATCACATAAGGGATACCCAAAGAATTCGCATAATTGAGATTCTTGGAAACGCCCCTTCCCATAATATCAATTTCAGTCCTGACACCAGCCGCCCTCAGCTCATTTGCAGCCTTCAACGATTCCTTTAAAGTTCCGATAGGGATGACAAAAACTTTTGTGACTGTCTTTTTGGCAGCCATTCCGGGCGCCCTTGCGATGACCGCATCATAAAGCCTGTCCAGCCCAAAGGAAGTTCCGACTGCAGGATATTTCCCTTTGCCCGATTCTCCCTTTCCTGATTCTCCTTTGCCTAATTCTTCTTTTCCTGACACTCCATTCCCTGAATCTCCTTTCCCAAAATCTCCCTTTCCTGAATCTCCTTTCCCTGAAACTCCATTCTCTGAAACTCCTTTTCCCGATTCTCCTTTCCCTGAATCTCCTCTTCCAAGAAACTGCCCAATCATATTATCCCATCTTCCTCCGGAGCAGACAGACGAAGTTATAGCGCTCCCTTTGATAAAAGTCTCATAGATAGTTCCGGTGTAGTAAGCAAGCCCTCTTGCCAATGATGGGTCGAAAGAAACCGAAACAGAGATGGAATCTAACAAGTCCAGCAAACTTTCTATCTCTTTCAATCCTTCAATATCGCCGATGACAGATTTAAGCGCCAGGATCTTTTCAGCATTTTCTCCCTGGATCCCGATCGTCCCAAGAATCTTCGAGGCCATATCATCGCTGAGGCCTTTCCCAATCAATTCTTTGATAACCGCATCCTTCCCAAACTTCTCCAGCTTATCGAGGGAAAGCATCACCGTTTCTGTTTTCTCAGCCTCAACACCTGCCCAGATCATGATTGCATCAAGGATTTTCCTGTTATTGACTTTGATCTCAGAGTCAAAGCCAAGCTTTTGCAGCGCCGCTTTCATTATCGACAGGATTTCGGCATCTGCCGTCATCTCTTTGCTCCCGACAGCATCAACATCGTCATACCGTAATGCAAGTTCCCTGTTTCCCTGATCCCTGAACGTAAAAGTTTCTTTGAGAATCTCTGCTCCGCCGGCATATTTAGATGAAAGGACATCAAATCTCTCAATCACCGGAGTCTCTAATGGGGAATAGCCGTAGAGCTCAAACGTTTCCTTTAGCGTGTCAATTATCTGCTGCCTGACAATCTGGCTTTCCGGCAAAAAGTCTCTGGTTCCACGGGCTCTTTGGAGCTCTCCCTTGATTTCTTTTTCAATTGCCTGCTGAACTTCTTGCTTAACTATCTGAACTTCTTCTTTAGCTTTCTGAACTTCTGGAGAAATAGGTTGCAAAATATCTGGTTTTACGATGGCTGTTTTTTCATCAACTCTGCCGCCAACCACCATCTTCCTGACTGCATCTCTGATTGCTTCAGAAACAGAGCTATAAATCTGCCTGTCAACAAGCTTCTGGATTTCATCGATTAGGCCTTTTGTGAGCCGTATTTGGAGTGTGTCCATTACCATAGTGATTGAATGGTAATTGGGACTGGTATTTAAAGGTTTCTGATAACCTTTGGGAGGAGCTTAATTCATACTGACAGCTGGTTTTTGAAGATCCACCGACTCATCTTCAATAAAATTAACTCTTGGTCGATTAATGCCGGGATTTAATATGTAAACAAATCTTTCCGGGAATCCCGGTATAAATAAGAACATTTAAATAGATTAATGAATTCCCGGTATATTATGGACATATATTTACCTAACAGCGCTTTTTTAGGCAATATTGACCCTTTTTTAAGGCAGATGAATCTCTCCGAACCGACAAAATTAAAAATTACTGCAAACAAAAAATGGATTTCAGTACATCCCGCGGTATTATGCATCATCGCTGCATTAGGGCTGAACATGAAGCCCGTGGACATTGGTTGTGAAAGACTGGAAGCAAAATCTAAGCACTACCTTAAGAGGATGGGTTTGTTCAGGCTGCTCAACATAGAATCAGATATATCCGTTACCGAACATGAGCCTGCCGGAAGATTTATTCCGCTGACAAAAATTATCAATTCAGAAGAATTAACAAGGTTTATCACAGACATCATCCCTTTGCTTCATTTGGGCCCAGAGCAGGCTGATTCAATAAAATATGTAGTTAGTGAGCTTGTAAGAAATGTCCTTGAACATTCAGGATCAAAGCAAGGGGCGGTTGTTTCAGCGCAGTATTACCGGAAAAGCAACACTATCAGGATAGGAATTGCCGACACCGGTGTGGGGATCAAAAAGACCATAAATAATGCTTATCCTGCAGAAACCCACCTGGAAGCTATCCGGCTGGCTTTAATGCCAGGTGTTACAGGGACCACCCAAAGGATCGGAGGCACTGATTACAATGCTGGAGCAGGCCTTTTTTTTATTAAGTCTATCGCGCAGGTAAATCGTGAATTTTTTATGATCTTTAGCGGAGATGCGATGTATAAGCTGTTAAGAAATAAGCCGGATATGAGGCGTTTTACGCTCCATGGTGATCCTTTCAAGGACAGGCACTCAAAGAGGGAAGACTGCCCTCATTGGCAGGGAACTGTTGTGGGGGTTGATATTTCCTTGAATTCAACGAAAGAATTTTCCATCCTTTTAGACCTAATTAGGGATGCCTACATGAAGACTATAAAAGAGCGAAAAAAAGAGGAATACCGGGCGCCGAGGTTCATATGATTGATATAAAACTGATGGGTTTAACCGGCTCATTTGCGGAAAATAAAGATTTAGCAAGGGAGGTAAGGCTCAATACAATCATTCCGGGGCTGGAAAAAAAAGAGGAAATCTTGCTTGATTTTGAAGGTATCGAAGGCGCAACACAATCCTTCATCCATGCCCTGATAAGCGACGTCCTTAGGAAATATGGCCCCGGTGCGTTAGACAAGCTCTCTTTTAAAAACTGCAATGAAAATGTCAGGAAGATTATAACTATTGTGGTAGACTATATGCAGGAAAGTTAATCCTTGGGGAGACTATAACACTTGAAAGCCATCGTTTTTAATGTCATTATCCAACTCCAACAGCTCATCTAACTCTGGATTTTTAACCACCTTAAGCACGTCCATCGTTTTTTTTATTTTCTCAGCGATTCCCAAAAACCCAATCTTACCATCCAAAAAAAGTTGGACAGCAACCTCATTTGCAGCATTCATCGCGCATGGCATTGTTCCACCGATCTTTCCAGCTTCGTAGGCAAAGCCAAGGCAGGGAAACAGTTCGTTATTAACCTCAGAAAAAGTCAGTTCTTTTGCCGTCACCGGATTGAACGGCTTTGAAGCCGTATTTGCCAATCTCTTCGGATAAGACAGCGCATACTGTATCGGAATCCTCATGTCAGGAAAGCCTACCTGCGCAAGAACCGACTTATCTTTAAACTCAACGAAAGAATGGATGATGCTTTGGGGATGGACAACCACTTTTATTTTTTCGTAATCCCGCCCATACAGCCAATGCGCCTCGATGACTTCAAACCCTTTGTTCATCAGCGTTGCGGAGTCAATCGTTATCTTTGCGCCCATGTTCCATGTAGGGTGCTTTAACGCATCAGCAGGCTTGATGCTCTCAAAATCTTTAATGCTCTTAAAGTTCCTGAAGGGGCCGCCAGAACAGGTTAATGTTACTGACTCAACGTCATCAACAGCTTTTCCATAACTCATTTTATTGCCCCCATCAGCAGCATTGGCATTGAGGCATTGGAATATCGCAGAATGCTCAGAATCGATGGGCATCAGTTTGACGCTGTGCTTTCTGGCTTTATCCATCACAATCTCCCCTGCTGCAACCAGCGTTTCCTTGTTTGCAAGGGCAATATTCTTTCCTGCCTCAATGGCTTTTACAGTCGGCAAAACGCCTATGGAGCCGACAAGCGCATTGACGATAGTATCTGCGTCTGATAATTGGGCTATCTTAAGAAGGCCGTCCATCCCCCTGTAAACAGGGATATCAGCCTTCAGCTCATCAGTAAGATGGTCAGCCTTCTCCTCATCAAAGACGGCAACCGCCTCTGGCTTAAATTCCACAATTTGTTTTTTAAGAAGCTCAATATTGCTGTGGCAGGAAAGCCCAACTATTCTAAATTCGTTTGGATGCTCCCTCGCAATCTCCAAAGCCTGAGTGCCGATGGAGCCGGTTGAGCCGAGGATAGACAAGGTTTTCATCAGAAGTCAATAAGTGGTATCACCTTAAAAGACTATCGAACCTCCGGCCTACAACTCCGGGCAGATAAAAAATCAAAATGCTTATATAGGGGTATTGTTTACCTAAAGTAATCATATGTTTACTTCAAAGTCGCTGGGTGCAAACGCCGCACTTCAAAGCGGCTTTGAAGGACTAAAAATGCCGAGTGTTAAAGACTCGGGCGTTAGCCCGATGATGTTTCGGCATTTTTTTTACTTTTATGAAAATGGAAAGCAAAACCAATGTTCCAAAGTCAGCAGAAGCCCTGCAAAGGGCGTTCTTAAGCTGTGAAAAGGGAGGCAGATTTAAGAAAGTCGGGCAGGAGGCGTTTTCTGACTATGTTGAAAGGGCAAATAAGGATCTGGCTTCAGCAGAGCGTGATTTTGAAGCAAACGACTTCCATTGGGCTAGAGTTAAGGCGTACCAGTCCTTATTCCATTTGCTCAATGCTTTACTGATCAAGAAGTTAGGCTATTACTCAAAAGACCATGGGTGCATCATTGTTGCCTTGATGAACGATGGCATCATAAGCGAAGATTCTGCCAAGGAGCTTCATTTGCTGGTTGATAAAGTGATGAAGCAGGCTACCTCCAATGATGTGTACAGGGATCTTGACGAATTCAGGATACAAAGGAATTTCGCGCTGTATAAGCCCAAATCATGGGTTGATGTTAAAGAGGGAGATGTAAGGGCTGAGCTTGATAAAATAAAAAACAATTTCAAAATATTGGTGAGCCTCCTATGACGCTGATAAAATCCCTGCCTCTCGGTGAGAATAAGCTAAAGGTGATGTTTGAGATTTATGCAGAAGGGGAAGATTATTTGAGAAATATCGAAAAAAAGACAGGTATAAACCCTTCGCTGGCTCACCGGATCCTTAAAAGCCTTAAGGAGGCAGGAGTGATAAGCAAAAAGGTAAAAGGAAAGGAAGCATACTATGCCTTCACTAAAGAAGGAAAAGGCCAGTTTACTCATCTTCTCGAGTCATTTCATCTGGAAATGGCCGCTGAAAGGTCAAAGGACATCAAAACTTTCTTGAAGCTTCTCCTTAACAGCCGGGGGATAGTATCCCTTTGCCAGAAGGTTTATCTCTTTGGCTCATTTGCGTTTGGTGAGGTGAAAGAAGGGAGTGATATCGATGTCTTGTTTGTCACGAATAACCGAAAAGAGATTTTGGCATGGTGCCGTGAAACATCTTTGGCTCTTGGGCGGGATATCAGCCCATTAATCTATACGCCTGCTAAATTCAGGTCAGAGCTAAAAAAGAAGGAGCCATTGCTTGATTCGATTATCAATACCATAAGATACAGGGCAGTTATAAAGTAATGTTCTCTCCGATCATAGCTGATGTCTGAATTCCAATGCTTCCGATTGAGCCAGTGGAGCAGAGAATACTAATCCCTTTCATAATAATGGAGAAGGGCGCTGCAATAAAATCTCATTTTCCACCAGTGTATTTCACTGGTGGTTTACACTCTGGATCAGATTTAAGTGGAAAATGAGAACAAAAAATCCGACCCGAGCGACCGAAGGGAGCGAGCATACCGCCAGTCTATTGACCGTTGCCGACCGGAGGGAGCGCAACTAGGAAAATCATCAGATTTTCTGTTGGCGGTGGTCGGATTTTTTTGATAGTTTTGCCTCTTTGTATCAACAAAGGATAAAATTACGCAGGGGTTAGTTGGTGTGACTCTTGAACAATTTGTTCCAATGCCTTTTCAAGATTTCCAGGAGATATATGGCTAAGGTCGATCACTGCCCTAGATTTAGCATAGGCTGGAAAGCTAATCTGTGGAAAACCTTCCGAAAAAGAGAAAGCTATATTCCCCCAATCCTCAGATATAGTTTTTCTGAGGCTTTTATCCAATCTTGGATCGGGTTTGGAATTTATTCCATACAACGCAAAATGGAGAAGAGAACCTTGTTTGATCACCTTTCCTGGAGCGCATACCTCAGGCATTCTAAATTTGCTCGTCATATAAGTTTCAGGTTGCGATTCAGAGGTTAATTGTACCTGCCCCATCCATTTGCCCCCAAAGAGACCTGGCGTTAATTCTCCCTTTAACTCAAGTCGCTGGTCAGACCATTCATGAATGCCTAATTTGGAGTCATCAACTGAATATCCTTTTAATCCCTCTCGCAGCCAATGCAATCGTTGGGAATAGGTTTCGGAGACTTTATCTCCCAGAATCTCAGCTAAAAATCCTTTCCCAAATGTTTTACCAGCAGATGCTAAAAATTTTTCAAAATCGCCCCTGGTGTACAAACTTAAAATAACGCCTGCCTCAGAAACTGTCGGTCCGCGCACAACCCCCGGTAATGGGCCAAGCGCCTTAAGGCGTTCAATATGTTCGTCAAAAGTGATTTGGGCTCCCCGATGGCCGAAATGTGCCTCTGTTTCAAAAAGCCCAACAAAATTTTGCCAATATCCAGGTGCTTTTTCTACTCTGAATACTAACGGCACATAGTCATTAAGATCAATCATATTAAACATCCCCTCAATAAATTAATAATTTGTTGCCATTAATAAGCTTTTCCTTTGTTTGTTTGATAAATGTATTCCAACATGGTTTGTCGAGCCAGTTTAGGAAACAGCCTTCATTTGTTATGTTCCTCCCGATATTTTCATGGAGGTATTTTCCTTAAGCCTTTGAGTTAGCGGGTAGTGCCCTCAGGAAACATGCCTCTTCGATTAATGGGAACTTGAATATTCATCTATAATTCCCCCGTATTCCCAAACTCGAATTTTCAAGCATCAAAACCAAAACATTTATTAATTTCGTCTTCTTTCGGTTTCCTATGGGGGATATCAATCGCATAAAAACCATTTTTCTCTCAGTTGCTGTTATCGTATTGCTTGCTGTCGTTGTTGCCAGCATCGTCTCTGCAGGAATTTCATCCGGCCCGATCTTTCCGCCGCCGAAAAATCCTCCAAAAACGCCCCCTAAGCCCTGTTCTCAGGAAGGCGGGGCATGCGGCGGCTTTGCTGGAATAACCTGCTGCGGCAGCCTCAGGTGTGATGCCCAATCTCCTGACAAAATGGGAAAATGCGTCAAAGAAACTTTCTGCCCTGCGCTGTATAATCCCGTGTGCGGAAGTGACGGAAAAACCTACAACAATGAATGCGAGGCAAAAAAGGCTGGTGCGGTGATTGCATGTAATCAAAAGTGCCCCTGCCCTAAGCAAGAGCCGCCTAAAGATCCTCCCAAAGAACCTCCTTGCTCTCCGAAATATAGCCTTTGCGGCGGAAGTTCCGGGAAAAAGTGCTGCAATGGGCTGAAGTGCAATGCAAAGTCACCGGATAAGTTTGGAAGGTGCGTGAGGAAATAAAGGATTGAAATACCTGATTTAAAGAATACCATCAATAAACCTCTTAAGTCATTGAGCAGATAGAATTTTGTATGATTTCTTAGCTAAACTCTCCGCCATCTTCACTATCCCCCCCTTATCCAGCCCGATCATCTTATACAGCTCCTTCTGGCTCCCATGGTCAACAAACTTATCCGGGATGCCAAGCATCGTTACCGGGATGTTAAGGTTGTTTTCCCTGAGCAATTCTAAGACTGCGCTTCCAAATCCCCCTTTCACAGAATTTTCCTCAACGGTCAGAACCTTTTTGCATTTCTTGGCCAATGAAATGAGCGTTTCTTCATCCAGGGGCTTTGCAAATCTTGCATTGACTATGCAGCAGCTTATCTTCTTCTCCGCCAGCTCAATGGCAGCTTCAAGCGCAGTGTTTACGATTGGGCCAAAACCGATGATAAGCACATCTTTTCCCTCCCTTAAAACTTCCGCCTTTGCAACCGCTACCGGCTCAAGCGGATTTTCAACTCCGACACCCATACCCGTTGACCTTGGATAGCGCAGGGCGACAGGCCCATCATTATCCAATGCAGTTGCCAGCATCTTGCCCACCTCATTTTCGTTTGCGGGAGACATTATTGTCAGATTGGGAATTGCCCTCAGATAGCTTATGTCAAACACCCCATGATGGGTCGCTCCGTCTTCGCCGACAAGCCCTGCTCGGTCGATGGCAAAAACCACAGGAAGGTTCATCAAACAGACATCGTGAATAATCTGGTCGTAAGCCCTCTGTAAAAAAGTGGAATAAATCGCAACAACCGGCTTTAATCCTCCAACAGCTAGGCCGCCGGCAAACGTCACCGCATGCTGCTCAGCAATACCGACGTCAAAAAACCTTTCAGGGAACTCCTTTTGGAATTTATCCAGACCAGTCCCGGGAGCCATCGCAGCGGTGATGGCAACGATGCGGGCATCATCCTTAGCAAGCTTCACCAGCGCATTTGAGAATGCCTCAGTATAGGTCATATGCTGGTGGACAGAGGGCTTGAATGCCTCTCCCGTCGCAAGGTCGAATGGCTTTGCCCCATGGTATTTCTCAGCATTGTTCTCAGCCAGGTTGAAGCCCCGGCCTTTCTGCGTCCTGACATGCATAAGGATAGGCACTCTCATGTCTTTGATGTTGTTAAAGAGCCGTATCATCTTTTCAATATTATGCCCGTCGATAGGCCCAAAATAGCGGAATCCCAGTTCCCTGAACAGCAGGCCTGGCCCGGAGATGGCATGGAGCGATTCCTCAATCTTCGCAGCTTTTTTAGCGGCATTGGCGCCGAAATGGGAGAGGAACGAAAGTATCTTCTGCCGTTTTGCTTTATATCCAGGGTGGGTAACAAGCTTGTTGAGGTAGTGCTTCAGCGCTCCGACGTTCGGCGAGATGGAGAAGCTGTTGTCATTCAGAATTACAATAAGGTCAGTCTTGAGGTCTCCTGCCTGGTTTAAAGCCTCAAAGGCCATCCCTGCAGTCATCGCGCCGTCTCCGATGACAGAGATGACTTTGTATCGCTGCCTGAGGAGATCACGGGCCTTGGCAATCCCTAATCCCGCTCCGATTGAAGTCGAGCTGTGGCCTGCATTAAAGACATCATACTCTGATTCTTCCCTTTTAAGGAACCCCGATATGCCCTTATATTGCCGTAAGCTGTGGAACCTTTTTGCCCTGCCGGTTATCAGCTTGTGCGCATAACCCTGGTTCCCGACATCAAAGATGATCTTATCAGCAGGGGCGTTAAAGACGTAATGAAGAGCCAAAGTGAGCTCAACAGCCCCAAGGGGAGAAGCGAGATGCCCCCCATTCTTTGCGACAGTTCCAAGAATCTTAGCACGGATCTCTTTTGCGAGGAGCCTGAGCTGCTCCATGCTCAGGACTTTGATATCTTTTGGCCCTTCAATCATATCCAAGAAATGAGTAGTCGGCTGTTCCATGAATCCCCCAAAGCAGTATGTGATAGTGATTGCTGCCTTGATCCTGTCTTTGCTGGCTAACCCTGCAGGGCAGGAAAGGATGCAGTCAGTCTCATTCTCTGCCCCAAGGGGGTCGGCAGCGCATGTTGCCGCGCTGCAGGCCGGGGTATCTGTCGCCACACTCAAAAAATCAATCGGCTCAGGGAGGATGTTCTTGATCCGCAGGGTGATTGTATCGGCAGCAGATGAAGAAGCATAATCTTTGCAGAACAGGCCTGAACTTGTCACAATAATGCATTTTTCAGGAAGGAATTTTTCAGGGTTCAGGACTCCCATGTAGGCCAATGCTCCGATAGAGATGACAACGACAAGGATAGCCCATCCATAAGTCATCAGGAACTCCATCGAAGCTTGCGCTTTTGGTTTCATAAGAAGGCTCATGCCGGGTCAAGGTTATTATTAATCAATTCTATTATCCATCAAGGTTATTATTTAAAGTAATTCTTTATGATGAAATAACCCCAGAGCGACAGGAACATAACCCCCAGGGACATGAAAGGGGGAAACCATTGCTTTTCCGAGGAAGTGATAAACCTTGAAACAGTAACCAGATAGAGGACTATTGCAATCAGAAAACTGAACCTATAGATTTGCAGAATAGTTTTCTTTTTCATGGGAAAAAAATAAAATAAAAAAATAAGTGCCTTTACGGCACTACAGTAACCAATTGGCCCGTCGTGGATTTGCTCAATCCCTGCCCGGCAGCGCTGCCGACATCATAGACGATGGTCAGCGTCCCTTTGATCTTATCTCCTTTGGTAAGCCCGCCAGAGCATCCGAGGGAGAAATCGGTCGTATTGTCAGCTCCAATCTTGGTATCAGCGGTGCTGAAAGAGCAGCTTGGGGAATCAATGCTGATAGAATCGACAAATGCGCTTTCGGCAAGAATATTCTTCAGCCTGATTGTTACCGTTTCAGCAGATGAGCTTGACGTGAATTCATCGCAGAAAAGCCCTGAGCCGGAGGAGATGACACATTTTTCAGGCAGAAACTTTTCAGGGCTCAGCACCCCAAAATAAGACAGTGCCCCGATCGCAATGAGCACAACTAGAATTGCCCAGCCATAAGTCATGAGAAATTCCATGGCTGCCTGGCCTTTTTTATTCATTCAGATCACCTCTTGTTTATTCCTTAACCATATAATCCTATTAATCCCTTAACTTTCCTTAACTTTCAAATCTTGTTTATTCCAATGTCCATAAGTTTAGGATATACCCTTCCTGAAGCAGGATGTTTATAAACTTTTGGATTTGTTTCATCTTGTTTCATCTTATTTCATCTTTGGGCAAATATAACCTGGCGGTATTCCCGAACCTTGCTTCTCCTTTCCCTTTCCGCCACTACTTTGAGAGGAATACGAACCTATTTATAATCGCCGGTTGAGAGTATGGAATTGCAGGGCTGCATGCCATCAAACTCATGGCCCAGGGAAGTATGAAAAAAAAATCTCTCATCCGGGGGCAGGTCGCTTCGGAATACATCATCCTCTTGGGCATTGTCTTTGTTATCACTATTCCGCTTCTGTATTATGTGTTCAGGGAATCAGCAGTCACTGTCCAGCTCAATCAGGCAGATGAGACGATCAATGCGCTGGTGAAGGCTGCTGACAATGTCTACGCATTCGGCCCGGGGACGAAGAAATACCTCTGGGTCAATGTCCCCGGAGGGATCCGCTCCTCGCTTCTTGACAATAAGACAATCCAGTATCAGATTGAGATATTTGGCGGCATCAGTGATGTTTTCGGCCTGACGCAGGGTGATGTCCGGGGGACTTTGCCGCTCGGAGAGGGGCAGCACCGGATTGCAGTTGAGATGACCTCTTCCGGCTATGTGCAGATCGGTGAAGCGAATGACACCTCTCCGCCTGTTGTGGTCTACACCTCTCCCAAAGGAACCATCAATTATAATGGGATAGTGCTGAAGCTTGCGACAAATGAATATTCCTCCTGCAGATATGACTCCAATGATATTGATATCGGGTCAATGTTCAGCGAATTTTCCGGAAGCGCTTTGTCCCACGAGAAAGACTTGGGAATCCTTGACAATGGGAACTACACGTTCTTTGCGCGGTGCCAGGACCCCTCAGGAAATGCCATGCAGTCATCAGCTATAATCAATTTCACGATAGTTCCCCCGCTCTCCGGCAACACGACGCTTCCGGACACGAATGAGACTTATGAGCCTTACCTTCCGACAGTAACCCTTATTTCGCCGCCTACTGGATATGAGGATGCTCTCGGAACAGCAACCTTCTCATACAATGTGACAGACAATTCCTCAATATGGTATTGCCGGCTGATCATCAATGATTCCATTAAACAGACAGATTTCAATGTCACAAGAAATACCCCTCAGAACTTCACTCAGGAGGCAATCGTTTCGGGAAGTTATGTATGGAATGTCAACTGCTCGGATGTCCATGGCAATGAAAATTCAAGCCTATTCTGGAATTTCAGCTCGACGTCCCAGCAGGATTTTACACCTCCTGCGATCCAGCTGCTCAATCCTCCAGACAATGCTGTCAAGAAGACCAGCGTCATCAATTTTGATTATAACACCTCCGATACCGGATCCAATATCTCGAGCTGCAGCCTCACTGTCGCCGGAACATTGTCCGGCGGAGACCCTTTTTCCCAGTCGGTGAGCGATGATTCCGTCACAGAAAACATCACGCAAACATTTACCCTTGTCTTCAACAACGGCAACTACTCCTGGAACGTTTCCTGCGCCGACAGCAGCGCAAACGCAAATTCCAATACCTCGCTCACAAGAAAGCTCCAGATAAACGCTTCTGACTCCTCAGGTGTTTCCCTTATGGATGTAGGTGTCGATGAGACCTGGTATTTCAAGACCGATGGCTATGGTTTATACACTCAGGACAGCCAGATGGCTTCGTGGTCCAATATCACTTTAAACCTGCTGGACGACAATGTGAACACTCCCCCCTCGACGAATGTCATCAGGACAAGGCAGAATGAAAAATATGAGGGTTTTGTCGCAAAAGTCAATGAGGACAGCAAATCGTATACAAAGATTGTGCTTTACGGGAGAGTGAGCATGGTGGACGAGAGCCCATTTTTCCTCCGTGTTTACCCTTACTATCAGAATGGATCTGTCCTCACATCTCAATATGCCGAATTCTCGATCAACAGTTCTATACTCACTCAAAAAGTGAAATGGGTGGAGATGGATATCACCAATATCGCAAGAGCTGAAGACAACTTCGGCTGGCTTAGGATGCGCATCACTTCCAAGAATACTTCGGCGCAGCAGGATGAGCGCTTCCAATTCTCAGAACTCCATTACAAGGTGGGCTGATGGCAAGATCCCAGGTCGGTCTTGAGATGATGTTTGCATTTGCCTTGATGACTTTGCTTCTCTTAGTCCTTTTCGGATTCTCTTTCACAATATCTGCAGACCAGCAGAAGACCAAGGCGCAGGTGAACCAGGAGCATTCCTGCTGGGCGCTTTCCTCGCTGATAACTTCGGCATTTGTCGGGGGGAGCGGGCTTACGCTCAACACCACGCTTGCCTTCAGCAGCATCATCAATGACAGCTTCTCCACGTCAGAGAAAGGCATAATGCTCGAAAAAGCATCCTGCCTGTTGAATATCAATCAAGTGGACAATGAAGTGTTGGAGGCAGGGGCAATCTCAATAACTAATTCGAACAATTATATTGAAGTAAGGAACGTATGAGGTTATGAACGTATGAGTTTAAGGACGTTTGATTTTAAGATTGTGTGGGTCAAAATATGAAGAGCTCAAGGATTTTCAGGAAGTCGCAGATAACCCTGTTGGACCTTCTAATCTCCTTTGGGATGGCTTCGCTTCTTATAGTCATTGTGGTCTTAGGATGGAATTTCTACAATGGCCTGCTCCTTGCCCAGCAAAAAGAAAAGTTCATGGAGCTCTCAGCCATGCAGGCTCTTGACCTTCTTGTGAAATCCCCGGGAGAGCCTGTCTCCTGGGAAGATTCTGCGGCGTCTGCAGAGGTGATTGGGCTTGCATCGTCGGACAGGAACCTTTCCTCAAAAAAAGTCCAGGCAATTGGGCTCCTCTCTTACAACGCTACCGAAAAGCTTCTTGGCATCGGGCTTTTGGACTTCCAGCTTACCCTGAGGCACCGGAATGGCACTGCCCTCTCCACATTCGGCAAAAGCCAGCCTTCAAACATCCCCGTCATTTCCCTGCAGAGGCACGTATTATTTGAGAATCTTCCTGCGACGATTGAGATGGCAGTCTGGGAGTAGAACCAACAAGCCATTGATGGCACTATGGAAAAAGCAAAAATGTCTTTTAGCAAGGCTAGGGGGTTAAAAAAGGCTTTCCTTTTTTCTATTGATGCGTTAGTTGCAGTTATCATCTTATTCCTTTTGCTCACTGCTGCGGTTTATTATGCCGCGAAGGGCAGCGAAGATCCCCTCTCTCAGCTCCACACCATCCGCATCGGATCTGACATCCTTGCTTTGCTTGACCATCAGGGGGCGCTGGGTTCCTTATCAGTTGAGAACATCTCGATTGAGCTGAACTCCCTTTTGCCTGTAAACCATGAGATGGCTGTCTCAATCGAATGCGGCAATAAGGATCCATTGGCTGTCGAGACTTCAGAGTCTGTTCCGCAAAACAGGTTTATCGGCGCAGGAAAAAGAGTTTTTCTCGCAAAAGATTTTGCTCCCTGCATTGCGGGTTATCAAATATGGCTGAAATGAATGGTTTGCTACAGATGAAATGAAACTCTTACCGATGGCTGAAATGAAAACTGCACTACAGATGAAACAACTGGATTACTATGGCTGAAATGAAAACTTTACCGATGGCTGAAATGAAAACTGCACTACAGATGAAACAACTGGATTACTATGGCTGAAATGAAAACTTTGATAAGGATAGCCCGGAATAAGCGGGGTGTTTTCCTGGCATTAGGGATGCTCTTCATAGGGATTGTCCTTGTCTCCCATGCTGTCCTGCTCGGCAGGAATGCCCAACAGGCTGAAGAGCTTGCTGCCAAGCTTGCTGCGCTTGACAGGGTCTATGACCTGGATGCATCATTGCAGAAAAGCATCAGGGAGATATTTTTTGCAAAGTCAGGGATTTCTGCCCAGATGACTAACACAAGCATCTCATTCCTCGAGGTTATCCCCAATTTGCAGGCATCACTGCTTAATACCACCATGCGCTCGTTTGAATCGTATATCGAGAGCAAAATCCCATCGGTGAACATTTCAACCAAAATAATCGCTTTGGAGATGCCGATTTCCATCTCGCCGTTGAATATCAACTATACCCATACGGGCTTTGGGGGGCAGGACATCATCATCAAGACCAAACAGCAGAACTTCAACGGATTTAATGTCGGGATTATCCTGAATCAGAATGTCACCGGGTGCAGCGCTGAATTTGAAGAGCAGGGGAGCCTGAATTTTTCCTACAATATCATCGGGCCTGATGGGAACACCTGCTCCGGCTCCTCAATGGTCGCATGGGACGAGGAAAGTGAGGTGGAGATAAACGGAGAAGCCCTTAAGATAGAGCTTGAGGACGGGCAGCTTTCGATAACCTTCGATGAAGAGGGGCTTAGAGGCACAGTCAACACAACCCTCTTGGCCTCCGTCACAAAGGCAACAGCCCTTACCTATCCCCCTGCTCTTGTATCAATAACTGAAAACACAACCCGCATCCATAAGGATTCTTCAGTAACCTTGATGAGGTTACCATCTTAAAATTACAACACATCTTTAAGAACGGCAGGCGCATGAGTATTCTTTCCTGGAGGGTTTAAATGCATATCTTTGGTAGGTAAGGTGCTAAATTTGGTAGGTAAGATGCTAAAAGAAAGCCAGAACATCAACCGGTTTGCAAAGCTCTTATTCATCACGCTCCTGTTTTTTCTCATCGGAATCTCAATCACCCTGTTCACCTACAGGCTTTTTCCGTCTGAAGAGCCCCGGAGCGCGCTTTTCTTATTCCTGGCGATGGGGCTGCTCTTTGCCAGCGCTTTGGCTATGATCGTCCGTGATAAGTTTCCTGGATGGAAGGCCAATAAGCTCAACAGGCTCAACGAGCTAAACCAGCTCAACAAACTCCAGAAGATTTTTTCTTTTCATCCCTATTCCAGCATATTCGCTGCCCACAAAACACAAAGAAGAAAGCAGCAGGAATCCAGCGCAAACAGCATCATCCACGGGTTTTTCTCAGCCTGCAGGAAATTTGATAGAAACTTCGCCTCATCATTCAAGTCTATGTTCAGCCCCAAGGTGCTTAAATCCAAATCTCTTAGTGGCCGGGGACTTTTTAAGGGACGGATATCAAATAAAGAAAAAGCAGGGCTCATGCACCTGCCAAAGATTCCCACCAGGGATTATCTGCTTGGCACAGAACAGTCAAAAAAAATCTTTTATGCCGCTTCGTTCCTCTTTGGTGTTATCACCTTCTTTTTGGGATTTTTCTGGAGGATTCCGGCGCTGATGGCGTTATCGTTAATCCTGATGTTCCAGACATTGGCAGGATACAGGGCGCTCAACAAATCATCAAAGGAAACTGCTGGGAAAAAGCCAAGGCTGGAAAAAATATTGGCCAGGCAGAATCTTCCTGCTGGAACTAAGGGGAAGCCCAATACATCAAATGCATCAGGATGGGCTTTGCAAAAGCCAGTTAAAATCATACCTTATGGGGTGACGCTGGTCATCGGTAAGAACCAGACCGACCTCGATGCAGTATATGCGCTGCTCGAGAGCTACGGGAAGATTAAGATTTCAGCAATAGCCAAGTTTTTCCAGATAGACCATAAGATGGCAGAGGAGTGGGCAGCGATCCTCCAGGACCACGATCTTGCAGAGATACACTATCCTGCGTTTGGAGGGCCGGAGTTGAGAAAATGGAACAAGGAGAAACCTACAGCATAGAGGCCGACGGGGTAAAAGCCGAAGTCACCATCGGCGGCAAAGGGATGGTGAAGCTCTACAGCCTGGCTGTGCCGCCATTAAGCGCCCCGACTCTCGCATTGGTCGATGAGATCAAGCATGAGCTTATCACTGAGGTAAAAGTGAGCGCTGCAGAGATGCTCGACCCAAAAGTCATGGAGCGCCTGAAGGAAAAGTTCAGGGAAAAAGCTGAAGATCTCCTGAGAAAAAAGATTCCCACAATCCGTGAAGCCACAGCGCATTTCCTCACAGGCACGCTCTTGCACGAGATGCTCGGCTTTGGAAAGCTTGAATTCTTAATACAGGATCCTGCGCTTGAGGAAGTCGTCATCAACACTTCTGGCGAGGCAGTAAGGGTCTATCACAAAGCTTACGGCTGGCTTGAGACAGATGTTTTTGTCGAGGCTGAGGAGAAGATTCTGAACTATGCGAACCTCATCGCAAGGCGTGTCGGGAGGCAGATCTCGATCCTGAGCCCGCTGCTGGATGCGCATCTGGTCACAGGCGACAGGGCTAATGCAGTCCTCTATCCAATCTCCAACAAAGGGAATACAATCACTATAAGGAAATTTGCAAGGGACCCCTGGACCATTACCGACCTCCTGAAGAACAAGACAACCAACGAGGCTGTCGCTTCGCTCATCTGGCTTGCTATCCAATATGAGATGAGTGTGCTGATCAGCGGAGGGACTGCTTCAGGCAAGACCTCTTTCCTCAATGTCTGCATGCCGTTTATCCCGCCCAATCAGAGGATCCTGAGCATCGAAGACACCAGGGAGCTGCAGCTTCCTGAGTTCCTGTATTGGTGCCCCCTCCTGACACGGCAGCCCAATCCCGAAGGGAAGGGTGAAGTGAGCATGCTTGATCTGCTGGTCAATGCCCTCCGTATGAGGCCGGATAGGATCATCCTCGGAGAGATGAGAAAAAAGGCCGAAGCAGAAGTGCTTTTTGAGGCGATGCACACCGGCCACAGTGTTTATGCGACAGTCCATGCAGATTCCATGGGCGAGACGATCCAGCGGTTAGTGAACCCCCCCATTGAAGTGCCAAAAAATCTTCTCAGCGGGGTGAATCTCAATGTTGTGCTTTTGCGTGACAGGAAAAAGGGGACAAGGAGGACGTTTCAGGTAGGCGAGTTTATTGTCTCAGAAGAAGGCGGCTCGATAACGGTAAGCCCCAATATCCTTTACCGCTGGAAGCCTGCCAATGACGCCATCGTAGCCCATTCCCCCCCGGCAAGGCTGTTCGAAGAGATCAGCAGGCATACCGGCATGAGCCAGGAGGATATCAGCAGGGACCTCCTGATGAAGCAGAGAATCCTGAAATACATGGTGAAGAACAACATCAGGAGCCTCCACGACGTCGGGAAATTACTGCACCGCTACTACACTGATATTGACTTTGTGGAAAACATCGTGAAGAAAGACGGTCCGCCTGATAAGCTCACAAAAGATTAGATAACATTATTTGTGGTGGGAATAACTAAACGGGCGATAGCTGCAGAGGAAATAGTTATAGAGGAAATAACCATAGACGAAATAGCTGCAGAGGAAATAACCGTAGAAGAAATACCTGTTGGGGCAATTATTGTGAGATAACGACCACAGGATAATGAACACGAGGATAATGAACACGAGGATAATGAACCATATGAAATTCGCGATGAGGGCAAGGGTTCGGGGGCAGCATGCTTATTTACGGCTGCCTTTACGTCTGGCTGTTTTCCAATCGGAGTGCTTCGCATGAAAAGATTCCGCCTGCCATATTCGATCATATCATTTTCCGCAGCAAGACGGCTTTCGGCCTCTATGATTGGCATTGGTGATTCCCTGCAGGGCATGTTCCCATTCCTGAAGCTCCATCTCAAGCAGGCCCAGATTGATATTTCAGTCAAGGAATATCTCAGCGCATGCATTGTCGCAAGCCTGTCATTTTCGGTGTTTTTTGGCGCGTTGCTTTTCATGGTTTTGCGGGTGTCAGGGGTTGAGAAAGCTATCACCTTCAGCCTGGCGGTCTCAGGAGTCTTTACACTTTTTGTGCTTCTGCAGCAGATAGTTTACCCTAAAATATTTGCCCAGCGGAGGGTCAAGGATATTGAGAAGAACCTTTTGCCGACCCTCCAGAATATGGTCGTCCAGCTGAATGCAGGAGTGCCCCTCTTTGATGCGATTGTGAACATAGCAAACAGCGATTATGGGGGAGTCTCGACGGAGTTCTCGAGGGCTGTCAAGAGCATCAGCGCAGGAAACCCTCAGATCGAGGCCCTTGAGGAGATTGCTGCCGTAAACCCGTCGCTTTTTTTCAGGAGAGCCATCTGGCAGCTGGTGAACGGCATGAAGTCGGGGGCAGATATCTCGAGGGTCATCAACGAGATCATCTCTTCTTTGTCTGAAGAGCAGCTGCTGCAGATCCAGAGGTATGGCAGCCAGCTTAATCCCCTTGCCATGTTTTATATGCTCGTTGTTGTCATCGTCCCATCATTAGGCATGACGTTTCTGATCATCCTGTCCTCGTTTATCTCGCTGGATGAGCAGACTACAAAAACAATCTTTTGGGCGCTTTTAGGCATCGTCGTGTTTTTCCAGATAATGTTCATGGGCATCATCAAATCAAAAAGGCCAAATCTTTTGAGCGACTGAATTTGATGCGGAATCATGCGAGAATTGGCTATTATCAGAGGACTGGCTATTATCAGAGGGTGGGGCTTGTTTGCCTCAGGGCGTCTGATCATAAATATTTGAGAAAGAGTGTTTAAGATTGAGCATCTGAGAATAAGCATTTGAAAATAATTGTTTAGGATTGAGTGTTCAAGAAGGGGTGTTTACCTATAAAACCCTAAGTGTTTGGCTATAACCAGCTGAGAAGGAGTGTTTTACCATGTACCGATTTGTTGCTGAGGCGCTGCCGGAGAATATCACAAAGAATTATTTTTCCCTCCTTAAATATTCTGGCGTCAAATCACCGCCGGAAAGGTTCTTGGGCTTTGTGGTGGTGTTTGGGGTTCTCCTGGGCTTTGCCGGAATGTTCTTTTCAGGGATATTTTTCGGCTTTAGCCTGCTGTTTTCTTTTTTGGCTGCTTTTGCCGGTTTTCAGATGCTGGTCTATGTCTCTTTGATGCTCAGAGCTGATGCGAAAGCGCGTTTTGTTGAGAGTATCCTTCCTGATGTGCTCCAGCTGATGGCATCAAACCTGAGGGCGGGCCTCACCACGGAAAGGGCTTTGCTTGCATCGTCACGGCCGGAATTCGGGCCTTTCCAGGACGACATAAACCAGGTGGGAAGGGAGATCACGATGGGAAAGAGCATCATCGAAGCGCTTTTGAAGCTCGGAAAAAAATTCCGCTCACAGCGCCTGCAGAAAACAATTTCCCTGATCGTCTCCGGCCTGCAGTCGGGGGGTGAACTCGCCTCGCTGCTCGAGCAGACCGCAAGAAATGTGAGGCAGGAAGCGTTGGTTGACAGCAGGATAAAAGCAAATGTGATGATGTATGTGATCTTTGTCGTGATTGCGCTCTGCCTTGGCGCCCCATTGCTGTTTGGGCTGAGCTCATTCCTTGTGGAGGTATTGTCAAAAAATCTGTCGAGCATCAGCATCCCCGAAGGGACTATGTCCAATCTCCCGTTCAAACTTGGAAAGTCAACTGTCCCGCTGGATTTCATCCTCCAGTTCTCGGTGGCTTACCTTGTCATCGCATCAACGCTCGGGTCTATGCTTATCGGCCTCATCTCAAAAGGCAGGGAGCGTGAAGGGTTAAAATACGCCCCGTTCATCATTGCAGCAAGCCTCTTAGTGTTTTATCTCGCAAGAAGCAGCGTCAGGAATCTGCTGAGCGGAATAATGGGGATATAAAATCGGGGGCATAAGGTGGCTGGAATCAAAGAAATTGAGAACTTAAGACATCGGGGATATTGAAAACTTAAACTATTGAGAACTTAAGCTATTGGGAGCTTAAGGGTTGGAGATATTGGGAACTTAAGATATTGGGGATATTGAAAACTTAAGCAATTGAGAACTTAAGCTATTGGGAGCTTAAGGGTTGGAGATATTGGGAACTTAAAATGTTGGAAAATCAAGCTGTTGGAGATTTAGTGCTCCGAATGTTTTCCCAGCTAATCTCTTATTGACTTCCGCTTTCTCCGTGCTTTCTTTTGTTCTATCACTTTCCTGATGTCCTGAGCCTGCAATTCAAACCCAAATTCCTTGCTCATAGTGAGAATCTGGTATGCGGTTACCACAAAAATCAGGAACGCCATCGTGATGAACACATACCCCGGATAAAGGAGCATCTCGTTGACTGTCTCTCTCCACCTCAGGAGCTTGGAGATAGTATGCCAGATGGAAAACAGCAGGATAAACAGGAGGCAGTAAAGGAAGTTGGTCGTATGCTTCCTGAGCGAAGAGCCTTTTGACAGCGCACCGATCGCCATCGTTGTCCAGATAACTGCGAGGACGCCAAACGATACTGTCACAAATCCGATGGCAATCTCAGTGTCCACAATCACCCGGAAGATAACCACAAGCCCGGATGCAACTGCAATAAGCCCTAATATCGCTGCAAGCTTCTTATCCATCATAAACACCTCTTTTTTTATCATCAAACTATTCTGAGTCTGCTGCCCCAATTGCCGCCTATCTCAATGGGCTGGATCATTAAAAAAACTCCTCCAGTCAAAAATCAAGGGATACGTCGCAAAACTGCAGCAGCTCGTCGATAAGCTCCTGATCCTTATTTTTACGCAGCGATACGATGATTCCCTTAACCTTCCACACCCTCATCTTGCTGGCCAAAAAATGGATGAACCTCGCCACGGAACCGACATTATTGTAAAGCAGGAGCGTTGAAAGCGAATCAAAGAAAACAAAGCGCTCTTCTGACGGCAGCGCCCGGACAGCCTGGTCCATCGCGATGGAGATGTCGCTGAGATTATTCGGCGCGCCGATAAACAGGCATTGCTTGGTCTTCTCTGATTTCCCGCCAGCTGTCTTGGTGACAGCATCGATGAAGATGATCATGCGCGCATCGACACGGGCCCTTGCCAAGGCTTCTGCCAGCGTCGCAAAGGGCTTGTTCAGGGTCACATAGACTCCAGGGATATTCTCCTCATCCGTCAGGTGCCTGATGATCTCAAGATTGGTCTTCTCATATTTCTTTGCATCAACAGTTGCGATCGCGACGTAATGCTTTAGCGCCTTAAGCTTTTTTGCAAATTCCTTCCCGACAGATTCCATACCCTAACTTTGCTGCGCAGCCTATTTAAATATTGTTCTTTTTGCTTGGATTGCAGGAGATACTGAATAATCCGACACAAAGTTAAACTGTTACAGGGCAACGCAAGTTTTAAATACTTCGCAAAGGAAAATCAGGAGCAGGTGCACCAAATGGCGTATAAAGTTAAAATTGCTGAAAAAGCAAATCCTGCTGAAAAGGTCAATCGCGCAGATTTGGCTAAGACAGGGATTGCTGGACTTGATACTATCCTTAAGGGGGGCATCCGGAAAGGCTCCTCAGTGCTGGTCACCGGCCCGCCAGGATGCGGAAAGACGATTCTTGCCATCCAGTTCATCGTCGAAGGGGCAAAGCAAAGCGAAGCAGGCGTTTACATCACCTCAGAGGAGAACATCGAGGATATCAGGAGCTATGCAGAGGCATTGGGCCTTGACCTCAAAGGGCTTGAAAAGAAGGGCCTTATCACCCTTGTCCGTCAGGAGCTCTCCCCTAAAAAACTCATGAGCATCGCAACCCCCCTAAAGCTCATCAAAGACAGGCATATACAGAGAGTTGTCCTGGATTCATTGACGATTTTTGAATATGCCTATTATCCTGAAGAGGTCAACTATCGGAGAGAGGTGTTTGCCTTTATCGGCGAGATGGAAAATGCTGGAGTTACCCTCCTTTCCATTGCAGAAAAGTCTGTACCCAACCTCGATGAGATCCTTTACCAGCCGGTGGATTTTCTTTTTGACGGGCTTATCATCATGGCAAAGATAAGGAACGAGACCTCTTTCGAGCACGTCATCATGGTATCCAAGATGCGCGGGCAGGATCATGAGCTGAATATATTCCCATTTATCATCAAGCGTGGAGGGATTGAAGTCTATCCGGACCAGCTGCCGTTCAATCTCTTTGGAAAGGGCAAGTGAGGATTCTGATGGCGGCACAATCAAAAGGGGCATCAAACAAATCGCCTGTCTTGCGCAAATCTTCAAAGAGGCAGGTAATCCGGCGTGTTTCTACAGGAATCTCAGGCCTTGATCCCATGATCCAGGGCGGCCTGAAGAAAAACAGCGTTAACCTTATCGCAGGAGGGGCTGGGACGGGAAAAAGCATTTTCTCAACACAGTTTATCATCGAGGGGATCCTAAAGGGAGAGCCCGGAATCTACATCACTTTTGAAGAGAAAAAAAAGAAGTTCTACGAGGATATGAAAGATTTTGGATGGGACCTCCAGGCCTTTGAAGATAATGGCCTTTTTGTCTTCCTTGAATATGCGCCGGAACAGGTCAAGAGCATCCTGACTGAAGGCGGAGGGATAGTTGAGTCTATCATCGAGAAGCTTAAGGCCAAAAGGATTGTTATTGACTCTATCACTTCCTTTTCTCTCTTATATGAAGATGAGCTTACTAAGAAGGAAGCTGCTCTGCGCCTCTTTGAGCTTATCGACAGTTGGGACTGCACGGCGCTCCTGACTTCTCAGGATGAATCCCGCAACGGCGGAGCCATCTCGACTGCGCTTGAATTTGAGGTTGACGGCATCATCCTGCTGTATCATGTCAAGGAAAAAGGCCTGAGGAAGAGGGGGCTGGAGATCCTCAAGATGCGCGGCACAAAAATTCCCGAAAGGACTTTTTCCATCGAGATAACGGGGAAGGGGATAGCGGTAAATCCGAAGAAGATAATTGATTGGTAATCAGCTATTATTAAGGTGCTGGTGATTTCTTGATTTTGATTAATCAGGCCAGAAAGATTTTTATAGGGGGAGGATTTTCTGCAAATGATGGATGCTCTCCCAACAAACGGAAAAGCTGCTTCCCTTGGAGATTATTTTATTTTGGCGCTCTTCGATCCATCTGGAAGTTATGGGGCATTAAGGCTTCTTTGGAAAGTTCCCTCTGATGAGCAATGGGATGGACTGCCCCGGAAAATAAAACAGTTGATGGAAATTATTGAAGGGAACACTCCAAGAGAATATGCGATCCCCGATGGCGGGCGCTTGGGGTATGCATCTTTCCAGGCACCGAATCCTTCTGAAGCCCGCAAGATTCTAAGCAGGCTGGAATGCCAGTTTGAAGGTATAGAACTTCCCTATACGGTGATTTGTCTGGAGAGCTGGAATTTAGGGGAGAACGGAGGGGAGGGGAATCTGCCTGATTCAGTTAGTGAACTGGACGAGATGATTTTAAATCGTGGAAGAAACAACTTTTTGGACAATCCCTCCAATGAAATGATTGGAGTATTTCCTTACAGGCAAACCGCAATCCAGATTAGGGAAAAAGAGGCGGCAGAGGCAAAAAGGGCTGAACCATCCATAGCAAAAGCTCAGAAAATTCCTCATTGACGATTCTTCCCTCCAGGATTCCCAAACCTTTTTATAGAATTTCCCGAATTCTTCTGAATTATGTATGAGCTAGTCATCACTGAAAAGCCGCAGGCTGCGTCAAAGATAGCGGAAGCGTTGGCTGACTATAAGCCGATTAAGGAAAATTTTCAGGGAGTCCCTTACTACAAGATCACCCATGGCGGGAAAGATATCATCGTCGGATGCGCTGTCGGCCATCTTTTTGGGCTTGAGCAGAAAACAGGGAAGAAAGGTGAATTTCCTGTCTTTGACATTGATTGGGCGCCGTCGCACGAAGCCAAAAAGGAGTCTGCCTTTTCCAAAAAATACCTCAATGCCCTGAAGCACCTTTCCAAAGATGCCGGGGAGTTTACTGTCGCAACAGATTATGATGTTGAAGGGGAAGTCATCGGGCTGAATGTCGTAAGGTATATCTGTAAGAAAAAAGATGCCAACAGGATGAAGTTCTCGACGCTGACAAAGCCTGACCTTGTTGAGGCCTACGAAAACAAATCACCTCATCTCGACTGGGGGCAGGCAAAGGCCGGGGAAACAAGGCATAAGATGGACTGGTTCCACGGCATCAATTATTCGAGGGCATTGACTTCTGCTGTCAAAACAACCGGGTCATTCAAGCTGATGTCCACCGGAAGAGTTCAGGGCCCGGCATTAAAAATTATCGTCGACAGGGAAAAAGAAATCCGGGCATTTAAGCCGGTCCCCTTCTGGCAGCTCCAGCTCTTAGGCAGCGTCAATAGGGGGGATATCGAGGCATGGCACCAGAAGGACAAGTTCTGGGAGCAGAAAGAAGCCGATGCGATTTTTCAGAAAGTCAGGAGTGAGAAACAGGGTGTTGTCTCTAATATTGAAAAGAGCCAGTTCAGGCAAAGCCCTCCGGTGCCCTTTGACCTGACAACCCTCCAGACAGAATCCTACCGCTGCTTTGGGATCCAGCCAAAGGATGAAAAAGCCATTGGTTCCGAACAATGGGAAGAAAAGTGATCCTGCCCATCCTGCCATCTATCCGACGGGGATGCAGCCTGAGCTTGATTCACGCTCTGGGAAAATCTATGATATCATCGTCAAGCGGTTTATGGCAGTTTTTGGCGAGCCTGCAGTGCGGGAAACAATCACTATGTCGGTTGATGTCAGGAAAGAGATTTTTATCGCAAAGGGCACCAGGACTGTTGAGAGGGGCTGGCACAGGTTTTATGCCCCGTATGTATCGCTTGAAGAAGTTGAGCTGCCCAAAGTTGAAAAGGGTAATGTCGTGGCCATCAAAAAGCTCAATCTCCTGTCAAAAGAGACCCAGCCCCCAAAAAGATTCACTCCGGCATCCATCATCAGGGAATTGGAGAAAAGAAACCTTGGGACAAAAGCGACACGCGCATCTATCGTCGATACTTTGTTCCAGAGAGGCTATGTCCATGGCCAGACGATCCAGGCGACCGAGCTCGGCATCCGCACGATCGATACCCTTTCTGAATATGTTCCTGAGATTGTCGATGAGCAGATGACAAGGCATTTTGAAGATGAGATGGATGAGATCCGTGAAAACAAGAAAAGCCCGGATGATGTCCTGGAGGAGGTCAGGGGCGAGATTACCAAGATCTCAAAAAATTTCAAATCAAAGGCGAAAGACATCGGGAAAAAGCTCCTCAGCGCCCAGATTGAGACAAGGGATGCGATGACAACGCTCGGCCCGTGCCCAACCTGCAAAGAAGGAAACCTTCAGCTCAGGCGAGGGAAGTTTGGAGCTTTTGCAGCATGCAACAAATACCCTGAATGCAAGACAACGTTTTCGCTGCCGGCCCATACGATGATTGTGCCGTCAGGAAAAATCTGCGAGACCTGCAGCCATCCGATGGTCAAGAAGATCATGAAGAAAAAACAGCCCCAGGATTTCTGCTTAAATCCGGAATGCAAATCAAAATATCTCGAAGGCGAGGCAGGAAAGACAGCAAAGGCTATCGCCCAGGGAAAAGTCGAAAAGAAATGCTCAAAATGCGATACAGGAAACATGGTTTTGAGGAAGTCGATCTACGGGATGTTTTTAGGATGTTCAAATTATCCGAAGTGCAAAAATATTGAGAAATTGGAGAATAATAATTTACATTCGAAATAACAGATTATCGGGCTATAAAGCTTTTTCTGCAATTTTTAGGAATGCATCATAATATCTTTCCTAACTATATAGAGATTCCTTGCTTTCAATAAGGAGGATTTACAAATCAGAAACATCTAAATACTTTAATCAACTAAATGTAGTCTATGGGAGCTATCACTATCAAAATCAAGGATAAAATTGAAAAAGAATATCTGGAATCGGTGAAGGAAGAGAAATGCCCAGGAAAGGGAAAGCTCGGTGAGGCTGTTGGAGAAGCCCTGTGGTCATGGGCTGAACAGCAGAAGCAGAAGCATCTGGCTCAGGAACTAACCCAAATGATGAAAGAGGGTTTTTCAATGGGGCAGTTGAAGGTTAAGGGCAGGGATGGGCTCTATGAGTGACAGCCATGCCCCGATAGACTCAAATATATTGGTTTATGCGTTCGATAAGGATGAGAGGGATTCCTTTGCTTGGCTTTGATGTCAGGACAGTCGGAAACAGGCGCCTTGTTGCCATTAACACAACTAAAAATGGCCCTCAGGTCTATACATTGAAATGATGTGGCATCAAGATTTTAAGCCTTTCTTACCATAAGCCCATCTTGCGCTATCGGAAACACCTTAACTTTTTGCCCTTGCTTAAGGTTTAAATGTTCTGCCAATTCATGGGGTATCCCAACAACAAGGCTCTTGCCGCTCACAATCACTTTCCTTTCAAATCCAAAGGTGTATTCCTTCAGCTCATTTGTTCTGGCTTTCATCTCTTTAGCCTGTGCTTCGGTAAAAAACACTTTCCCGCATTTATTGCATCGAAAAGCAGACGCATTGTGCATCACATACCCTTCCTCGTATTCGTATTTTGGCAATAATACCTCCTGCATCTCTTCGTCGCATTTAGCGCAGTAAGGCACGTTTTCTTTCATTTGTTTTGCCATTTTTTCCTCCTGATTGTGTAGCAGGTTATGATTCTTTGAATTTCTTGCCTATGAGTGTAAATGACCATTATTGTCTTGTCTTTTAAATCAAGCTTCTTCCCATGCCGTATTTCCCCATTGACAATCTGCTTTATCTCCAGTTCTCCATGCTCCAAACATTCCATAATCTCTTCTTCGGTGATGCCATCCTCTTCCATTGCGGCTTTGGCATGCTCCGAAATCTCAATCATTATCAATCACTTATCTGATAATTATCCTACTTTATAAACTTTTTGTTAATTTCGCCGTAATAGTAAAACCCTTATAGCCATCTCCCTTTATCAGATACTTTTTCCATCTGCATTTAATCAGGCACCTTTTCATCAAATGAAACATTTTTAAGGCCTGCTGGAACTCCCTCAGGAATGTATGAAGCAAAAGAGGGCACGGTCATCAGGCATGGTAATCTCCAATATCAGCTGGCAAAGAAAATGGGCTGCGAAGGCCATTTCTGTTTTTATGGTTTTGTTGGGGAGGATGTGCAGGATAGAAAGCAGAGGGGGCCTGCATTTTTTAAAATTTCTCCGGATTTATCTGAATTAAGCCTATCAACACTCAGTTTTGAAGTCGAAAAGAGATTTATCGGCGATATATGCCTAAGCGGCTTGGCCGGGTTTCGGCCGCCAGGTTTGGCCATCCCGACAGAAATGTTTGAGACAACAGGGCCAAGAGATGAAAAGAAGCATTGGGGTGTCAGGGTTTTCCATTATTTCCAAGAGGGGGCTGTTGATGATATCAATGAGCGCCAGGAAAAGCCGTTGGATATTGCAAGGACAGTAAAAATATTGATGGATGTCTCTCAGGGATTGGCCTTTATGCACGAAAGGGATTGCCTTCATCGGGACATAAAGCCATCAAATATCCTTGTGGATAGGGAGAGCGGTTATCTCGCAGATTTTGACATTTATCATGGGCCTTCGGTGAGGGGACTTTCAATAGGGGGGGTAAGTTTGGATGACCCGAAATATTTTAGGGGGACTAAAGATTTTATTTGCCCGGAAATAATCCCAAGCCATTCTGCTATCTTTCCAAAGATTGATATGCAGAGGTTTGACATGCGCTCTGATATTTATCATCTTGGGATGTCCTTTTTCATTGCAATAACTGATGAGCATCCCTTGGGTGTCGGTGATGATGACTCTTTATATTTGCAGATGAGGAAGGCATTATTCCAGGAGCCACGGAAGGCAGCTGAGATTAACCCTGCGATTCCTCCCGAAGCAGATAAGATCATCCAAAAAGCCTTGGAAAAGGATCCCGACAAGAGGCAGCAGACTGCAGAAGAATTTCGGCAGGAGCTTTATGGCCTGTTGCTGCTCCTGATGAATAAACGAGAGGAACGATAGGGCAATAAGTTTTGGGCTGGATGGTCAGCGTCGGGATATATTAGTTTTTAACGATGGAAGGTCTTTTATGCTGGAAAAAATATGCCTGCAGGCCAGGCTGGGATTGAGGTATCTGGACGGAAAAAAGCTTCGTGAAGATTGGGATAGAGTTGGCTGGCAATATTTTAGGGAGCGTGAGCATGAAATATTGAGCAGATGGCAAGACCGCATTCTTTTGGGCATTGACAAAAGCTGGACATCTCTGCCAGGCCACACAATAAGGATGCTTACGATAAGGTCGCTTTGGTTTGAGAGCCAGTGGGAAGAGCTTTTTCATGCTCGTGGCCAAGATGGAAACGGCCGGGGGTTTGCCTGTATCAATGGCAGTAAAAAAGAGATTATCCCTGAACCGCATTTATCTCCTTTTGGTAATGGTGAAGACAGCATGGTTGTGTTTGTCCATCCGGGATACGCTTTTGCTCATCCATGCCACCAGCCACCGGAAGTCACTCAAAGGCTTGAAAGATATAATGATTATCTCGGAAATATCAGGGAGCTGATGGAATATCTAGGCGGTAAAGGCTATCCTCCGATGCGGTTTATTGAAGAAGACGTTTTTTTTGAGATTGAACACCACAAGAGTCTCTTTCTTCCGGGCAATGGGGAAATTTGCCTGATAACGAAGAATCAGTGCGCTGTTTTGGCCGAGAAACCCGATCACCCAAGTTTTCGCCAGGAATCAATATTTCCGTATCTTGCGGCAAATGGAATCAAACATGTTTATCTTTCCGGTGAATTTGTTTACCGGGTTGCTCAAATTCCTGTTGACAACCCTATCACCCGTTCATGCCTTGGTGTTGTTTATGACAGGTTCATGGGCGAAGGATTTGATGTGAGGTTGGTGCAGGGCGCAGTTTTTCCGTCAACACCTCCGCATGAGGCGCCTTTGGGTTATTGGGCCAGCCAATACCAGAAGGCAATTCCTTTGGATGAACTTTTGAAGGTTATTGGCTGATTTAGGCATATCATTTATTATTTACCCAAGTGTGGGGCAGTAAAGATTCGAAATCACTTCTTAGTTTTCCCATAAAACTCCACCCCATCCCCGAAATAAATCCCCTTGTGCAGCTTTACCGGCCTCCAGTCGTCAATGACTAGCTCAGCCTTCAGCCAGCCTGCCAATTCTTCAGGATTTCCGATGGTAGCAGAAAGCGCGATGAGCTGGAACTTCTTGTTCAGCTCCTTGAGCAAAGTTATCAGGACTTCCAATGTCGGGCCTCTGCCTGCATCATTGAGCAGATGGACTTCGTCAACGACCAGTGTCTTGATCTGCTGCACCCAGGGGCAATGGTGCCTCAGCAGAGAATCCATCTTTTCGACGGTAAGGATAAGGACATCGTATTTTTGGAGATAGCCGGATGAGGAATCCAGGTCACCGGTGCTTATGCCGGCCTGATACTTTGTCCCCTCAAAGAGTTTTGTAAAATCCCTGAATTTCTCGCTTGCCAGCGCCTTTAAAGGCACAAGATAGACAGCTTTGGAATTTTGGTGTTCCACAAGATTCTTTGCCATCGCCAATAGTGCGATTGCTGTCTTTCCGGATCCTGTCGGAGTGCATGCAAGTATGCTTTTTCCCTCTAACAATCCTGCGTCGATGGCCTTGAGCTGGGCGGGGTTGAGCGTGGTGATGTTTTTTGCTTTGAAATATTCAATGAGAAAATCTGGAATACCCTTAGACTGCACATCAGAAAATTGCATAAACGATGGACAAAAGGAAAGATTATTTAAATGCTGCGGGATTGCGGTGATTTATGACCTCTCTCATCGTATGCCTCTCATCCGGCAAAGGAACTGGAGCCCATGCCCTTAAGGTAATTGAAGGGATGGACTGGGAAAAGGTTTTTGTGGTTGCGCCGGAAGAGATGAAAGCCGAGATGCCAAATATCCCCAAAGGAGAGATTATCTTCATCAGCCTTCAGAAATCCCTGTCTGAAATGTCAGACCTCATCAAAGCTTGCCTCAAGGGAAAGATTTCCGACCTTGAAGTTGCCCTCAATATCATTTCCGGCTCAGGAAAAGAGCATATGGCGGTGCTGAAAGCGCTGATGGATTTAGGAATAGGCATCAGGCTGGTGGCGCTGACGAAAGATGGGGTTAAGGTGTTATAAGGCAGCAAATCATACTTTCAGGAAGAAACAACAGCCTCCTGATTTTCTAACTCCTCTATAATCAGTTTTTTTGAAACCATCGCATCAATATCTATGATTTTTTTGACTAAAGGGTTGTGAGTATTAAGCCTGTAAAGCTGCGCTCTCCCAATCCTTCTTGTCTTTGTTACAACATCAAGCTTTACTAAATCATCCCAAAAAAGATGAAGAGTGCTCCATCCGATATCTGCATTCTTGGCGACATCCGTCAGGCTATAATCAAACTCCCTATTGTCCAAAAAGAAATCTATCACCTTTACTATCGGAGCGTCTCCAAAAATTACTCTAAAAGAAGATTTTTGTTCCATTGGATTGTATGATATGGTGATGTTGTTTATATAATTTTCGTAGTTTAGACATCCATTGCAGCGAATAAAGGCTTAAATAATTCGTCATTTCTATGTTAATGATGGACTATAAAAAAATAATCCTGAGAAAGATGTTCAGGCATCGGATAATCGGGGGAAAACATACTGCTGTGGAACACCTTTCAAAAGGGTTGCCGAAGCATGCAGTTGGAGCATCAAAAGAAGCTATCGATGAGCTCATAAGGGAAGGATTCATTTTGCCAAAAAGGACGTCGTATGGTTTACAAGTAAGCCTGAATCCCGACAAGATCCATGAAGTGGCAGGATTAATCGAAGAATAGGGCTATCCGTTTTTGCTCACATACACCCTATAACCTGATTTCTTCGCGATCTCCATCACATTTCCAAAAAGCCCCTTCATTTTTTCGCTAAAAGACTTCCCCCCTTTATTGTGCCTTGCAACTATCTGAAAGATTCCATTAGGCTTCAGATGCTCTTTCGCCTCCCGAAACATCGCATAACAAGCATCTTTTCCGGCGTGCTGCGGCGGGTTGAGCAGGATAGTGTCAAATTTCATCCCTTCGGGAATCTTATCGCCGATAAAAGAAATATTCTTAAGATTGTTTTTCTGCGCATTTTTGGATGTGAACTCCAATGCCCGCCTGTTGATGTCAACAAAGCATACCTTAGCGCCGGGATTTGCTTTTCCTAAGGCTATCCCTACAAGCCCCCAGCCGCATCCGTAATCAAGGATATCCCAGCCGTCCTGCGCAAGGGCATGCTCAGCTAAAAGCCTGGAGCCTGCATCTGCTTTGCCGAAGGAAAAAGTTCCGGACGGCGTCGAGAATGACAGCGGCCTGCCTAGCAAAGAAACTGAAATGACTTTTTCCCGCAATGCTGAATCCGGCCGGGGTGAAAAATAGTGCTGCATCTTAGCCCTTCGCTTTCATCACGCCGTAAAGATTATAGAGAAGCCGCTCCATAGCTTTGACGATCCCTTCACCGGAGCCATAGACCAGGATGCAGTTGTTCTGGTAAATGACCCCCGGCTTTTCCGACTGCCTCATATACAGGACCGGCAGGACTGTTGCGTTGCAGGTGATGATCGGCCTTGCTGCGCAGGCATTTGTCTCATTCCTGTCGCACGCAGCGACCGGCATTTTGTTGAATGCCTTGATAAGCGTGTTGTCAAACTCTCCGACGGCAAGAGCCACATACTGGAGCTCAGCACCAAGGGGGTTAAAGGTGACATAGACAATCTCTGAGTTGTTGAAAGCAGTTGTGTTCAGGAATCCCTCAAGGGGTATGTCCTCTACTTCCTGCGGCTTGTAGTGGAAAGGGACATCAAAGACAGTTGTGCCGGCAGGGTTCTGCACCTGCGTATACCAAAGCCCATCTGCAAACACAAAAGAAAATCCGTTGTAGGTTGAGGATTCTTTTTTGCTGAGCTCGCCGAGAAGATTCTGCTCGTGCAGCTCATCAATAGTCTTTGGCGTCTCTTTGAAGAATATATTAAAGAGGATGAGCGAGGTAAGCATAGCAACAATAACTCCGATGCTCAGCAGAAAGACAAAATCAGACCTGGCCTTGGGCACAGGTGATTCAGATGATTCAGATGCAGAAGATTCAGATTCAGATGATTCGGATAAGCCTTTCATTGGCCCTGATTCCGCTTCGTGGATGATCTCAGCTGCTTCATTACCTTCTTTACCTTCATTTGTTTCAGCAACCATGGTTTTCCGGGTGTTTTTTTCCAGAAAATCCCAACAACCTCGGCGAGGCGAGGGAGGGGCCGCCCTCCGTCCGCAGACCGGAACGCTTTTTTCTTCCCTCGGGAGACCCGAGCAGGGCAAATTTCCGCAGGAAATTTGACCGTCGAGCCCTTTGTTGTTGGGATTTTCTTATGCAACTTACTTTATATCTTGGAGGATTACGGGATAAATTTATTAATCTTTACTCAATCCTTTCTTTCAATCTTCGGAATATCAATATTATTCTAACCAATATTATTCTAACCAATATTGTTCTAACCAATATTATTCTAACCAATATTGTTCTAACCAATATTATTCTAACCAGTATTATTCTAACCAATATTGTTCTATCATCGGAATATCCATCTTATTCTATCATCGGAATATCTATTTTTTCAGGAATCCTGCCCTAAGTTATTCAGGGAATAATTCCCAATATCCCATACAGCAGCCTGTCCTTGACAGCATGGATCTCCTGCTCAGTCGAAAACTCAAGCATGATGCAGGTGCTGTTAAGCTCCTGCCTTGAAGTCCGGTTCCCGTCCCTGAAATAGAGCACAGGCACATTTGGGCTCGAATCTTCGCATCTGATGATCGGAAGTTCGAAGGAGTTATTCCCGGTAAAGCCCTGCCGGACATAGATGCCAAGGTTATTCAGGTTGAAGCCAAGGTTATATTGGGCAAGGCCTATTGCGTCAGAAAACCTGGCTGAAGGGTCGCTGGTCACGTCTATTTCTAATTTACCCTTGAGCGCCGGGATGATTTTGCTGTTAAAGCTGATATTCAGGACCTGCTGCGGGGTGAAGTCAAAGTAGAACTTCCTGCCGTCAATCTTGGTTGTCCAGCCAAGCTGTTCCCTCGTGAACTTCTTTCCCTTGAAGGAGGCAGTCCCCGAAGGCTGGTTGCCGACAAGGAACCCGATGACCGAGCTTACCATGATGAACGATATGAAGATGACAAGGATGACTGCTGCCTTTGACCTCGGTTTTTCCCTGCTCATCATTTCCTCACTTTCCAAATGCCCATCATTTCCTCACTTTCCAAATGCCCATCATTTCCTCACTTTCCAGATAGTTCCCTGGTCCGTATCAAAAAGCTCTACACCCTGCTTTATCAGCTTTTCCCTCAGCGCATCAGCCTTTTTCCAGTCTTTGGAGCTTCGGGCCGAATCACGCTCATGGATGAGCGCAAGAGCCTCTTCCCCTATAGATTGTTTGGTAAAATCCATCAGCCCGAGGATTTTGTCAAGCGACTCCATCCAGCTGATGATTGCTTCCCCATCTTTTTTGCCGATAGTGATCTTGTTGATCTCACTCATAAAGCCAAACAGGTCTGCAAGGGCTTCTGAGATGTTCAGGTCTTCATCAAGGTGAATCTTGATATTTGTGCGGCATTTCTGTATGGCTTGAGAAGCTTCCGGGCTGCTCCCTTCCGTGGAGGCATGGTTCACAACAAAGATGAAGTTATTTATCTTCTCAACTGCCTGCTGCGCTGCGGTGAGCCCGGCAAAAGTGAAGTTCAGCTGCTGGCGGTAATGGACGCTGAGCAGGAGATACCTCACAGCAGGGGCAGGAAAGCCTTTTGCAAGGATATCCCTGAGGGTATAAAAATTTCCCAGGGACTTTGACATCTTTCTCCCGTCGACAAGGAGATGCTCATTGTGCGCCCAGGTGTTGACGAACGGCATCCCTGTCGAGGCTTCGCTCTGCGCAATCTCATTCTCATGATGAGGAAATATCAAATCAACGCCGCCGGTATGGATGTCAAAATGCTTCCCAAGGTGCTTCATCGACATTGCCGAGCATTCAATATGCCAGCCGGGCCTTCCCTTGCCCAAAGAAGTTTCCCAGAAAACATCCCCGTCTTCAGGCGTGTATGCTTTCCACAATGCAAAATCCTGTGCCTGCTCTTTTTCGTAGCTGTCTTTTTTAATCCTCTCCGTCATCTGCAATCCGGAAAAGTCAGAGTGCGAAAGTTTCCCGTAGCCGGGGAATTTCCTGATGTTGAAATACCATGACTTATCTTCTCCCTGATATGCTGTTCCGCTTTTGGCGAGCGCATGGATGATGTTAACCATCTCCCTGATATGCTCAGTCGCTTTAGGGAACTCATCAGGCGTGTCAATGTTCAATGCCTTTATGTCCTTGAAGAATTCAGCAGCATATTTCTGGGTGAATTGCGCAAGCGAAATTCCTTTTTTCTTCGCTCCCGCTATGGTCTTGTCATCCACATCGGTGAGGTTCATCACATGCTTCACCCCATAGCCCGAGTATTTCAGGTATCTCTTGAGAAGGTCTGCGGCAAGGTATGCCCTGAAATTGCCGATGTGCGCAAAATCATAGACTGTCGGCCCGCAGGAATACATTGATACCTTGCCCGTGGTTATTGGCTTGAATTCCTCAAGTTTCCTGGTAAGTGTGTTGTAAAGTTTAAGCATTTTGTAAAGGTCGGTAAAAATCCAAAGCTTATAAAGCCTTCTTTTTTGATTAGGTTTTTATTGAGGGCAGAGTTCGTCTCTCTATGATACAAAAACTTGAGCAAATTGCTATGACATCCCATAATGGCCAACTTCCGCTCTGGGGCTCACCAAAGAATTGCGGGTATGGCTTAAAGGAAATTGAGGATTTAATGAGAATTAGTTTTCAGCAAAGGGTAACTGAACTGAGAAGATTTTATCCTCAGGGGCAGTTAGTGGCTGCAGAACTGGGATGTGGGATCCCTTGGGTTGTTGAAGATATGTCTCAAATTGAAGGCATATCTCCCTATGGCCTTGATCTTAAACCGACGCTTATCCCAGAATTTGGCCCGGGAGATAAATGCCTTATACGGTGTAATCTTGAGCATATGCCGGAAATCCCTGATGGAACTTTTCATTATTGTTTAAGCTATAATGTGTTGGGTGGAACAGCTTTGGAGCATTCCATCCCAGAAATTTTTAGGGTGTTAAGGCCGCATGGCATTGCTGATCTTGATATCGCTTATTGGGATAATAGATGGCTGCATTATTTGACAAACACGCCGCTGCATCGGGATGGATACCTTTCCATCGCTTCAGTCAATGGGCAGTTTACTGGCAGAATTCAAGACTATTTCTCATTCATGGAAAAATTAAAAACCAAAGATATTGGGCTTTGGTGGGATAGCAGGAAAGTCCGTTTTGAGCTGAGAAAGGCATAGCATTACCTGAGTTTGGCTGGTAATAGCTCCATCTCAACTTTCTTCCCATCCATCCTCACAATCTTTCCCGGGGCTCCTACGACGGTGCAGTTCCTGGGGACGTCTTTGTTGATGATGAAAGTTTCAGCACCTATCTTGACATTGTCTCCGATGGTAATAGGCCCAAGAAGTGTCGCTGATGTCCCTATGAGCACATTATTCCCGACGGTAGGGTGCCTTTTCCCGGTATGCTTTCCGGTCCCCCCAAGGCTTGAATTGTGGAACATGATGCAGTTGTCGCCTACCTCAGCGGTCTCTCCTATCACAACCCCCATCCCATGGTCGATGAAAAAACCCTTTCCGATCTTTGCGCCGGGATGGATCTCTATGCCTGTCAGGAATCTCATGAGCTGGCTGATGAGCCTCGGAAAGAAAGGAACCTTAAGCCTGTAGAGCGGATGAGACAGATACCGATGGACAACTGTCGCATGGAGGGAAGGGTAGAGCGCCCATTCAATGTTCCTGCATGCAGGGTCGTTCCTTCTGATAGATTTAATGTCGTCAAGCATACTGCTGCCTCATAAAGAAAAAAAGCGGGGAGAGGGACTCGAACCCCCGAATGATCGCTGTCTTCGCCTCATCGCTTGCGCTTTTCACAGCTTCTGCCACTGCAGGCGATTGCCTTAGCCGCTTGGCTACCCCCGCACGGAATCCTTCCGCTTCCTGCCGCTTTAAATAATTTGTGATAACCTTCATTTGCCGCCCTCAGTCTTCCTTTCTATACGCAAAATAAAAATTGAGTATGAACCTCAAGGTATAAGAAACAATGAGAAGGTCAGCAGCAACATCGGAATGCAGGCTTCATAAGGTGAATAAACCACTGCCTTTTTTAAATCTTTGCCAAAAGCGCATTGCAGCAAAATCAGGGGTAATCATCTTTTTGATAAATCCCTAATATATTTTTCAGATTTTAGATGGTGCGGTGAAAAACGGGCTTATCCAAATTTTAATCCCCTCCAAAATATTTTTCCCTCGGTAGTGAATAAACCTATCGTCGATAAATCCGAAACATTTATATATGAGCTCGCTTCAGGAAATTCTATCGTCGGGGGATGGTACCATAACGTACAATTTCCGACTATAAAAACTGAAAAGGAGGGAACACCATGGGAAAAACACTGTGTAAGTGCGGCATCAAGCGTGAAGACGGCTGGCTTTACTTTGTTGACAAGAAAGGCAATGCTGCCCGAGTCAACATGAAGAGAAAAGGAAAGCCCTACAAGAAGAAGATGGAAGTCATGCATAAGTGCGGCCTTAAAAGGGAAAAAGGATTCCTGTATTACATCGATAAAGCAGGAAATGCAAGCTGCGCCAAGATGGCGAGGCGATAAGAATATTCTGCTTTTTCTTTTTTTTCTTTTGTTCTTCAAAGTTCATCCCAAAGGCGGTAAACTTTCTGCCAATCAAGGATTATATCACATATTTTCTGCGATTGAGAATTGACCAACACCATGAATGAAATATTAAACTCCATAAATTGAATCTTTGGATATTGGATAGTGGGGCCGAGGATAGATATTGGGGCGGCGGATATTTAGTGAAACATTTACTTTTTAGAATAGCGGGATTAATCCGGCCTGCCCATCACCTAATGATACCGTTTCTTCCTGAAGTAGGATGAGGCGGAAACCCCGAGCAAAGCGCTCATGAGGAGGACCACTGCAAGCTTGCCGTTGGATTCGTCCGCTGCATTGCCTTCGGCGACAGCATTTCCGGTTATCTGGTTGATGCTTTCAATATCCTTGACGGTGATTGTGCCTCTCAGCTCAGTAAATTTCTCAAAATTGGCATCAAAATACCGGTAGGTGCCTGGCTTGGTGAATGTATAAGAGAACGTATCGCCAGTTTCCATGCGTGTCCCGTAGAATGTCCTGTCAACCGCATAAAGCTTGTGGGCAAAGTTGTCATAGCTGACCCATTGGACGGTAGTGCCTGGGTAGATGGAAACTTCCTGGGGGTTGAGGCGCATGTCTTTTATCTCGACCGTTACAATACCCTCTGCCCCTTCTTTGACTTCAGAGATCGTGCTCGGAGGAGAACGTAACTCCTCAGGAGGCTGGAGTGATTGGCTTCCCTGCCCGGACTCATTGGAATCTGAGGAAATTTCTTCCGGCGCAGTAGGAGAAGCAGCGCTGGCCGCCCCTTCCGGCATTGCGCTTTCTTCTGAATCAAGCCCATCAGCCGCAGGCTGCTCATCTGCCGGCCGGATGGCTCTTGGCTGAGTTGAGATATCGATAACATAGAATGCCAGCAGGAGGACAACCGCCCCAAGGAAACTCAGAAATATTGCCGGATGACTGCTCTTCATTGGTGCTTTAGAGGGAGCTGCGTATTTAAATGTTTTGCTCGGAATTTCGTCACAACTACCGGGTAAAAAAACGGCGAAAGGTTTAAATAAAACAATGTGAAATCAAGGCGTATGTTCGACAAGGCCGTCAAGAAAAGCCAGGGTGCCCTGTATGCGCTGTTCAGGATTGTCATTGGGCTGTTCTTTATGCAGCATGGCATCCAGAAAGTCATCGGTGTCTTAGGCATGCCCCAGCCTGCGCCGCTCTTCTCCCTCTTCTGGTTTGCAGGCTACATCGAATTGATTGCCGGGCTGTTTATCCTTTTGGGATTTTTCACGAGGCTCGCTGCATTTGTTTCTGCAGTTGAGATGATAACTGCCTATGTCATGTTTCATGCACCTCAGGCGATGCATCCGATATTAAATCAAGGGGAGCTTGCTCTTCTCTATACTGCAGGGTTCCTGGTCATCATCGGCTATGGCGCAGGAAGGCTCAGCCTTGAAAGAGCCATCCTCAAAAGGGAAATCTTTTAAATCACTGTCTTCTGCATACGATATATGGCTCAGAAGCTAATCATCATCTATGCTCATCCTGATGTTGAAGGTCATGCCCCCGAATTCTTAAAGGAAGTGAAAAAGCATCTTGAAGAAAATTCCATAACTCACCCCCTTATCGACCTGTATGGAATCGGCTATGACCCGGTTTTGCGCGATAACGAGCTTTACACCTCAGGAAGAAGGGAAATCAGCAGCCAAAACCGAAAGTTCCAGCAGATGATTGCCAAAGCCGATAAGCTTGTCTTCATCTATCCCGTCTGGTGGAGCACGATGCCTGCGATATTAAAGGGATTTATTGACCGGGTCTTTACCGCAGGCTTTGCATTCCGCTTCATAAAGCACTGGTGGTTCCCGCTTGCGATTCCGCACAAATTGCTGAAAGGCAAAAAAGCAGTTGTTTTTACGACGTCCGGTTCGCCTTGGTATGTTCTCCGTTTTTACCTCATGAACCGGCCGGTCTCAATCATCAGGCATGATATCCTCGGTTTTTTTGGGATCAAGGCAAAGGTATTTCTTCTTGGGGGCGCAACCTCTTTGACGGAAAAGCATAAGGCAAAGGCCAAAAGGATTGTTGAAAGGGGGATGAGGTGGCTGTTAAGATGAGTTTTTTCATTTGGATTTTTTCCGCAACCTTTAAATAAAAGCTACCCTCCAATTGGCAATATGGCGGGACAAAATATCAAATTTGATTTGTCAATAATTTCTCAGTCTTTGCTAGTCCTGGTTATCATCATTCTGTAGAGCGCCTCGCCCTTTGCATTTTCCGGGGGGAGTGTGAGGCCAGCGTCCTTTCAAGCTTTACTTGATTTTCAAGTTTTCCTTGATTTTCAAGCTTAACTTGATTAATTTCTTGTTTTTTTTCTTGTTTTTCAGAGCAGAGATTTTCAGTCTTGAACGAGCAGAGGCAAAAACAATGGAAACAACAAAACCACAAATGGAGCAATTCACCGGCAAGTCCTGCATAGGGTGCAGTCTTTTGTATTCGCCAAAATGCCCCCATGCGATGTATATCCATGAGCTTGACATCGCCCTGCATCACTGCTCAAGGTTTAAGAAATCCGGGATTGGCAGGCAGGGATTGAAGATGCCGGTAAGAATGATTGGATAGACTACTTGATAATGTTTCTTTTATAAGGGCCACTATACTTAGAAAGATCAAATGGAATATTGCTGCTTGGGTTATTATTAAACCATTTGCCCCCGACTATTTCCTCTAAAGAGGGTATTTTATCTGAGATAGTTGAGGAATGCTCTGGACCATCTGCTTTGCTTTGTTGTGGCAGAATTGGTTCCCCCTTTGCAGCAGGACGCCCCTCATCTTCAACAACTTCAAATTGAGCATCAATCACCGGCGATTGCCCCCCTATCTTGGAATCTTCAAATGGATTCAGATATGCTTCCTGTAAAGGCTGTGCTGCCCGGCCTGGCCCCACGATTTGATACATCAATTGAACTGAACTGCTAGCACTTCCTACAAATCTACCATCTGCCCCTCTCACCCAAGTTTCCTGGGAAGAGGTATGTGGGCCAACAAACCTTAAATGTCCATATTGAGGATGGTCAAGTTCTTTAGGTGCATCTTCAGGGAGTTTTCCTGGCGGCAAGGGCAAAAAAACAACATTTAATTGTCCAGAAGTTTTTTGGTGAGTGGGAAATTGTTGGGAAAAGTCTCCAAAAGATTCATGATGAACGCTCCCCGGCTTGAGATAGGCACGAGCCAATGGCCCATGTTGCCTTAATCCTGCCTGAACTCTTTTTGAATGTTCACGTGCCTCCAGTATCTCCGATTGCTGAGGCAATTTTTTCTTTGGCCCTTCAATGCTTCCCCCCAATATTCAAAAAACTCCAGCCAGCCATGGCGGGAGACTGTCATT
>JACPBV010000024.1 GCA_016180135.1 Candidatus Woesearchaeota archaeon
ATACCCAAATCTTGCGGTGAATTCCAGGGGATAGATGCCGTTCCCGTTGACGATGCAGTTCAGGTCAAAATAGCCCCGGTAATTTTCTTTTTTCAGCGTATCCTCGAATTTTTTGATAGTGTCGTTGAAGAACTTGTTGGGCATGGAAAAAAACATAAGAGTCCCCATCTCGCCCGTGCTCGGGCCGACTTCCCCCGGAAATAATTTCTTGTGCTCAAAATTGACGCAGATGGGGTAGATAAAATTTGTCCCGTTGAAAAAACCGCCCACAGCGATCTCGACGCCCATAACCCTCCTTTGCAGCTGAAATTCCTTGATCTGCTTCGCCCAGGTCTTCTTGTAGGCCTCAAGGATCCTGAGGACATCCATCCCGTCCTCTTCTTCACCGACGAAGAGCAGATGCTTTTCCGTGTCGCCGCACGGCTTGATGACATACCGCATGGGGTTTTTTTTGACATAGGCGATGGCATCGTCAAATGAAGAGAAGGACTCATAGGGGATGATCGGGACATTATGGCTTTTCAGCTCTTCCTGGCCAAATGCGCGGTCGTCTTCCAGGCTGTCGGTATATGGTGTTCCGCCGATGACTGCCTTTCCCTGCTTACGGAGGCGCTGGGCATGCTTTCCAAACCCCAGCGTATCGTCGAAAATAACGATGTCCGCCCATTCAACTTCTTTTTCCCAATTATCCGTCTTTGGCACTAATCCGTCAGCAACCTCTTTTTCATCGGCATTATCGATAAAAAATTTGACATCATGGCCTTCCTTGACGACCTGCCATGCGGTATCCGAGATGTTTGCATCATAGGAGATAAAAAGAAATTTTTTCTTGTCCATGGGTTTTTGCAATTCCGATTTTTGTTCTATACTTTACTTCTTAATCTTTTATCGCTTGATTCTTTTCAAAAAAAATATAAAATCAAAAAATTTTCCCAAAAAATATTTCTAGAAAAAATATATTCTCTGCTTCTATATAAATGTTGTTGAAAAAATTTACTTTTTCTTTCCAACACTTCGAAAACTCGCCCAAATCTTTACATAAAAGTCTATTGACGGCAAGTGAATTTGATAATCCTAATTTTAGTTACATGCAAAAAGTCACTTGCTTTCAAAAAAATGCAAAGCATTTCTTGAAGAAATATGCGAAAATTAATGTTCTCCCCTATAAACTAGAAAACATCAACCAAATACCTTCCCCAAAATACCTTTGCTGCCCTCTTTGGCAAAATCCTCAAGCAGTTTTTTCTGCTTTTTGGTCAGGTGATCAGGCACCTCAATCACCACTTCAACCAATTCATCGCCTCTTCCATGGTTGTGCAGGTAGGGTATCCCTTTTTCCCGCATCCTGAGGACGGTGTTTGACTGCGTTCCCGGGGGGATCTTCAGCCTTGCTTTGCCTTCCAGCGTCGGGACATCAATCTCTCCGCCGAGCGCTGCGACGGTGAAGGGGAGCTTGACTTTGGCGTGGATGTCATCACCTTCCCTTTCAAAGACGGGATGCTGTTTCATATGCAGCACGATGTAGAGGTCGCCTTGGGTGCCTCCACGCTCGCCTGCTTCACCTGCGCCTGCGATGCGGAGATTTGTTCCCTCTTCCGCTCCGGGAGGGATCTTCAGCGTGATCTTTTTTCTTGTGTGCACCAATCCAGTGCCGTCGCATTCTTTGCATTCTTCCTTGATGTATTTCCCCTCTCCACGGCACTTTCCGCACGGCCCGGAAGTTGAGAAAATTCCAAAATGCGTCCTTTGAGTCCTGCGCACATAGCCCGAGCCATTGCAGTCAGGGCATGTTGATATGCTGTCTTCATCAGCTGCGCCGCTTCCTTTGCAGTCAGGGCACTGCTCATTTCTCGGGATTGTTATCTCTTTTTCAACGCCAAACGCCGCTTCTTCGAGGGTAATTTCCATATCATACCGGAGGTCATTGCCGCGGGAAGCCCTTCTTCCCCGCCTGCCAAATCCCTGGCTGCCCCCTCCGCCTCCGCCGCCGAAAAACCTGTCAAAGATATCGCCGAAATCAAACGAAGCAAAATCAGAAAAATCAAATCCGCCGAACGCTCCCGGGTCGAATCCAGAAAAGCCGGAAGCCTTCTTGAATGTGTCAGCATCCCCATACTGGTCATACTGGGCGCGTTTCTCATCATCGCTATATATTCATTTGCTTTCTTGCCATTATCTATACTAATAAACAACTGTTTGATAGGCTGCTATGTTTCTGCATCTATCTTACCTGGTGCAGTATATGGTAGGCTGCAAAGTCTTTGTCATCATCTGACTAGTGCCTTATCCGATAGGCTGCAATGCGCGAAAATTTCAACAACAACACAGGGCTCGACGGTCAAATTTTTTTCTCAGAAAAATTTGCCCTCCTCGCCACCCCGACGGGGGCGACCCCCGGCTCGGCTCGCCAATGTTGTTGAAATTTTCTATAAACTATACTTGATTTGAGTATCCCTTCTATTTTGAACTTTGCGGGATGAATACCTTTACTCTTCATCAGACTATTTTTTCTTCTTTTTCTTATCTCCTTTCTCCTCGTCAACAACTTCGGCATCGACTATATTGTCATCGCCTGGAGCGCCTGCATTTCCGGGGCCTGCATCGGCGTTTGCATCGGGGCCTGCTGCTCCGCCTGCTCTTTCTTCCTCGCTGCCTGCTCTTCCTGGGCCTCCTGCCGCTCCAGCTGCTCCTGCCCCGGCAGACTGTTTCTTTGCCTGCTCTTCGGCGGCTTTCTTGTACAGCTCGGTGGACATCTTCTGCACTAACTCATTGACTTCGTCCATCTTTTTCTTGATGGCGGCAGCGTCCTTGGATGCTGGCTTCAGGAGCTCCTTCAGCTCCATGATCTTTCCCCTGACGGTCTCAAGCTCTTTTGCATCAGCTTTCCCTTCAAGGTCCTTGAACAATCTTTCTGTCGAATAGACAAGAGTCTCTGCCTGGTTGATGGCTTCAACTTCTTCTTTCTTCTTCTTGTCGGATTCAGCGAACTTTTCAGCCTCTGCCTTCATCCTCTCGACTTCTTCCTTGTTCAATTTCTGGGTAGCAGTTATCTTGATGCTCTGCTCTTTCCCGGTGCCTAAGTCCTTTGCCGTCACATGGACAATGCCATTTGCATCAATGTCGAACGCAACATCAATCTGGGGGATCCCCCTTGGCGCAGGAGGGATGCCGATGAGGTCAAACCTTCCCAATGACTTGTTGTCTGCCGCCATAGGCCTTTCTCCCTGGAGGACGTTGATAGTTACCGCAGTCTGGCTGTCAGATGCAGTTGAAAATGTCTGGCTTTTCTTCGTTGGAATTGTGGTGTTCCTGGGAATCAGGGCAGTCAGCACACCTCCAAGTGTTTCAATCCCAAGGGTAAGCGGGGTGACATCCAACAGGAGGATGTCCTTGACTTCGCCGGCAAGCACACCGCCCTGGATGGCTGCTCCCTGCGCCACACATTCCATCGGGTCAACGCCTCGCTCAGCTTTCTTCCCGGTGAAATCCTCAACAAATTTTTTCACGATAGGCATCCTTGTCGGGCCGCCTACAAGAATTATCTTGTCAATCTGCGAGGGCTTTAATTTCGCATCGTCCATCGCCTGCTTCAGCGGCTTTTCGCATTTCCGGATGATAGGCTCGATGATCTCCTCAAGCTTTGCCCGGCTGAATGTCATCTTCAGATGGATAGGGGTCCCGTCTTTTTCCGTCAGGAAAGGCAGGTTGATCTCAGTCTCCATCGTTGTGCTCAACTCAATCTTTGCCTTCTCCCCCGCTTCCCGAAGCCGCTGCATTGCAGTTTCATCTTCGTTCAGGTCAACGCCGTTTTTCCTCTTAAAATCATCAGCGATAAATTTGATGATGGAGCTGTCCATATCGGTTCCGCCCAGCTGGGTGTCCCCGGACGTTGCCTTAACTTCAAAAACGCCCTGGCTGAAATCCATGACAGTGCAGTCTAACGTCCCGCCGCCAAGGTCAAAAACTAGGATCTTCAGCTCCTGGTCAGCCTTATCGAGCCCGAATGCAAGGCACGCAGCAGTAGGCTCATTGATAATCCTGACTACTTCCAATCCAGCAATCTCTCCTGCATCTTTAGTTGCCTGCCTCTGGTTGTCATCAAAGTAAGCCGGCACCGTGATGACTGCTTTATTGACCTGCTCGCTGATAAACTCTTCAGAATCTTTCTTGATCTTCTGCAGGATAAAGGCAGAGATCTGCTGCGGGGTGTATTCTTTTCCGTCGATGCTGTATTTGAATGAAGTGCCCATCTTGCGCTTTGCAGCAAAAATGGTCTTTTCAGGATTGCTGACAGCCTGCCTTCTTGCGGGCTCGCCTACTAACAGCTGGCCATCCTTGGCGAACGCAACAACGCTGGGAAATGCCTTTCCGTACTGGCTTGTCCCTTCAGCAGAAGGGACTATCACCGGCTTCCCTGCCTGCAGCACTGATGCAGCGCTGTTTGATGTTCCCAAATCAATCCCGATTATCTTTTCTTTTTTTGCCATTGTGTTTCACCGTTGTTTGTTTTTTTATGTTCTTTATGCGCTCTTTTTTTATGTTTTATTCTTTATGTGCTTTTTTTGTCATAACTTCCTCGTATGAATCAGGCTTCTGTCAATAACCCCTATTGAGGTGTTTTTTCCTCGAAAATCCCAACAATATCGGCGAGGCGAGGGGGAGGGTTGGCTCCTACGGAGTCCCCGAGCAGGGCAAAATTTCTCAAAGGAATTTTGACCGTCGAGCCCTGTATTGTTGGGATTTTCTAATGCAATTAATTTATCCGCCATCTCCACTAGCTTATGTAGCTCGGAGCTTCAATCTTCTCTTCCTCATGGGCTTTCATCTCTTTCTTGCTTTTCTTCTCCAGCACCTGCAGAGCCTTTGGCTTTTCAATCCTGCCGAACTCCTTTTCATAGCGCTTGAGGACATTGCCTAAAAGCTCATAGACTTTTTTTGTGTGGAAGGGATCAAGCAAAACTACATTATGCCTGAGGCAGATTGAAGCACGGTCTTTGCTTCTTGCATCCACCCTTGGGGTGACGCTCTTAAAGTCGAAAACAAACTGCAGGGGATTGAAATTGATGCTCAGCTCGTGGGCAAAAAATGCCTCGCCGTCGTTGATGCTCATGTTGATTTTTTCGTCTACCATTTAACCCCTCACCTCATTCGTTATTGCCTGAACTCTTATTGCCGGCATTTCCCGGCTTTGAGCTTTTTTTGCTTATCTTCACTTTTGCATGCCTCAGGACTTTGTCATTGAGCATATATCCTTTTTGGAGCTCCTCTAAGACCACATCTTCAGGGCCTTCATCCTCTTGGACTAAAAGGACATCCTGGGTAAAAGGGTCAACTTTTTTGCCTGCGCATTCTATCGGCCTTACACCCTCCTGCTCAAGCATACTCCATAACTGGCTGTACAGCAGCTCCATCCCTTTGATGAACTCTTCCCTGCTGGCGGTATGCTGCAAAGCCATGGTAAACGAATCAACAATGGGCAGTATTTTTTCGAGCACATCAGCCCTGGAATATTTCCCTATTTCCTGCTGCTGCCTTTGAACATATTTTTTGTAATTCTCAAACTCGGCCTGGAGCCTCTGGAGCGACTCAGTCAAATCGGCGATCTTCTGTTCTTTGATATCAGATTCTTTGTTATTATTTTCTTTGTTATCATATTTTTTGTTATTATTTTCTTCGTTACCATTTTCTTTGCTATCATCTTCCTTGCTACCGCCCTTCAGCGTTTTTTCATAGCCTTCTTTGCCAGCTTCCCTGCCTGAGCTGGTTTCATCTCTGTCATCCCTTTCATCTCTTTTTGGATGGCTCTCAGGCACTGGCGGTTTTTGCTCTTTTTTTTCCTGTTTCATGGCGCCTTGAAAAACGATACTTGATAGTGCTATAATCCCGTTGAATAATCCCGTTGAATAATCCCGTTGAATAATTCTGTTGACTTAGCGTCAACGAAACAATGTTAACATAGACCTATTTATAAACATTTCTATTCTAGAGTATATACTTTGTCCGGCATCATGCAATCCCCTTAACCATAATGTTTATAAATCGCAATCGCTGCTGTGCCATTATGGGTTATCATTTTCAGCAGCGCGTGACGATTGTCAGGATGAGGAAGCCTGAAGAGCGCAACATCAACCATGAGCTGCAATGGCTGGGAGATTCTCTCGGGCTGTTCAATGAGAGGGACAGGGACAAATCCTGCTACAGGGTATTTATCGAATTGCTGAAGATGACAAAAAAAAGGCAGCCGATAAGCTCTGACGGCCTTGCGGGGCGCCTTCATCTCACCCGGGGAACAGTTGTCCATCACCTCAACAGGCTGCTTGAAACAGGCATGGTGATCCATGAAGGAAGAAAATATTTATTAAGGGTGCCATCTTTGAGCGGCTTAATAGAGGAAGTTGCCAAGGATATGGCGCGCGCCTTTGAAGATCTGAAGGATGTCGCAGAAGAAGTTGACAAGAGGCTCAGCTGATGAAACCCGGATTGTTTTGGAAACTCATAGTGATGTTTGCCTTACTGGCTCCTGCGGCTTTTTCTGAAGAAAATGAAAGCATCAACGAAAGCCTTGCTGTGAATAGCGCCACTGTAGCTATCACTTCTGTGCTCGACAGGTTTAATCTCGGCGAGATGATGCCTCTGAGTTTTTCAGTAATCCCCTCTGAATCCGATGATGCGCTTGTCAAGGCAAGCTTAATCTGCCCCCAAAAAGAGCTGCTCTATTTTGTCTTTCCGGCAGCGCTGGAGGGCGGGAAGAAATCAGAGTTCACAGCACCGCCCCTGCAGGCATTTTCCGAGGGCGTCTGCTCTATCAGGGTTGATGTTGAGTCTCTTAAAGGGGATTTTATCGCCGGCGTGTCTTCAAATGAGTTTCTTATCAGCAATCTCCTTACACTTTCGTTTGATACTGACAAATCTGCTGCAAAGCCCGGCGAGGGTATTTTAGTGACGGGGAATGCCAAAAGACAGCATAGCGCCATAAGCAAAGGAGGCCTGAGGGTCTCATTCCAAGATATGATCTACACTGCTTCGCTTGAGGGAAGTGATTTTTCTTATACTCTCACTCTTGGAAATTCCATCAAATCAGGCCCGCATACCCTGCTGATAACGGTCAACGATTCATTTGGAAATACCCATACTGAAGGGAAAGACATAACGGTGCTGCCTGTGCTGACAACGCTGGAGCAGGCGCTGAACAAGAAAGCGTTCAAGCCAAGGGAAACTCTTGAGGTAACTCCGGCGCTGTATGACCAGGCAAATGATACGATGGCAGGCGATGTCAATATTTCCCTGAGCCTTATCAGGTTCCTCCTGTCTGATATCTCCCTTTTTTCAGCAACTATCCCGTCTGAAACCGCTTATGCCTACCTGTTTAACCAGTCGCTTGCTCCGGGGCCTTATTCGCTCAGGACTGCAAGCGGGGTATTGGTGAAAGAAGAGAACATAACTATTTTGCCCACATACGAAGTTGAAGCAGATATCCGCGGCAATACTGTTATTGTCAGGAATATCGGAAATATGTTCTACAACAACAAAACTGTCATCTACCTTGAAAAAGGAAATGAATCATTTGTCCTGAACAAGAAAGTCAAGCTTGATGTCGGTGAAGAGGCTTCTTTTAACCTTTCTGAAGAGCTCCCCCAGGGAAATTATACTGTCGTGGTCACCAAAGAGGTGATTGTCGAGAAAATTGTCGAGAAGCCTGCAGAGCAAACTGCTCCTGCTGAAACGGCTTCTGCCCCGGGAGTGGGCGATGCCGGCGGCATAGCTGAGATTCCCGGAAACAGTTCCGATAATGCTATCCTGGCATCGTCGAGCATCGAAATCACCGAAGACCAGAGGCCTTTTATGACGAGGACATTGCAGGGCCTTGGCGATCTTACCGGAAGGGTCGTAGCGGAAAGCAGCCGCGCCATGAAAAGCCCGGTGACCTCTGCAGCGCTGTTTTCGGTTATCCTTGCAGGAATCCTTACGTTTATCTGGAGGGACAGCATATCTAATGCCTATCGGAAATTCAGGGAGAAAAACAAGCCTTTGGCTTCCAACGATAAGGAACCAATCATCGTCAGGAAAGAGGAGTAATCTTCTTAGGTAAGAAATTTCTTTTTTTCTCTTTTGTTCCTTCTATCTTGTTCCTTCTATCTTGTTTATCCTTTTGCCCCTTAGTGTTTACCCATTGGTCTTTGCCTTTGGGTTTTTGTTTATTGGTTTTCTTATGATGCCTGCAGCACAATAATCTTTTTAAGCTCTACTCTATTCCAAACTTTTAAGTGGTACTATGGATGTGAGCAACGGGGGAAAGGGCAGCGCGGCAGGAGTCAATGCCGTGCAAGCCAATGGGGATAGGAGAAGATCCAGAATAGTCCGTGTTCTTGGGCTTGATGATGATGCAGCTGGAAGAGATGCACAAATACAATGCATAACTGATGCGGCAAGACTTATCAATGAATATTCTGATAAAGACCCAAGATTATATCGCCTTGAAATCCAACCGAAATCAGCTTCTTCAGTTCCTCTTGCCCTTCAAATCTATTCGACCGGCCTTGTAGCGGCGAAAGCGCGATATTTAATTAGAAATCCAAATGCTGACCTTCCTGACCAAACTGATTTACTCGTTACAGATTTAGATATTCGAAACCAAAAATATCCAGATGAAACTGCCCAAGGCGAGGTTAAGAGGAACCTGGCTGGAATAGTTGAGAATTCTGATCAAATTATCCCTGACTGGGGGGGTTTTACTTCCTTTGGAGGCCCTAACGGCTATGACTATGCTTTTGCTGCTCAGATAATGTGGAGTGCTTTAAAAGAAAAGGTTCCCTCCCTCAGGCAAATCTACCAAATTTTCTTTTCAAGCCACGGGGGGGAAGACCTTAACCATGGGAAACTGCGAAATCTTGAAGCTTTTTTGCGCGCCTCCCAATGCCAAGAGAATGTCTTCGTTGTAGACAAGAGCGTTCTTGGAGAATCCTTAAGAGCAGCGCGGCGGGAATTACCCTCAAACAGCCCAATTGATACTGATGAATACATTTCTAAATCAAGAGGTTCCGTTAGGGGACATCATACTATAAACAATCAGGCAGGGCTTGTCATCCATCTCTTGCACTATTTTGGAAAAGGATTAATTCCAGCTCATGGCAGTAAACCTTGAAACACTTCTCAGCAGGCTGAGCCCCGTCTTTGAGGCTCAAGAGACTTCCACCCATATCCGGGCATCTGCGGCAAAGCGTGAAAAAGCGCTTGACATCATCTGCAGATATCTTCTTGAAAAGACCGGAGCTTGCTATGTGGTGGCTGCCGGGAAGACGGGCGAGACTTCGGCATTTATCAGGGGTTCAGCCTACAGTGATGATCCTGACGGGAGCCGGGCTTCAAGAGAGCGCGGGAATACACTGCCTTTTGATGGATTAGCAGGGCAGGCAGGCTCGGCATTATGCGCCCAGCCGTTTTCCGGCGATTTTAGGGAAATTGATGGGATAGCGATGGGGGGAACAGCATACCCTCTGTTTGACGGCTACCAGAGCAGCGGTTTCATTCTTCTTGCCTCACCCGGGGGAAAACACAGCCAGGATGTTCCTGCTGAGCTTTTGAGCTTATCGAGGCACCTTATCGAGGATATAACCGAAATTGTGAAAGTAAACATGATTCTGCATGACATCCTCAAGCTCTACATACCCATTGCAAGGCGTATCGGCGATACGGTTCCCGATGGGGATTTTGAAGATGTTGATTCCCAACTCAGAAAAATAAGCGGGGCGATAAATTCTTTGTATCAGAGGCATCAGGAGGTTCCTTATTCTGCGCAGGCGAAGAATGATGGTGAGAATTTCCCTCATCTACCCAATTCTCCTAATTCTTTTCATTCTCCTCCCCCCTATGATTTATTTCATTCCCATGATTCTCTTTCCCCCCCCGATTCTTCCCATTCCCATGATTCTCTTCATCCCTACGATTCTTCCCCCCTCCATGATTCTCCTCTCCATTCTCCTCCTTCTTCATCTCATCACTCCTCTCTTCGTGAGAGAATCTCTCATTTTGAAGAATATCTTGCGGATGCGAGGGCGGCGTTCAACGATAAATGCGAGCAGGCGATGAAGAACATCCTTGATGAAACTGCAACTTTGGAGTCGAAAATCTCTGAGATTAACCGCAGGCTCAAACTGGAAGGGGCTTCTGCCGGTGGTGGGACCGAGATAACTGCTACCCACGAGGAAATTGGAACCTTCAAAGCGATGGTTGGCCATCTCAGGCAGTCCCATATTGGCTTCATCCCAACTTATGGGGGCATGGAAGGGATCATTGAAAGCGCTATAACAGAACTCAAGCCTTTGGCAATGGATAGGGGGGTTATGGTAATATTTGATGCGGGGGCAGGGATGCTTGCACAGGATTCCTCTGGGCTTTCTAAGTTTTCTGGGCTTCCTGGGCGTGCTTCGTATGAAATCCCTTTTACTTTTCGCCACAGAGAAAGCGTCCTTCGCTGCATTCTCAATCTGGTGACCAACTCCATTGAGGCTTATGCAGACCAGGAAAATAAGGAGGTTACTCTCTCTTTGGATTATGATGAAAAGATGATCAGGCTGCATATCAGCGATAATGTTGCCGGAGGAATCCCTTCTGTGGAGGGGAGGGATCTTCATGGTGAGTTAGGGAGGGGCAAAGCATACACAACCTTTGGAAAGCCTTACGGCACGGGACTTGGGATATTTACCGTGCATCAGCTCGTTAAAAAGCACCGCGGAAAGGTTGAGATCTCCACCGGCAGCCAAGGGACTGAGTTTATACTTTCCTTTCCCCGATTTTCAGAATCTTTTAACCTGGATGAAGGGGCAGAGTTTTTCCTTGGGATAAACAAAGAGATTATGGGGGATGAGCTATTCCAAAGGGAGAATTATCAAAATATTTCTGAACGGGATATTGCAACGTTCTATGAGTTTGCCTCAAACGCGTCAAAGTGTTTTCAGGCAATGAGGAGGAGCAGGAATATCGCTATGCTGCTCGGCGAAGGCAAAAATATTTGGGAGACTTTTTCAGAGTATTGGGGCAGATTTAATGAGCCTTTGCGGCAGATTGCTGCCCGTAGAGGTGGCATGGTTATCCAAGCCCAAGACGGAAGGAGGATTGAAGTTGAGCCATTAGCAAACCGCCTGGATTATATCCTTGACCTGAACTGGGGGTTTATCCATCATGAGTCCGGAGAATACGGGCTAGCTGAAGAAAAATTCACCGCAGCGCTCCGTCATGTAAAAGAAAACTCTATCGAAGAAGCAAAGTTGAGGAATAATCTTGGGATGGTTATGCTCTTCAGGCACAATGCCCAGCAGGATGACTCACTTGCGGTGGCTGCGCAGCATGAATACGATAACGCTGAAAGAATATTTCTTGGGCTGTTGAACTTTAACCCCATGCAGGAGAGTCCTGAATCCCTCGACGGGAAAACTATTTCTGCGCTGGAGGAGTTTGGGATTGTTGCCTGCGGGAGAGGATACTGCCTTTCCGCATTGGGAAAATATGGCCAGTCCAAAAGTGTCCTGGAACAAATAGGGCTGCATATCGGAAATCTTCTCCTGAAATACGATCCCAACAGGGTGGCCGTCAAAGCTTATGCCCTGAATAATCTTTCGGAGATGCATCTCCGGGACAGAAATTTTATTGGGGCAGAGGCCTCTGCGGCGGCTGCATTGCAAACGGCTGAGCCTGCAGGGATTAAAGATGTTGCGGTTGAGGCGCTTCTTGTGCTGGGGGTTTCTCAGTTTGAGTCGCGAAGAGGGGGGATTGAGCATCTCGAAAGAGCAAAAATATACATGGAAAAGTTTGGCTACACTCCAAATAAATTTTTGATGCAGTCAATGGAAGAAGTTTATAGAACTTTGGCAGAAGTGAAGGGGGCCAAAACTGCGGGCTAACAGCAAATCTCGTTTATTATTGAACATTTGCGAGATTTGCTAGTACAGTAAATCGCATTTCCAAATGTTCAAATATTTGTGCGATTTACTATAACAGAAAATCTCGTTTATTATTGAACATTTGCGAGATTGTATATAGCTCCCCTAAACTGTGTCGTCCGATCCCGGGGGGTTGCCTGCCATCAATGCGCAGTCTGAAGCGCAGGGAGAGTAAGATGTTGTTTCTTCCGGCTCACAAATTCCATTGCCGCAAATCGGCTTTGAACCGCCTGGCGGCGGAGCAGTTCCGCAGTCTCCTGGGCAGTTTGACTGGGTCTCCGGCGAATAGCATGCTCCATCCCCGCAGTATCCCGAACTTGTCGGAGGGGGAGACTGTCCGCAGTCAGATGGGCAGGAATTGGCTGATTCACCCATCGCGATCTCACAAATTCCGTTATAATTACAATAGGGCGGTCCGCAGTCAGATGGGCAAGAAGTTGTTGATTCTCCATTATCACAGGAACCATCCCCGCAATATCCTGAGCCTGGAGGCGGAGACTGTCCGCAGTCAGATGGGCATGTCATTGAGGATTCGCCAGATTCACATATATAATTTGCATTGCAGGAGTTTGGAGGCGGAGACTGCCCGCAGTCAGCCATGCAGGAATAGGTTGTTTCTCCAGCCTCGCAAAGGCCGTTGAAGTTGCATCCTCCGGAGGGGGGTGAGGTTGGTGGAGGAGCGCTTCCACAATCAATAGGGCAATTTGCTGAGTCTTCTGCTGCCGGCTGGCACGCTCCATCTCCGCAGTATCCTGAGCCTGCCAGCGGAGGAACGCTCCCACAATCATAGGGGCAGCTTGACGGAGTCTCTGATGACTGGCATGCTCCGTCTCCGCAATATCCTGAGCTTGGAGGAGGGACGCTTCCGCAATCAACCGGACAGCCTGTTGATTCTCCCTGTTCGCATTGGCTGTTGCCGCAAACAGGAGGGGCCTGGCAGTCGCCCGGGCAGTTTTGGATATTTTCTGCTGCATCGCAAATCGCATTTCCGCAAAGGGTGCCGCAATCTCTTGGGCAGGTAGCCTGAGTTTCACCGCCATTGCAGGCGCTGTCTCCGCATATTGGGGGTTTCTGGCTCGGATCCTGGGGGCAGGCATAATTATAATTTCCATCAGCTCCGGGAAAACCCATATATCCATGAGAAGCTATGCACCAGGGATAGCCTCCAACATTCACTACAGGATAACCAACTTTTTTTGAAATAGAAGCTAAATGATTGACGTTTGGGCCAGAGGGCTGGCAGTCATATGTTCCTGAACCTGAACCATAGGGGACTTCCACATAAGAGCAAGAGCATGACGGGTCTGAACTGCTGCAGAGAAACGCCCCGCCTGTCACACTTATCTTAAGGCTGCTCAGGGAAAACCCGACAGCAACACCGACTGCAAGAATGATAAGATAATTTCTTATCTCACTCTCTTTTACCATCAACTGCTTTCTTCAGGTTCCGGATATTTAAAACTTGCGTTTTTTGATTATCTGAGCAGCCGCCTCTGGCCAATATCAAAATAGGGAAAATTCCAGAGGGATTTTTAGACAGGCATCAGATGGGGAAAACTTCTAATGGAATTTTTTTACCTGAGACTTCCTTGCGCTGCTGGTGAGGCCCCGCAATGCCCTTCCATGGACGCTGCATATCCAGTTTATGTTGGGATCTGCCCTGATTGAGGGATGGTCCCTGTCAACCATGACAACTTCATACCACATATACTGGCCAGTTTCACCGACATAGTAGCTGTTCAGCGCCGTGCAGTTCACAAACGCTTTTTCTGCGCGCTGCTCTGCGATCCATGGGAAGCTCATCCCAAGGACTTTCTTCCTGCGCATGGTCTTTGGCTTCCTGCCGCCGGCAAACTTCGGCCTCATGCGGCCCTGCCTGAGCAGCTTGACACGGACAACAACATACCCCTGTTTCGCTTTATATCCAAGAGAACGAGCCCTGTCGATTCTTGTTGGCTTTTCAACTCTGATGATACTGGGACCTTCTGCCCATGCAGCCATCCTGTCTTTCCAGACCTGCCCTAAGCTTTCGCGCGGATTCTTCCACGCTTCCCTCACATACTGATACATTCCCATCGCAGCCTCCATCATAAAACCAACATGGCCATTTCTAAGCCTCTTGCTGTCGGTCTTTTCTTTTCAATATTATTCTTCCTTATTTCAAGGTTCAGGTAAGCAACTACCCACATCCCTTCAATGTTATGTGACTGAGAATCCTGAGGCTGTTTAAAAACCTGTTGATTCATGGCATATACGATGACTGTATGGCTGTCTGGAGGCATCCATCGCTGGCCTGAATCCGGGAAAATTTTAGATACATTTAAATAGTTCTTTTACAAAAATTGATATATGAATTTCCGTTTTGCATTTCTGGCGGTTGTCCTTTTAGCTGTTTTTACAGGGTGCAGCCTTAACACTCAGGATAACAGCGGCTCTCCAACAGAACTCCCTTCGCCTTCTGATGGCCAGCTTTCGGAACAGACTGATACTGGGGGCAGCACGGAACAGGGGAGTTTAGGCGAACCTCTTCCTCAGCTCGAGGTCGGTGAGATAGAGCCTTTGCCTGCGAACATTCCTCAGGAAGAGGGCATGACCATTAAAACTTTTGAGAATGAGTTTGCGCCTTCGATCGCGGCTGTTCTCATGAACAGGGAAGTGACGTGGACATCGAATGATGCAAGACGGCACCTGATCAGCTGCTATAAGGAAGGGAAGAGAGTATTCCAGGGCGAAGATATGATGCCAGGGATGAAAACTGTGCATTCTTTCAGCTCTCCCGGATTGTATACCTGCGTCGATGCGATCTATGGTGTGAGGGGAAAAGTCAGGGTGGACCTGCCTCCACGGCAGGCTGCTATGCCTACGGGAGCGGCTATCACCGGCTATGCCCGGGGGACTCAAAGCGGATTCCTTGCGCTGCTGATGGTCATTGCCGTCATGGCCTTTATCGTGAAGCACTATCACAAAAAGAAAAAATGATTCTTTGATAATGAAGCGGTTTCTTTGTATCCAACTCTATCAACTGCCCTAACCTATGGTGGCGAGATTTCTTTCGAACACTTTTTTTGACAAAAAAGAAAAGTTATTTATAGCAAAGGGGCTTTTCTGCGGGGATGGCGATTGACCAGTCCAATATGCTGAGAGCCCTTGACGGTTTTCCTGATCAATGCAAAAATGCGCTTTCTCTGCCTAAAGGGATGGTGGCGGGCAAAGAGGTTTCTTCCATCATCGTCTGCGGCATGGGGGGATCTGCTGTTGGGGGGGATCTGTTGAAAGCTTTTGCAGCAACAACAAAACTTCCCGTCTTCGTCGTGAGGGATTATTCACTTCCTAAGTTTGTTGATGAATACGGCCTGGTCTTTGCTGTCTCTTACTCGGGCAATACTGAGGAGACATTATCTGCTTTTGAAGAGGCGAAGCAGAGGAAAGCGCAGATCATCGGGATAACTTCCGGCGGGAAGCTTGCGCAGGAATGTGAAAAAGTGATCAGGATACCATCAGGCATCCAGCCAAGGGCGGCGCTGGGGTATGTGTTCTTCCCCATGGTGGGCGTGCTCTACAATTCCGGGCTGCTGGAAGTCGCAAATGATGAGCTCAATGAGATGCTTTCCCTCCTCAGGAAACAGGATGCCATCAAGGAAGAAGCGCAGCAGATAGCTGCAACAATGGCCGGCAAGATTCCTGTCATCTATGCTTCAGAGGCGCTTGCGCCAGTTGCGATGAGGTGGAAAACCCAAATCAATGAAAACGCAAAGCATCAGGCCTTTTACAGCATCTTTTCTGAGATGAACCACAACGAGATTGCCTGCTTTCCCAACATCGAGAAAAAGAAATTTGTTTCTATCCTTATCCGCGACAAGCATGATAATCCGCGAATTCAGAAAAGAATGGATGTGTGCAAAGAGATTATGGAAGAGACAACGGATGTCATCGAAGTCAATGTCAAAGGAGATGGCTTTTTAGCAAGGGCTTTTTCAACAATCTATCTTGGGGATTACGCTTCCTATTATCTTGCGCTGAAATACAGGATAGACCCGACACCGGTTGAGGTGATTGAGGGGCTGAAAAGGAGGATAGTGGGATGAAAATAAAAGGCGGTGATTTAGTAATAAACCAGATACATCAAAGGTTGGGACACGCCAAAACTGTTGAAATGCTTGGTGGATTAGTGGTGGCTATCGAGGATGCCTTGATAAAAATGATGGCGGGAGATAAAAACACTGAAAGCCTTACCCAAGTTAATCACTTGCAAATGGGTCTGGCTAATTGTGTGATTTATGCACTGGACTTCCCGGAATATTTTTCTGGAGAAGCTTTGGAAAAAATTCGCTCCTCTCTTCAGGCTGCACAAGAATATTTTATTGGAACTGATTATGAATCAAATGGCCCAAGAAGGGTTGGAAGCTTTGAAACAAGATTAACATTAAACCTTGCAGATGCCCCGAATCGGAGATTGTATAGGGGATCTTAGCGAATCAGAGATTTTGTGAGGCTCTTAGTGCTTCGGGGCGCTAATTTTGGGGATTGTTGCAGGGCCGTTAAGAAATATACTTACGGACAAAAATTATTGAAAAATAGTTGTCCGTTCGTGATAGCAAAAGACATGTTTGTTGTCTAAATATTTGTGTCTTTCGCTATATTTAAAAGTGCCTTGTCATTTCTGGCAGAAATGGCACAGCCATCCGGCATCTTCTACAGCCTTCCTGAAGTATGGGATTTCTGCCTGGAAAAGATTTATGACCAAGAGGAATACCTCAAAGGCCTTGTTTCAATCCTCGGGCAACGGGGCATTACCTCACGCTCAAAGATTTTGGATGCTGGCTGCGGCTCGGGCTTCCCTTCTTTGGACCTGCTCAGCAGGGGATTTGATGTGACCGGGGCTGACAAGAGCAGTGAGATGATAAGGCAGATAAGGCTTAACGCCAAAAAAAGAGGATTGTCCATATCAACGGCCCACGTCATGTGGTCGGATTTAAGCAAGAGTTTCAAGCCCATCTTTGACGCAGCCTACTGCAGGGGAAATTCTCTGGTTTATGCAGCTTCCTGGGAGCAGAATTGGATTGTTCCTGAGCGCTCAAGGGAAGAGGTACAGAAGGCGATAAAAAATTTCTATGCAGTCTTAAAGCCGAAAGGGCTGCTGTATCTTGATGTCACCAGCAAAGATGAAAAGCCCCATAAAGAAATCATCGGGACAGTAAAAACTGCGCACGGCGATGTTGAGATCGAGTGGGCAGTCCAGCACGACGCCAAAAACAAGATACGCACATGGTCTATCATCCTTGCTTTCCCTTCAACGGGAGAGAAAAAAATCTACCGCTCATACAGCTATCTTATTGATCATGCCGAGCTGGTGTCGTTCTGCAGAGAAGCCGGGTTTAAGGGCATCGAGCAGTATGTCAAAGTTCCGGGGGAGAGGAATTACAGCGTTTTTATCGGGCATAAATAACCCGCTTCCTCAGGTGGTATGGGCTGTCTTTTTCTTGAGCTTTCGGAGAATTCAAATTTAAGATGGAGACTATTTTTTTGATTATCGAATTAACGGGGATTTCTCTTTTTTCAAATCAACGATACTCTCAAGAACAGCACCTTCTGGAAGCTTTGCTAATATTTGGCCAACTTGATATTTGCCTTCAGGGACCACGAAACTTTGCCTTTCACCTTCTATTCTTTGCTCTTGAGTAAAAACTGGCCATATGTTAAGTTGCTCCCATTTCATCCGGCGATCAGCATATTCATCAAATGTCAGTTGGTCGCAATCTATTGGCGGCGGGACTTCTCTTTCCAATCTATCCCATGAAGCGCAAAATTGATCATACAGAACTTTTTTCCGGGCAGCCCTTTCGGGTGGTAAAATCTCTACTGAAAGATGTATGGTTCCCGGTTTTTTGCCCTTTAAAGCCAAATTAATAAAATAATGTTGGTCTATACTCATTCTTCCCTCCAATGCTTAGGGTTAAACTCTGATTTACGAAAATATTGTGATTTTATCTCCTAAGATGCACAATCCCTCTTGCTTCCTTTAATAATGACTGGCAGATCAAATCATCCACCGCTTCCTTGTTAAACAATCTCTCAAGCTCCAACAGCTCAACGCTCCCTTTCTCCCTCACAAAATCCACAATCTTCTGGTAATTCCCTTCATCCCTCCCCTCGGCAAAATCTTTAACCGCCCTGATATGCTTGCACCAGCCGAACTTCTTCTTCATCGTGACGGTGAAATGGGGGCAGGAGCAGGATGGCTCTTTTGGGTCAACGACGTAATGTTTTTCTTTCCGGCTGCTCTCCACGAAATAGGTGCCGTCATCAGAAGGGGTTACTTTCATAGCTTAAGGGAATAAAAACTTTAATTTAAAGGTTTGCTTAGGAATTGATGGCTTATCGAACAAACAATATCTTTGTTGAAACCATAACCATAAAAAGGGGCGCCCGAATCACCTTTTAAAAAAGGGTGCAGCCTCTAGCTGTTTCTAGAGAAGGGTTTTATGTACGACGGCAATCAACCACTGGAAGTGCTAACTCGGGGAGACATCGCTTTTCCTGCGCAGAACATGGGTGGGGGGAGGGGATTTTCCTGGAGTTTACAATCAGCTGCTTCGAACCTAGGGCGGATGAGTCTAGGCATCAGGGAGGATCTTAAGGTTGAGGAATGGACTTACAGGCCAGAAATACAATCCCCTATTGAAGAAAATCGCACTGGTTATGTTCGGCTCTATCATCGCTATGATCCAGCGCCTCAAAAGCCAGGAGAGGATGCAATTGTTATCGTGCTGCCCCCAAGGGGGCGGGGATTTAATGTGGCTCAATTAATCGCATCATATCTCGCTTCTCATGGGCTCAATGCTGTTGATCTCGAGCTGCCCTTGCGCGGCAGAAGGCTTCCTCCCGATGCCAGCGGCTTTGAGGATCTTCGCCCAACATTGGAACAAGTGGTGCAAACCTTTCAGCAGTCTGTCAATGAAGCATGCAGCCTGGCAACAACCTTACTAACGGAAGGCTATTCAAAAGTCGGCATCTGCGGTATCAGTATTGGCGCTTTGTTTGGGAGCATAGTTTATGGCGCAGATAAAAGGCTGCAGTGCGCCTGCCTTGCGTTGGCTGGCGGGAATCTTCCTGCGCTCATCAGGGATTCCGACGATGCCCTTGCGAAACATCTTAAGAGATATATTATACAGCAAGGTATTTCATGGGATACTGTTAGCGAGATAGTGAAATCAGTGGATCCTTTGACTTTTGCTGACTCTTCAAGAAAAGGCGGACTCCTGATGATAACAGCTCTTCATGATAAGGTAGTCCTCAATGGAGAGGCAAAACGACTTTGGGCGGCGTGGGGTGAGCCAAAGGAGATTAAGGTGCAAGCCAGCCACTATTCTATTTTTAAGAATGCTGCTTTGCTGTTACGGGAAGCTTATGCTCATCTTTCTCGGTTTCTTCTTTGATATTTTCCATCACAACAATCCATATAAACAGCCAAATCTTTCCTGATGTATGTTCATCAAATCAATTAAGCTTACCAACATCCGCTCGTATGAATCTGCCCAAATAGAGTTTCCACCCGGCGCAACCCTTCTTGCAGGCGACATTGGCTCAGGGAAATCAACCATCCTGCAGGCAATTGAATTTGCCCTTTTTGGCGTCAGGAGGAAAGGGCTTTCTGCTTCTTCATTGCTGCGCCATGGAAAGCAAAAAGGGGAGGTTGAGCTTGCATTTATTGTTGAAAAAAAAGAGATCATCATCAAGCGGGCCCTGAAAAGGGGCAAAGAGGACATCCAGCAGGAAGCAGGGTTCATCATCATTGATGGAATGAAGAAAGAGGGGACTCATGTTGAGCTTAAATCAATCATCCTGAGCCTGCTTGGCTATCCCCAGGATCTTGTGTCAAAAAGCAAGGATCTGGTTTTTAGGTTTACCGTCTATACTCCTCAGGAAGAGATGAAGCAGATCATCCTTGAGGAAGCAGAAGAGAGGCTGAATACTTTGAGAAGAGTATTTAATATCGACAAATACAAAAGGATTCAGGAAAATACGAAATTTGCCAATGATCTTCTGAGGGAAAAGCTCAGGCTCTGCGAGGGGCTTCTTGCCGATTTTGAAGAGAAGCAGAAAGAGCTGCAGGAAAAAGAATCCCTGCTGAAGAGCCTCTCCCAGCACATTGAGGCTTTGCTGCCTGCATTAAGCGCGAAGAAGGAGATGACGGCGCAAAAAAAAGCAAGCCTTGAATCCTATGAGCAAAAAGTCCGGGAAGCGCAGCGGCTGAAAAAGGAGATCGCATTAAAAGAATACCTTCTTGCCGAAAGGCAGGAGCAGCTTAGGCGGGCAAAAAAGGAGATTGAGCGGATAAGCCCGGAGATCGAAGCGCTCGCAAAAGAACTGGCGGAGAAAGAGATCCCAAATCTCCAGGAATTTATCACCGCGATCAACGAAAAGGAAGCGTTGCTCCACAGCCACCAGCAGGAAATTATCAGCCTGAACCGGGCTCTTGCGTCGATAGATACAAGAAAAAGCCATTCGCTCAAGGTCCAGTCCGATATCTTAAAGCTGGACCAGTGCCCTCTGTGCCTCCAGAATGTTGCCCACTCCCATAAGGCTGCGATTGCTGAGAGGGAGAGCAGCCTTATCAGAGAGCTTGAGCAGGGGATGGCATCCCAGCGGGAGAAGGAAAATAATCTGAAATCAGTGATGGACAGCCTCAGGAAGGAGCTTGGGGCGCTGAGGGAAAAAGGGCTGGAAGTCAAGGCGATGCTTGCAAAAAGGCAGATGCTCAAAGAAAAGGAATCACGGAAAGCGGCGCTCGGGCAGGAACAGGAAACGCTGCAGAAAGAGATTGAGTCGGCCGGGGAAGAGAAAAAAGCACTGGCGCTCCAGGCCGGCAATTATCTTGATATTGAGTATGCATATTCTCTCAGGAAGCAGGAGCACCAGAAAGCTTTGGAGGAAGAGCACAGCCTGGAAATCCAGATCAGGCAGTATGAGGCAAGAAAGCAGGAGATGGCAAAAGGCATCGCCTCATTGAAGGTTGAGATTGAGCGGAAGGAACAGGCAAAACTCCAGCTGCAGCAGAACAAGGCGCTGAAATACTGGATCGATGAGCTCTTTCTGAACCTCATGGGGACGATGGAAAAGCACGTCTTTGCGTCGGTCTACAACGAATTCAATATGCTTTTTCAGGAATGGCTGGCTTTGCTGATCGAGGATGAGGCGCTTCAGGCAAGGCTCGATGATTCGTTCTCGCCTGCAATAATCCAGGATGGCTTTGACGCAGAAGTCGAGGCTCTGTCCGGCGGAGAAAAGACTGCAGTTGCGCTGGCATACAGGCTGGCATTGAACAAAGTCATCAATGATGTGATTTCAGGGATAAAGACAAAGAGCATCATCATCCTTGACGAGCCTACCGATGGATTTTCTTCCGAGCAGCTTGACAGGGTAAGGGTTGTCCTTGACCGGCTAGGCATGGAGCAGGTGATTTTAGTGTCCCATGAGGCGAAGATAGAGGGCTTTGTGGACAATGTGATAAGGGTGCGAAAAGAAGGGCATGTGAGCAAAGCAGGTTAAGAACAATACATATACCAGATTATTCTTATATTATCTTCTCAAGGATATAAATATTTTTATATTAACAATTAATCTCATATGTTATGGCATCCGTTCGCAGGATAAGACATCCAGCAGAGGAAGAATTAGAACTTTCCGTTGACCTTATTTGGAAAGCTCCAAGCGAAAAGCATTGTGGCTCTCATCCTGCTCAGTTTGTTGGATTTACTGGCAGTGGCCATTTGGTGGCGAACCTGCATCATGGTGGTGGCTCTTCTTCCTATGTGGTGATAGATGCTGAAAGAAAAGGAGAGGTATCAAGGATTAGGCGCAGTTCCGGAGAGAATTTATGGGTCGAGGAGGGCGCCTTTTTTATTCAGGGGGAGAGTGTAGTGAATTACATGCCTGGAAGGGGCGAGAGTGGATTATTCTGTGTTGAAGCGTGGAGCTTAGCTGATAAGAAGCAAATATGGTCACACCTGTTCAACAGCAAGTATCCCTCCGCATTGGATGTTGCAGTCACACCTGAAACTACTTATGTTGTTAGCAGGCAAGAGGTCATTGCGGTTGATGCGTGGGGCAACAAGGTAGTTAATCTGAATTACCATGACGCAGAGCATGAGAAAAATAATCAGGCTGCTGCATTAAATCAAGAGAAAGGCATTGCGGTGATGGTCTATCCTGATAGCGAGGGCAATGCTGTTGCAAGTAGAGTTGATTGCAGAAATAATTCGCTACAACCATTAAGGTTGGAGGGTTTAACGCAATTTCCTATTAGTTTGAGCACTTCGCATCCTTCACTCATTGCAAGCCCAAACTATCTTGTTGCCCTGGTTGGATGGGAATTTTTGGCATACAAATTTCCAGAACTTAATCTCGTTGGAAGGAGTGCACTACCCGACCCTATTCATTACTCTGCACAAATCCATGGGAGGGCATTGTTGTCCGAGAGCAGAACTAGTGGATGGGTAGTATCTGATTTAGAGAAAAGGGTTAGAAATGCATCCCCTTCTGCCTGGAACAAGCTAAATGGCAAAGGCGGACCATACATGATCTCAGATGAATTGGCGCTCATAACTCCAGATTATGTTGATGTATTCCCCAGCCCGGAAAATATTTTGGGAGGAAATGACATTACTCCAAGAAGGTACAACAACTCATTTGGCATCACTGGTTTCCTTACTGACCGTAAGGGCAATATTTACGCACACTCTGATAGTGCTATCTACCGGTTGACGGGGGAAATCCCTGTAAGGGTTTTTCGTGAAAATGGCAGTGTTCGTAACTTTGGCGGAGATGTAAAAGTCCAAGGGCAAATGTAAAATCCTGAGTATTGCCAAAACCGATAATTGCATCTTTGGTTTTTCCCGCCGAAAAAAAGGAAGGGTTTTTCCCATAAAATTGTAAAGATTTATAATGCCATTGTTTTTCTCCCTGTCCATTGGGGCACTAGTGTAACTTGGTTATCACATTACCTTGGGGAAATGCCTCACCCTGCGCCGTAAGCAGGAGTGCTGTGATAGGAATAATCTTTATTTTGGCTGAATGTCCTCGGTGCCCCATCTTTTATCTTTTTTTCCGTGGCACTTTAGTGCCACTCCTTCTTTGCTCATTTCTTCCGAGAAGAAATGCCGGGGTGCCCCATATTTTCCCATATTATTTATTCCTTTTCTTGATTTTTCCGTGGCACTGTAGTGCCACTCCTTCTTTGCTCATGTCAGAAACCAAAGGTTTCTGAGCACCCCAGAAATGCTTTGCATTTCTTTGGTTTCTTCCGAGAAGAAATGCCGGTGTGCCCTATTTTTTCGATAGTTTTAAATATACTTTTTGTTTATCCATGTATAGCAAAATGGCAACAGTCACTCTTGAGCAAATCCATAACGATCTTATTGAGATTAAGGAAGAGATGTTTCACTTAAGGGCCATTGTTGAAGAAGACTTTCCATTATCTGCAGAAACAGACCTTGAGATAGAAAAATCTCGCCATAACCCTCGTTCTTCGTTTGTGTCACATGAAGAGATGAGAAAAGAATTTGGTTGATATGGCTCAAATTATCTGGGATCCCCATGCAAGGGAGTTCTTGCGGAAGTTACCGACTCTAATTTCACGGAGGATCTTCAGCAAGGTTGACCTTGAAGTCAGAAATAACCCTCAGCGTTATTTGGAGACTTTGGTGGGGAGGGAAGGGTACAAAATCAGGGTCGGAGATTATCGCCTCTTTGTTGATTACTCTCGGCAAGAAGATCTTCTTACTATCAGGACAGTGAAGCACAGGAAGGACGCATATAAGTTATGAGGTGATTGGAAATTCCAGTGCATTATCCTCCTCAGTTCTTTTTTTTGCCACTCCTTCTTTGATGACAGCACCATTTACTCCCTTATTCTCGAAGGCATTAAGGTAATTTTATATAGCAACCCAATTACATCCTCTTTATGATCAGATTAGTTGTATTTGACTGGAATGGGACTCTTTTTTCCGATACACATGCCTGTATGGGTGCAGATAATCATGTGATCAAATCTTTCGGAGGGCGTCCGGTCAGCCTGAAAGCCTATCGGGAGACAATCATCATCCCCTCTAATACTTTTTACGCCCGGCATGGATGCAAGACAGGCCAGTTGCTTAAAAATAATAAGCAGGTAGGGGAGATTTTCAGTTCTTTTTATGAAGAGCTTGCAAAAACATGCCGAGCAAGAAAAGGTGCTCAACAGCTGCTTGCATGGCTGCATTCCCATTCAATCGGGTGCATCATCCTAAGCAACCATACCGTTAAAGGGATAGCTTTCCAGCTAAGAAGATTGAATCTCAGCAGATATATTGCCCATGTTCTTGCGAACGATAAGCCTGGCACCTCCATGATAAAAAGAAACAAGCTCCAAAAGCTCAGGGAGTATATCAGGAAAAAGCATCACCGGGCCAGTGATGTTCTCATCGTCGGTGATTCTCCGGAAGAATCAGAGATTGGAAAAAGATTGGGAATCAAGTCTGTGTTGATTAAGAACGGCTTTTATGCCACCTCAAGGCTAAAGAAGTCCAGGCCTGATTTTATTATCGATGACCTCAAAGAGCTCAAAAAGATAATAGCGGGATAGGTGTTTTGCGGATTTTTTTTGGGGAGTTCCAATTTATTCTTTTGGTAAACTTTGAGAAATTTCTCTATAATCCACTTTCACAAGGGAGGTGAGAGGCAGATTAACTTTTTTTTCTAAAATTAATGCTCGTCCTCCCCATAGGGGGAACTTATTCCAATAGCCGGATTTTTTGTTGATATCCCTTACCACTCTCACCAGCGGATCATCCTCAGCCATATTTCGATTTCCAATCCCGCTGTCAGCCAGGCCACCGATGATAGTGTATCTCTTGGGAACGGGGCTTAAGTAATTTAGCTGATAAAGGCCATCGCCAAAGGAAACATAAAAATTGCCGCTCTTGTCTTTAAGGATCTGATACTCAAGGCCATCTCCACCATCTCTTGGCTCTGCATGGGAAGTCTGGATTATTGGCGGAGAAGGGTCATTGATGATTGTTTCCACACCGCCATCCGTATTTGGAGGCTGAACCGGGGCATAATTGCCTTGGGGCTGCCGGTAAAGTGCTTTACGCCTTAACCCAGCCGGATTTTGGGTGTTCTCTATCAATAAGGCTAGTCCTGCAAAAAATAAAATCGTCCTAAAGGTTCGATATCTTTCTTCACGGCGCCTTTCTTTATCACTCTTAAAGTTAGAATCATCTACAGTTTTTGGGTTAATCCATTGGTGCAAGGGAACCTTTCGCTCCTGCCCTCTTGATGTTGCCTGCTGGGCTTTCAGGAGTTGGTGCAATCTCCCGTACCTGCCCCTTTCAAGATTATAGTCTATTTGCATCTTTATTACCTTCGTTAAAACACCTATGGTTTAATTTTCTTTATCAAAGGTACACGGATTGGGAATATCTGAAACAGGAAATGATCCTTCTCCCTACACCGTTATAACTTTTCCAGTTTCTCCCTCGCCCCTTATAACCTTCTGCAGAATTCTGCAAAAATTAGCATACTGCTTTCCAATCTCACCTTGGTTTACGACTCATCCTAAAAATGCTCTCCTCTTGCTAGTTCCATCAACCTTAAATTGGGCATTGTTACGGGATGGATGATTGTTCCTCTTATATCCGCTTATTTCAATCTCTAAAAAATTTCTATTGGCATTCCTCTTTTCCTTGATTTTTTTCAAAACCCTTCTGACCTTTCGTATATGATTAGGCGTATAAGGATTTACCGGTATTGCCCCAGTTAGGTCTTTTTTTTCTGGGAAATTTTCCTTCCAGGCCTCCCGAAGTTTTGCATAGGTTATCGGCCCAACTATTCCGTCCACTTTAAGTCCATGGTCTTTCTGGAACTTCCTAACCGCATCCTGACTCGCTTTGTTCTTTAAATATCCATTGGTAACAAGATGCAGCCCATAAAGGTCATTGAGGCGCTCCTGAATCCTTGCAAATTCCGGCCTTTTATGGCCCGAGTTATAGGCGGCAAAGGCATGGTCGATGTTTTGATAATATTCCAACTCTTCCAGAAGCAGAGCTTTTGTGTACTCCCTGTTTGTTTGTGGATTGCGGAGGCTTGATTTAACTTCGGCAAGAGTCCCTCCAAGCCGTGGAAGCTCAGGATGCCTCTTTTCCAAATCCATTGCCGTAGTCGTCAACAACTGGCCTAACCCTATACTCCTGACACCTTTGATTGGGTTGCCTTTAGCATCCTTAAAATAAGTGTTTTCCAGATGCCTTTCCAGGCGTTCAGCGGTTGGGTTTCCATTGCTTTCAACTTCAATCCCTGCGTCCACAAGCTGGTCAAGGGAGAATCCCTCCCAATTTTCTTTTTGCACTGGGGAAGCCTTTTTTTGATTACTACATCGGGATGCAGTTTGAATTACTGAAGTTCTAGGATTTGGAGCATAACTCCCTGGTTTATTGTCTTTTAGATAAACATAAGCAAGGACTGAGGCAAGAATTTCCCCCGTTACCAACATCTTTTGTTTGTAATCCATTTCACCCTCTTTTTACTTTGTTTTTTTTGTCTAGAACTCCAAAAACAACTCGTCCATCTCGTAAGAGCCGACTTTCTTCTTGTTCAGCAGGCTCATTTTCGGCTTCCTGCCGTGGGCTCCCTTGACTTCGTCAAACTCGAAGTCTTCGTCGCTCATTCCCATCTCCTGTTCCATGATTCCTTTTGCCATTTCCTTCCTTTTATATCTACTGCTGAGTTACAAATAGGTTATATATAAACCTTGCGGTTTTGTGACTATCCTAAAGTGGTAGTTAGATAGGCCAAGAAACTTTAAATAGGGCATTGCAAAAGGCTTAGATGTGAAAAAGGTAATAGGGGTAATACTTCTCGCCGGCCTGATTTTCATTATTGGCTGCGCTCCTGGCAGATTACAGAATCCTGAACTCAACAGGGAAGCAGCTAAAGCTGGTGAGGCAGATACACCTTCTTCAGAGGCTTCAGAACAAGAAATTCCTGCGCAAATCAAAGAATCCGATGCGCAAATCAAAGGAACCGATACATCAATCAAGGGGACTAACGCTCTTTCAGAAAATTCGCAACCAACCGAGGGAGACACCAATAATCCGGCTGGCATTTCTCCGCAGGAAGAAAGCAAGGAAAGTGAACAAGAGAAGATTTCTGTCAGCCATTGGAAAAGGGTCTTTGCAAAAGCTTTGGCAGAAATTAATTGCCCTGCACCTCCAAAACGTAATTTTTCTGATAAATACTACAAAGGTCCGATGATTGATACCCACATCCATATCCAGAGCCTGCCTGATGGTGCGCCGGGGTTTCCCGATGAGTTTTATACCGGCAGTAATCTTGGGATAAAGCAGAGCATTGCTGAGTGGGTGTGCATGATGGATTATGAAGAAACCAACAGCTCTTTTGCCTTCTTTGCGGTATGGGATCCTATCCGGGATGAATCTTTGGAGATAGTAAAGCGCATCCTGGAGGCATATCCGGGCAGGTTTATCCCATTTATCATGCCGCCAGACCGGGATGGCGACCCCGACGGCTATCCTACCGTCGATGCAAAGGAATTGGAAGGTATGCTCCAGGTGTATCCAGGATTGTTCAAGGGCTATGGGGAAATCGGGCTGTATGGCCATCCCGGCGGCGCGCCTGCGCTTCCACCGGATTCACCAAGGCTGATGGAAATCTATCCGGTGGTGCAAAAATCTGATCTGCTCGTCTATGTCCATCTAGGGGAGGGCCAGAAAGAATCTTTTGAAAGAGCTTTACAATCAAATCCTAGCATTACGTTTATTTTTCATGGTGACCAACTCATTGACTGCGGCTCGTGCGATAAGACATTGGATGATGTTGCAGATATTTTAGAGAACCACCCTAATGTGTATTACGGGATTGATGAGTTGTATGGGGATGTCAATCTCCTGCGGCAGGATGTCAGCAAGGAAGAATTCATTGCACATTTCAATGATTATGGACTGTTGCTTAAACAGGATCTTGCCAAATGGAAAGATTTTATTGAAACCCATCCCAACCAGGTTTTGTGGGGGACAGACAGGGGTGTAGGCTCGGTATGGTCAATTGACCCTGAAGTTGCGATAGTGCTAAACAATTACACCCGGTATTTTATCGGGCATCTTGATCCGGCTGTTCAAGAGAGGTTTGCTTACAAAAACGCAAAAAATCTGTTAGGCGAGGCTTCATGAAAACACTTTATCTTTTAATCGCTCTCATTGCAGCCATCCTCGTTATGGGGTGCGCTCAACAAAACAGTGAATTATCTTCCCAACCACAAGAACAAGGAAATTTATCCTCCCAACAGGATGGGGCCTTAACTCCTCAGCAAGAAGGGACATTAATCCCTCAACGACAGGAAGAAACTTCCCCATTCCAACCACAACAAGAAGAACAGGAACAACAAAAAAAGCTAATTCTTCCACTACCTGAACATTGCACGGATAAAACTTACAACCAGGGAGAGCAGGGCCTTGACTGCGGCTGGACTTGCCCCAATGAATGCGCCTTCACTGAAAAATGCGGCGAAATAAACAAAGACCAAACATGGTCAGGCAATATCTATGTGTCTTGTTATGTAACCGTCAACGAAGGGGTTACCTTGACGATCGAGCCTGGCACTATCGTCAAATTCCATCATGACAGGGATTACAGGACATTCAACAGGGCAGGCTTATCGATCAACGGCGGAAATCTGGCTGCTGTCGGGAACAAGGCACAGATGATCTGGTTCACTTCCGATGCGCCCGACCCTGTCAACGGCGATTGGATGCATATTAACATTGACCACAGCAAAAGCTCAAAAATTGACCATGCGATTGTCGAATTTGCAGAACTCGGAGTTTCTCAATTTGATTCGTCAGTTCCAATAACAAACTCAATCATCCGATGGATAAACTCCGAAGGGCTTTATGGCGAGCGCTCAACCCCCAACTTCCAGAACAATACCCTGTACAGCAACGGCTACCATGACATTGCACTCGAGCAATACAACAAAGATGCATTCATCTCCAACAATCACTTTAAAGGCGGCCATCATGCCGTCCATTTTGAGAAGAGCACAGGAACAGTTAAGAACAATTTCTTTGAGAATTATCGTGTCTTAAAGACTGCTGACCCTGAATTTACTCTCAGTGCCGGCATGGAATCTCAGGTCACTATCAAAGACAACGAGCTCCAGAATGTGGGTGAGACTATCTTTGCCATCGATACAAATGTGAAGAGCACGCTGAGCAATAACTCAGTTGTCACTGGAAGGCAGCCCCCAGTTTTTGACTATAAAGATATAAAAAACTTTGATATTCCCTATACACCTGGCGATGAAGAAGATAGGTTTCCTTATGTCTATGCAGAGCAGGATGGGACAAGGAAGGTTGTAAAGAAGATTGGGAAAGACCTCTACTTCGGCTGGTCGCTGGTATTTGCCGACGGCTTTCTCTATCGCTTTAGCCTGGACAGCTTTATCGGCGGTGACCTTGACTTCCTTAAGATTGATCCGATTACTGGTGCCGTTGAGCGTTTTGGGAACAACGGCATCATCAGCCCAAGGGGATTAGCATGGGACGGAGAATTTTTTTATATCAACGACGGCAGCCTGAAAAAAATCTTCAGATTCAAGCTGGCAGCTGGCGCAAAGCACGGAGACTTTATTGAGATTCTTGACAGCTTTGACATTCCAGAAGCAGACCTGGGCGGAACAGCCGGTTTGGCCTCCGATGGGGAATTTCTCTATCTCGTCCATCGTTACGGAGAATGGATATGGAAACTGGACAAGGAAGGAAATGTTGTTGGGAAGGTTCCTTTCAATGCTCCCGGCGGCTCGATAACTTACGGGAATGGCTATTTTTGGGTGTATGCAGGCTGCCAAAAAGGATTGTGCAAGCTGACAAAAGACGGTGAGCTGGTTGGCGAGATTTATCCGGCAGCCAAAGACCCCTGGGCGCTGGCATGGGAGCCTGCCGACAATAAGGCTGGAGGTTTTCTCTGGGCATTATACCGCACCAGCGAAACATGGAATGACCCAAAGATATTCAAGATGGAGATTCTGGATGATTCGTTGGGTTAAAGAGATACAAAAAGGGGAGGAAGGTTATCTGAAAAGATTTATCTGAAAATGGTTATCTGAAAATATTTATCTGAGGGACATCTTAGAAAACTTCCTGCACTCCAGACAATAAACCACTAACTTTCCTTCTCTTGTCCTTATCCTGCAATTCACCCCGGGAATCAGGACATGGCTGCAATGCCTGCAGAACTGCCTTTTAACCGCTATGGGGAGCCTGAGCTTATGCCTGTTGGAAAGATGCCTGACTTTCTTTGAATAGACTAAGGCAAGCCTTTTGTTTCCAGCCTTATAGGCTTTCTTCGCTTTTTCCAGAATCTGAGGGATACGCTGCATAGCTTCTTGCTTTGCCTGAAGTTTTTTTAGTTGTTTGGGATGCATGATAACTATCACCTTAGTTTTGTTTAAATGGATTCTTTTCCTTGGAACACCTTTTTTCAAAATCCTTTCTAAACTCTTTCATTCTCCTTTCTTTTTTATACCAATCGATACCTGCACCTTTCAGGGCGCCGAAGAATTTCATTATTATTTCCTTGCTGCCTTTTTCGATTGTCATAAGGACTGTTTATTGTGGGAGTATATAAACTTTTTTGCAAGATGAAGATAAAATAAACATTACAAAATACAATATATTTATATACTAAAAGTAAAATAAGCTTTACTTTATGCAAAATAATATAAAAAAGTACCGTAAAATCTTGAAGTTGGACCAGAAGGACTTAGCCAAAGAATTAGGCGTTTCAAGGCAGACCATCATCAACATTGAGGGCGGAAAGCATGACCCTTCTCTGGAGCTGGCGTTTAAGATTGGAAGAACCTTTAACCTAAGGGTTGAGGATATATTTTTTTAACCCTAACCTTACCCGCCATAACCTTAGCCATCTTAAAAAGGCTATGTTGTTTTAGCTATAACGGTTTTTTGCCGGCAGAGCATCGGAAAACATTAAAAGGAATCCCCACTTCCCGGAGTGCAGCATGTTCACCTTCCTCAAAAAATTCTTCAGCACCGGCGATGAACCGGTAAACGTATCAATAGCATCCTTACCGCAGTGGCTCGAGGATGCTGCAAAGCCGCATGCTGAAAAGCTCAGCAGCGCAGTCGAGCAGAAAAAGCAGGAGCTTTCTGAAGAGATCCATTCAGCAAGGGAAAAAATAGATGCCCTAAGCTCAGCGACGCTTCCCAATCCCAATATCTCGGTGCGGGAAAAGCAATTCCTCGACGGAAACCGGAATGCCTATCTCCTCTACGCCAATAATTTTCTCAGTTCGCTGGATCATGACGGGATCACTCGCCATTCCCTGCCAGATTTCTCTGTCCGATTTGATGAGAAGCTTCAGCAGTTTGCAAAATCGACCTTGAGGCCTTACCAGATCCTGCAGGAGTTCCTTGCCAACGAGAGCAGGGATGTTGCCATAAGCGTACGCGCAATTGAAGGCCATGTGAAAGGAATGCGGCAGTCTGTCGAACTCTCCCCCCTATCAAAGATTTCCCGCCTGAAAGCCCTGGCCGGCGAGCTGAACAGCAGGCTCAGCCAGAAAAAGAATGTTGAAGAAGAGATGAAAAAGCTTGGTGATGATATCACTTTGGCAGAAAAATCCATCTCAGCCGAGCAGCAGAATCTCAATGACTTAAGGGATTCAGGCGAATATAAGACATACCTCGATGCAAAAGCAGACAGGGAAATCCAGTTAAAGAAGATAAGCGATATTTCATCATCGGTCAGCCAGCCGTTTGCAACCTTGGAGATGGCATTGAGGAAATATGGGCATATCGCCTCTGAGAATCTCGAAGTGGTGGGAAATTATCTTCAGGACTCTGCCAAAGCAATGGCGGAAGATGAAGGCCTTGCTATCATTGATGCGCTCCAGAAGGTGAAGCAGTGCATAATAAGGGGCGAAATCGAGCTGAAAGACAAGAAAAAAGAAAAAACCATGGCAGTCCTTGGCCAGCTTACTGCCGAATGGCTTGCTGAAAAAAGAAAGGAGCGCCTGTTGCTTTCTCATGAGCTCAGCTCTATCGACGGAAAAATCAGCGCAAACAAAGCGAAAGGATGGGAGGAGAAACTCGCTGAAAAGATACAATCGCTTGAAATCAAGAAGGAGCGGATGGTTTTCTCCCTTCAGGAGCTTGGGAAAAAGTCAGAGGGCTTTGTTCTTGGAGATGCAAAAAAGGAATTGGAAAACGAGATTGCAGAAGTTTTAGGCAGGAAGCTGGTCATCTCTTCCTGAATGGTGGGGAGCAGGTCATTTCTTTTTGAGAAAATATCCCCTGTTGCCGTTAAATGCTTCCAATGCCTCAAGGGTTCCTGAGGTGAAGTATTTTATGGCAGCGCCTCCGCCGGTTGATACGTGGCGGTTTTCAAGACCTTCAGACGCAGCCACCGAATCCCCTCCTCCGACAATTACATAAGCATTTGGCCGGATTGATCGTTTGAATGCTTCTGTCCCTCTTGAAAATGGGAATTTTCCGTTTACCTCAATATCTGAAGCGCCAATATTCCCGAACCATAAGATGACATCAGAACCTTCAATGGATTTCTTCTCTCCTTGGCCGATGATAACGTCCATAATCGCGTAATCAAGGGGGATTCCATCTCCTAAGAGGATATCTGGATGAATCTCGGTGTAGGCTGGTTTCATCCCCTCCTGAATCAAGGGCTTTGCATAAGTCACAGTCCCGGGCAGGAGGAGATTTTTGATTGCAATCAATTTCCGGACTGCTTTGTCAGCTTCCCTGCCGGACTCATCACCTTCAGTTGAATCTTCAAGAAGAACATATCTTTGCCCAGCATCGGTTATCATTGATTTTCCAATGTGGATCCCCTTTGCATTTACTGCTGCATTAAAGACAGCACCGCCGGCTAAAACATAATCCACCGATGGTGAAAGCCTGGCTGCCGCCTCAATCTTTTCTTTCAGCTTTATCCCGCCAACTGCAAGGAGCTTCCTGCCTGGCAGATTTCGCGCGCCATCCCACATCGAAAGCTCTTCTCTCATCAGGAAACCGAAGGCATAGGGCTTATCTCCTTTCTCATAGCACTGGAGCAGGCATTCAGCTACTGAGGCATTTGCCCGGTGGGCGACTCCAAAGGCATCAAAGACATAGATATCGCAAAGTTCACGGAGCTTTGCCGCAAAGGCAGCATCATTATTTTCCTCTTCAGCATAAAGCCTGAGGTTTCCAAGCATGAGGATTTCACCGTCATTAAGGCCTTCTATCATCTTCTGCACTTCTCCGCCGATGCAGTCCGTGGCAACCTTGATAGTTCCTTTTTCCCATTTGAGTAGCGACTCAAGATGGGATGCAACTGGCTTCATAGAATTATTTTCTCTTACCGCCTCAAAAGAGGTTCCTGCCCTAAGCTCTTCCTGAGGCCTTCCACGATGGGCGCCGATAACAACCCTGGCGCCCTGCTGAAGAAGATAATTAAGGGTTCCCAGCGACTTCTCAATCCTTACTGCATCATCCCCTTTGATTTTGCCGCCTTTAACTTTGACATTGTATTCAAAACGCGCAAAAACGGTCTTTCCCCTAAGCGCTCCAAGCTCGTCAACCCAGCGGTAATTGTAATGCGAAGCCATAGCGGGAAGGTTCAGGTTTTACTTTAAAAGCTTTGTTGTGATGGAGAAAATATTTACGGAAAAGATGGAAATACAAGAGAAAAGAGAAAAGGAAAAAAAATATTCTCGGCTGGCGAAAACAGCAGGACATGAAGCTGATGTGGTTCCTAATTCTTAGCCAATCTTTTATCACTGAACTCAAGCCATCAGCGGAAATCTTAAACCATCAGCGGCAATGCCACCCGCGCAATAATTATCACTGACCTCAAACCATCAGCGGCAATGCCACCAGCGCAACAATGGACATCAGCTTGATGAGAATATTGAGCGAAGGGCCGGCTGTGTCCTTGAAAGGGTCTCCGACGGTATCGCCGATGACGCTTACCTTGTGGGCATCGCTTCCTTTCCCCCCGAACTTTCCCCCTTCGATGTATTTCTTCGCATTATCCCATTGGATCCCTAAAGAAAAGCCAACAGCGAGAGGGATGACAAGCGCCAATAATCCAGGAACTATCATCTCCTTCAGCGCAGCAACGGTGACGATAGCTACGCATCTTTTTGAGTCAGGCTTCGCTTTGCCTGCAAGCAGCCCTTTGATGGTCTTGAACTGCCTCCTCACTTCTTTGACGACGGAAAAAGCAGCCTTGCCTACCGCCTTCAGCGCCAGCGATGAAAAGACAAAGGGCAATAGCCCTCCGATAAAAAGGCCGATGATCACATTCGGGGAGGTGATGTCTATGAGCACTTTAGCTCCTGTCAGCTGGGAAGCAAGCTGGGTGAATGAAGCAAACAATGCCAATGCTGTCAGCGCAGCGCTTCCTATCGCAAATCCTTTTCCGATAGCAGCAGTAGTGTTTCCGACGGCATCAAGGTCCTCGCATCTCTTCCTTACCGCTCCGCCAAGGCCGGCCATCTCTGCGATGCCTGCCGCATTATCAGCAACCGGCCCATAACAGTCAATAGCCAATGTGATGCCTAACGTCGATAGCATGCCCACAGCAGCAATCGCAATCCCATACATCCCCGAATAATAGTAGGAAACAAAGATTGCAGCGCAGATGGCCAGGACCGGGATGATGGTTGAATTCATGCCTAAGGCAAGGCCCTGGATGATGTTTGTCCCTCCGCCGGTAAGCGATGCTTCTGCAACAGCCTGTGTCGGTTTCTTGGAATTGGTGGTGTAATATTCAGTCGCTTCGCCGATAACCAGCCCCGCAAACAGCCCTGAGATCATCGCATAGAAAATGCCTAAGCCAGCTGCATTCGGGACAACATAGCCTATCAGGAAAAATGAGCCTGCCGCCATAAGGAATGATGATATCCAAACGCCCCTGTTCAGGGCGCTTTGGGGATTTCCTTTCTTTGACGCACGGACAAAGAGCATCCCGGCAAGAGAGCATATAATCCCAAAAGCAGCAAGCAGCAGGGGAAGGAGCACAAGCCCCTTCTCGAGCCTTGTCACAAGCGTAAGCGCTGCGCCGATCACCATCGCTGAGATGATGCTCTGCACATAGCTCTCATACAGATCAGCGCCCATGCCGGCAATATCGCCCACATTATCGCCCACATTGTCTGCGATCACTGCAGGATTTCTCGGTGAATCTTCAGGGATGCCCGCTTCAACCTTGCCGACCAAATCTGCGCCGACATCAGCAGCTTTGGTGTAGATGCCTCCGCCTACTCTCGCAAATAAAGCGATTGAGCTGGCGCCAAGGCCAAAGCCATAGACAATCTGCGGGTCTTTGAAGATCAGGTAAAAGACAGTAACTCCTATCAGCCCGAGACAGACGACGCTCAATCCCATAACCGAGCCTGAGCTGAATGCGATGGACAGGCCTTCACCGATGGATTTCTTTGCCCCTTCCGCAGCCCTGACATTTGCCTTTGTGGCAGTCCTCATGCCGATGTTTCCTGCAGCTGCTGAGAGAATGCCGCCAAAGAGGAACGAGACAGCGATGCCTTTACCGATGTAAAAAAACAGAAGAGCACCGACAACGGCCACGAACGCCGCAAGGATACCATACTCTCTGTGAAGAAAAGTCAATGCGCCATGATGGATGTGCTCGGCAATCTCTTTCATCGCGTCATTTCCTGCCGGCTTTGCAGCGATGTTTTTTGCTTTCGCCAGCGCAGCCCAGAGCCCAAGCGCGCTGATAACTAAGACTCCCATCAAGACCAGATAATGTGCTGACAACATGCATTGCACCCCCGCAAATGAACTATAGAGAAAGGGCTAATGAGGGGTATATATAAGGTTTCGCATAAATTTTTTCAACTCTGGGCCCCTTCAACAGTAAACCATAAAAAACCCCACCTATTCCTTTTCAGTATATCTTATCAATCATTATGAAACTAGGGGGATTGAGACTATGGACGGAATGAAAGCAAGCAAGGAAAAGCATGATCACGAGCCTCAGGAAGGGGAGATGAACCACATGGCAGACCTTCCAAGCCTGCGCATCAGGAAAATAACCAGCGCCGGCGACATCATCATGGAGGAATTCGAGCTGGAAAGCCGTGGCTTTTCTATGGATGAAGCCAAAGAAGGGCTGCAGGAATTAGTGAGGATTTCAAAAGAGCACGAGAAGGACCAGCAGGCGAAGAGGCTAAAAAATCCTTAATCTGCATTATCCTTTTAAACGGCACTATTTTTCTTATGCCTAATGGCCACTCCACTCTGCCCATACTTCGGAAAATGCGGCGGCTGCTCTGCCCAGCATATTGAATATTCTCTTCAGGCCGAGAATAAGAAGAATACTTTAGCGCATGCGCTTGGGGGAAGTTTTGAGCCTGGCAGCATCCAGCTCTTTACAGGCAAAGAATATTTCTACCGCAGCAGGGTTGATATGGCCTTCCATAAAGGGGGATTGGGCTTCCGGGAGAAGAAGCGGTGGAATGAGATTGTTGATGTTGAACAATGCGTTATCGCTGAGGAAGCGATCAATGTTCTGATAAAAGAGATCAGGGAATTCTTTGGGGGCAATTATTATTTTGACAGGAAGCGCAATACCGGCACTATCAAATATGCCGTCATCAGATGCTCGAGCCTTTCTTCTGCAGTTTCTTTTGTCCTCAACAAGACCTCGCCCGACTTAAAGGAAGTTATTGCGAAAATCACCTCATTCGCACAGGGCTCCTCGGCAGAAAATGTCCTTGTCACCTACAGCGCTCCTGAGATGGACGAGTCAACTTCCGGAGATTATTTTGCTGTCAAGGGGACTGACATGCTGAAAGAGGCCTTCTTAGGCAAAACGTTCCTGTTTAATGCACAGGGCTTTTTCCAGAACAACAGGATTTTGGCGGAGAAGATGCTTGAGCATGTGCATGGCCTGCTGAAAAAGCATGACACCAACAATGCAGCTCTCCTTGACCTGTATGGGGGAGTCGGGACGTTCGGAATAACGAATGCGGAACTCTTCAGAGATGTTTTTATCGTCGAAAGCGCATCGCAATCTATACAGGCTGCGGAAAAGAATATCCTTGAAAACCAGATCAAAAACGCAAAAGCATTCTGCCTTGATGCAAACCAAATCAGGAGATTGGGGTTGACGGGCATCACCAGGCCTATCTTTGCGGTCACTGACCCTCCACGCTCAGGCATGGAGATGAAAGCCATCAGCGCCCTCAAGGAGCTTAAGCCCAAGGTAATTGTCTATATTTCCTGCAACGCCCTGCAGCTTAAAAAAGACTTAAAGAAATTCCAGAACTACGCCGTCAAAAGCGCTGCACTGTTAGACTTCTTCCCTCAGACGCTGCATATGGAAAGCGTGGTGGAGCTTGAAAGGGCGTGAACTTCAGTTTAATCAGTGCACTGATGCAATGAACCTGGCAGATCGTTACTTATTCCTTTGAGCCATTTAATAACTGCTTTGAGATTATTAACGATTGTTTTGAGCCTTAACTAAGGATGAGGGCCTGTCTTTAATTATCTCACTCATGTTTGATTATCTCACTCGTGTTTAATCATCCCACCCGTAATTGGGCAATGCCGTATCTCCCCACCGAAGCAGCGCTGTAGATTTCGGCTTTTCTTGCAAAAATCTCCTGGGCACGCCTGGCATTTTCAGCTTTCCAGCCCCATGCCTTTAAGGCTTCCCTCTGCAATGCGCGCCCGTAGGAGAAGCTGAGAATCCATGGGACATCTATCCTGTCCGATTGGTTGACTGCACTCAGGAATGCGGCTGACTCACCATCACTTAATCCGCCGGATAAAAAGGCTATTCCGGGAACTTCTTTTGGGACAAGCTCTTTGAACATCCCCAGAGTCAGCTCTGCAACTTCTTCTGCGGAAAGCTTTGGCTGGTATTTTTCTCCGGGAGTTACGAAGTTTGTTTTGAGGATGATGTGGTTTAATTCAATGCCCCTATCTCTGAGGGCTGTAAAAGTCTTTTCAAGCGCCATTGCGGATGCATCATACGTCCGTCGGGCATCAAAGAGACCATGACTGACTACTTCCGGCTCGACTATCGGCACCAGTCCAGCTTTGATTGAACGTTCTGCATAATCCCCAAGAAGCTCGGCATTTGCTATGATGCACCTTTCTGTCGGAAATCCTTCGCCAACATTGAGCTCTGCTCTCCATTTTGTTAATGTGGCGCCATTTTCTCTATATCCTCCTAACCTTTCTTCAATCCCCTCTAATCCGGTTCTCTTAGTGACTTTTTCAGTCTGAGAACCTTCAAATGGCTCGAGCCCAGCATCAACCTTAATAATAGTTGATATTCCTCTGCTGAGGAGATATGCTGGAAGCGGGACGCCATCAATTTCCTGCCAGAAAGTCTCATCATGAAGGATAACTCCCCCAATATGCCTTTCAATCCCCGGCGTTGTGACAAGCAATGCCCTGTAATCCCTCCTGTTTTCAGGAGTGTTTGGGATTCCAACTTCTTTGAATCTTTTTTCGGCAGTATTGGGGCTCTCGTCTAATGCTGCAATCCCTTTCCCTGGCGCTATAACTGCCCTTGCAACCTGATTAAGATTCTCTCCCATAGTGTTCAACCTCATAGTTTAGATGGACAATACTCAAGTATTTATACTTACGGACAAAAATAATTATACAATTGTTGTCCGTTCGTAATAAGCCAACGACAACTTTTTGTCTAAACATAATCATTCCGCAGAATGCTTAGTGCTCAAAAACCGTAACAAATTATTATTACTTTTGCGGTTTTTGACATATTTGTGTCGTTGGCTATATTAAGAAAAATGCGCTTTAATCGGTTTAAATTCTTTAGCATAGTGAAGAATAGTATTCCGTAGATATTCCGGACACAACAAGAAAACTAACGGGATGGTTCAGAAAAGGGGGTTATATCAAAGAACCTTAATCTCCCCAAAAGGATACGCCCTTATTGATTCCTTACTTTAATAATATGATTGTTCACTATGAATGTCTTGAATAAAAACCTCTTACCCATTCAAGTTCATGCTGGCTAAGATATTTTGGAAATTCTCCCGGATTGGCAAGCCTTATTCCATTTATTTCTCTCGCAAATATCGTGCACCTCGGCTGCCCATCGTTGCTGGCAAAAGCACCCAATTTACGTGGGGTTACTACCAATCCCTCAATTTTCTCATAAGTTGCTGGATCATCTGCTAAAGAAACAGTTTCAATCACTCCCTGTGAAAGTAATGCTCCTCTTACGATTGAGCCATGAGTTTCAGGGATGCCATCATATGAAGGAAGTCGTGGTGTTAAGACCGGAATTTCATATATGCTTCCTTCCTTTCGTTCAAGCAACTTCATAAATATCTTCACGTGCTCTGCTCCTCTTTTAACAAACGGGTCTAAAGCCAATTCCAGGACCAAAGTTTGGCATTCATGCGGTAGTGCCAGTAAACTTTTGTAAAACTCAACAGCCTTCGGATCAATTGTCTGCAAGGATTGTTCAGGAACGCATAACTTCCTCCATTCTTGGAGTAATCTGTTGATTGTCTGTTCAAGCGGATTATCTGCCATATTAGGGGGAGATAGTTTTCCTATTTTAAACCTGTTTATTTTAAGCCCCACAAGCCTGGCCTTATTAATAAACCCAACTCCTTCTTAAAACTGCTGTTGATGCTGCCCAACTCAGTCGTAAGGTTAGAGAACTCACAGGGTGGATCACACCTTTTGTCTGAAAGTCCCTTTGACCAGCTCAGGGCTGAAGGCTTCGGGGACTTTGCCGGTATTTGCATAGTGGTAGAGGGCAGCTGTAAAGATTCCGTTGAGCGCAGAGCTGATGATGCCAAGGAAGACCCAGTAGATGATCACTGCCGCAAAAGTCAGGCCGACTACTGCGCCTGAGCCTGAAAAGAATGAGAGGAAGAGGACGAGCACTCCGGCAGCAGAGAGCAGGGCAAAAAACAAGCCCATCGAAAACTGCCCGATGACATTCTCCCCCCAGGTCTTCCTGAACAGCTGCCCGGACTTTTTTATCGACTCAAAGACTGAGATATTCTCAAAGACCATCACGGGAATGACAAAGAAGGTCATTAATGTCCAGGCCATGCCAAGGAGCGCAACCAAAATGCTTCCAAGCTTTTTTAGCCTCCGTTCGAGTGATTTGAGGATCATGCCGACTGTTGCAGCAATGACTGCCCAGATGAATATCTTCCCGATATTCCTGATAGCATTCTTAAATCCGTCAGAGAACTTCGGGTCTTTTCCATTCAGGCGCATGTGGGCGCAGGTAATAAGGCCGGTATTGAAGAAGATGATAATAAAGTAGTTTCCGAGATAGTAAAGAAAAATAAAGAAATATTCAAGCCCTGAAAAACTTCTCACATGCGGGGCAATATTTACGCTTGTTAGCGACTCAAAAAGAATCCTGAGCACAAAGGGGATAAAGAACGTGAAAAACGCCAGAACAGCTGCAATGCCTGACAGTATAGGGAACCACAGCATCTCCTTGTCTTTCTTCAGAACCTCAAAGCTCTCCCTGACGAGCCTGAAGCTGTTTGCAAATGCTCCCATGATGAAGGAGAAGGTGAGGGGCTATTAATATCTTGCGGAAAAATTTTGGCTCCGTTTAAAATCTCGCTTTCGCTCGGGTTAGCAGCACGAAAAAATCTCCCCATTTTTTGTGCCTCGCATCGCTACCGCTCGGAGGCTTAAAAATCTTCCATCCTTGGAGGGGTGGCCGACATCCCCCGTCTGAGATAATCCTGCGTTACTGTCCCTTCGGGAAGGGGGGCGGCCCCCCTGTCGGCTGAATTTTCTCGCCAATTGATTTTTACTTTAGGCTGCTAACCTATATTTTGAACGGAGCCTGAAAAATTTTGGGAAAATAGTTTGCTGAAGCATCTCAGCCTAAAAAATACCTTTATAAACTCCCTCACCAAAAGCCAGCCTAATGAAGCACCACATCCGGCGCTACCACTTAAAGAGGGATCTGAACCTGTTCACGCTTTCTCTTTACGGCATCGGGGTCATCATCGGCGCGGGCATCTATGCGCTGATCGGCATCGGAGCCGGGATAGCGGGCAATGCAATCTGGATTTCTTTTATCCTGGCAGGCATCATCGCAGCGTGCTCCGGTTTAAGCTATGCTGAGCTTTCTTCCATGTATCCCAAAGATGCGGCAGAATATAACTATACGAAATATGCCTTCCACCAACCTGCGCTGTCATTTGTTGTCGGCTGGCTGATGGTTGCGGCAGGAGTCATCTCAGCTGTTGTGGTGGCTTTTGGCTTTGCAGGATACTTTACTGAAGTGTTCGGGGGAAACATCCATACTGTTTCTTTTGCGCTGATCCTTGCGCTTTCTGCGCTTTCTTACCTTGGAGTCAGGGAGTCGGCAGGGTTTAATACTGTGGCAACTATCATCTCTGTCGTCGGGCTGCTGATCGTCATCGGTGTCGGAGCGAGCTCATTTTTCGCTGAAGGAGTTTCCAGGGACTTTTTTGAAACCCCTCCGGCGACAGGGGGGATGGGGATCATCACTGCAATCGGCATCATCTTTTTTGCATTTATCGGGTTTGAAGAGATTGTCAATCTATCGGAAGAGACCAAGAAAGCGAGGAACACTGTCCCCAAAGCATTGCTTATTGCTGTGGGAGCCTCCACGCTGTTATACCTCCTTGTCTCCGCCGCATCGGTCCAGACGGTAGGATGGCAGAGGCTTTCCTCAACACCTGCCCCGCTGAAGGAAGTTGTTACTGCCTCTATCCCCAACTCAGGGATATTTTTCTCTATCATCGCGATGTTTGCCACTGCAAATACCCCCCTGATACTGCTCATCGTCAGCGCAAGAATCCTGTATGGGATGGCGAAAGCGCACAGCATGCCGTGGGTGTTCTCGAAAGTCGGGAAGCGGGGAACGCCCTATGATGCAGTCTTTATCATCACGGTAAGCGCCCTCGCCCTTACATTTTTGGGCAGCCTGAAGACTCTTGCGCTTTTGACTGACCTCAGCCTGTTCCTGATTTATGCGGCGGTCAACCTCTCAGTGATTGTGCTGAGATACCGGGTGCCTGCGATGCAAAGGCCGTTCACCATGCCCCTGAATATCGGAAAATTTCCACTTCTTGCGGGATTAGGGTCCCTTTTTTCTGCGCTGATGCTCTTTTCTTTTGAGAAAAAAGTGCTGGTCCTGGGAGCTGGGGCGATCGCTGCCGGACTGCTGTGCTTCTATCTCTTCAGGAAAATTTCAGGAAAACAAAGAGGGCAGAACCAACTCAATGGCGCTTCGAAAAATTAGGCAACGTCTGATAAGATGATTATTTCTCCCATATCCATCGCTTCTTCCAGAAAAATGCCAGCATTGTGAGGGAGAGGACTGCCATCGAGACAATCACCATAGGGTATCCATACGCCCAACTAAGCTCAGGCATATGCTCAAAGTTCATCCCGTAGATGGAAGCGATGAGATTGAGCGGCATGAAGATGACGGTGATGATCGTGAGGACTTTGATGATCTGCTGAAGCCTGAGGTTTGTGCTCGAGAGATAAATGTCGAGCATCCCTGAAATTGTTTCCCTGAATGTCTCGATGCTGTCAATCGCCTGCACCACATGGTCATAGACATCCCTGAGATAGACCCTTGTCTTTTCTTTGATAAGATTGGTGTCATTGTGCTCAAGGCTATTAACTACTTCCCGCAGCGGCCATACCGCTTTCCGGATATGGATGAGCTGGCGCTTGAGCTCATGGACCTTATGGAAGGTATGCTGGGTCGGCTTTGCGACCAATTCGTCTTCGAGCATCTCAATCCGCTCGCCCAGGTGCTCGAGGACCGCAAAGTAGTTGTCGACGATAGCGTCGATAAGCGTGTAAGCAAGATAGTCTGTGCCGCTTCTCCGGTGGCGGCCCTGGGGGTTCTTGACCCGCTCCCTGATAGGATTGAAGACATCGAACCCTTCCTCTTCCTGAAATGAGATGACAAAATTTTTTCCGAGAATGATGCTGACCTGCTCTGTCTTGATTTCGCCATGCTCGGGGGCGATGTAGAGCATCTTGAGCATGATGAAGAGGTAGTGGTCAAAGTCCTCCATCTTGGAGCGCTGTCCGGTATTGAGGAGGTCTTCAAGAACAAGGGGATGGAGGCGGAAATGCTTCCCGATAGTCTCGATGATATCCACCCGGTGGATCCCGTCTATGTTTATCCAGGTTGTCGTCGGCTTGTCCCGGAAGGAAAAACATTCTTTTGGGTCTTTGAGCTCCTTGCGCAGGACGTGGGACTTGTCGTAATCAATGACAGTTATCTTTACCCTGTCGCTTCTCTTTTTCCCGATGTAGACAAGCGTTCCCGGAGAAAGCCCTGCAGTGTCCGACCTTTTTTCTGTGGAAATTACCATCTTTGCCGTTTCTTGAAGGCTTGCTTTTGCATCCTGCACTACTTAAATGTTGCGGTGAATTTGGGTTTACCCCAGAAATAAAAAATCACAATCACTATCGCCGGCAGATATCTAAACTTAATGTTTGCAAAACCTTATTTAAAGCTGCAATTTTCAGAAAATTTCAACGACACAGGGCTCGACGGTCAAAATTCCTCAGAGGAATTTTGCCCTGCTCGGCTACCCCGATGGGGCAACAGAAACTCTGTTGAGTTTCCTAGTTGCGCTCGGCTTCGCCTCGGCAACATCCCCCAACCTCGCCTCGCCGATGTCGTTGAAATTTTCTGCATCACTATGCTATTTAGGAGGATGCCATACGCCTTAACTTTGAGTCATCAAAGATTCCTTATACTCCATCTTTTTAAACAGTGTCTTCTTTCTTTCTTTCTATGAACATCGCAGTCTGCGGCTCTGCTGTTGGGCCTGATAAGATCATTTTGGAGAAAGCTGAGGCTATCGGCTCCTTCCTTGCGAAGCAGGGATTTACTCTTGTCACAGGCGGCACTACAGGATACCCTCATGCTGCTTTGGTGGGCGCCCTTCAAGAGAACGGCAAAGCGCTTTGCTTCTCTCCGGCAAAGGACAGGCGAGAGCACCTCGATGACTGGAAAATGCCGCTGGAGCCAAAAGCTGAATATGTTTTTACTGGTCACGGCATCCCCGGAAGAAATCAGGACATCATTGAAGCAGCAGACAAGGTTGTTATCATCGGCGGGCAGATTGGCACTCTGAATGAATTCAGCATTGCGTTTGTCATGAAGAAGCCGGTTTTTGTTTTAAAGGATTCTGGAGGAGTCTCTTCAATGTTGGAAGAAATTTCTGCAATCTGCAAAAGAGATAATGAAAAGGTGATATACTTCAGCAGGATAGAGGAGCTGCCTGAAATCTTGAAGCTGTAAAATTATTTTGGAACATGGGACACGCTAACTATCGCACAAGCCCCAATGGGGAAATAGCAATGCTTCTCAGGAACAGAATATATACTGCTTCTTTCAAGGCAATGGGAGAACCCGACCCGAGGATATCGATACACAACGGTGAAGACCCGTATTGGGGCTATCTTGTTCCCTCAAAAGATAATAATGGGATAATACGGGAAAAAAGGAATTTTTTGCGTGAAGAGATGATAAATCAGAAGGAAGCATTTGGCAAACTTGAAGTGATGGTTATAAGCCTCCCAAGATTTTCACCTTTAGGCCCATACTGCTGTATACCTAACCTTCCAGTACCTATTTCACCTCATCAGCTTACTCTCGAAGAATCTGCGGAAATGCTTGACTATCAGCGTTCGGAAGGCATTTTCTTTGCGAGATGTTTTGGAATAAGCAAAAGAGGAGATCCCATTTTGGGGGCGTTCAGCCAGGATGGCGGGCCAGTTCATGGCTTTCTTGAGCCAACCAGGTTTTACCCCGAAAACACTCCAAAGGATCCATTCTGGAAAATGAGAACCAGCGCCGAGTTTAGGATTACCTCGGAGGTTGTTGATAAAGCCCGCATTGGGGACTCATTCTATGTCCGCCAAAAAGGAGTCGGGGGGGACCAGGGGTCATTGTTTTTCGGGCTTATCGTTAATTTTTCTGCTGAAGACAGGGGATTTCTTCCTGGCGGAGAAAGGCTCGAGACGGCCGTTGAGCATGGAGATGGGCAGAAAGTATCATGGCAGGCTCCAGATTATTCTTCAGGCGATGTCATCAGATGCCTCCCTGTTCTGGACCGCTCCCGGGTCCATGAAACTGGCATGGAAGTCGGGAAAGGTTTTCTGCCAAGGCACATGCATTCTCCGCAAACTTTTTATTATATGCAGGTTTTAGTCAAAGGCGCAGAGAATGATAAAGGAATAATCATCGATGCAAGGATTGAGTTTGTCAGTGAAAGGGTCATCCACGCTGTAAAGACTGCCGAGAGAATGGGATAAGGATGAAAAACTGCAAATGGGGATTAAAAACTGCGAGCAAATGAACAACATGATACAGCGCGTACAAAAGATTCTTGCCCATGCGGGCATCGCTTCGAGGAGGAACTGTGAAGAGCTGATAGCTTCAGGCAGAGTTAAAGTAAACGGAAAATCGATCAAGCTGGGCGATAAGGCTGATCCGGAAAAAGACAGAGTTTCTGTTGACGGGATTGACATCCGCCTTGAAAAGAAGATTTACATCCTCCTGAACAAGCCAAAAGGCGTTGTTTGCTCCACCACCGATAAGGAAGGCAAGCAGACGGTGCTGGACATTGTCAAATGCCCTGAAAGGATATATCCTGTCGGCAGGCTTGATCTCAACAGCGAAGGGCTTATCATCCTGACTAACGACGGTGATTTTGCCAACAGCATCATCCATCCGCGCTATGGGGTGAACAAAAGATACAAGGTGTGGCTGGACAAGGAGTTTCAGGACAGGGATCTCGAAAAGCTGAAGGGCGGTGTTATTGTTGATGACAGGAAAGTCCATATCTTTGATGCTGTCAAGGACGGGAATAAGGCCGAACTGAGCATCCATGAAGGCAGGAAGCACATCGTCAGGAAGCTGTTCCACGAATTGGGCTATTCAGTCACCTTCCTGAAGCGGACGATGATTGGGAACCTTGCGCTTGATTTCGGTCCCGGAGCATTCAGGAAAGTTTCCAAGGAATTTCTTGAGCAGGCAATTTTTGGAAAAGCATCTGATGCCGGCAGCAATACCGGCAGCAATGATGGCAAGGGGAAAGCTCAACAGTTGCCGGATAAAAATCCCCCATCAGGAAAAACCCAAAACCCAGGAAGATTTAAAAAGGAGAGCGGAAAAGCAAGAGTATGATCGACAAATCCAACTTTGAGATGATAAAAGGCTCTATGGAGCAGTTTGATGCCCAAAGGGAGCTGCTTATCAAAAAGTCACGGGATGTCCTCAAGCTGTCAAAACAGGTTATCTATGCAGTGCACCGGGGGGATATCAAGAACGCTGATTCCCTCTCAGTATCGCTGAAAAAAGAGCTGAAGGCGCTTTTGGAACTTTGCTCAGAACCAAAGCTTTCTTTTGAAGGCTCGACCAGCATCGCAATCCAGGAATATGTTGAGGCTGCAGCCTATCTTTCGTTTGTGAAGTCGGGGAAAATTATTCCTTTTACGCCGGACTTGATTGATGTAAACTATTACCTGATGGGGCTGTGCGACCTGACAGGAGAATTATCAAGAAGGGCAACCAATCAGGCGGCGATAGGAAAGTTTAAGGAAACCGTCAAGGCAAAGGAAGCCATCGACGACATCTATGCCCATATGCTCCAGCTCGACATCAGGGAAAATGATTTGAGAAGGAAAGCAGACGGAATAAAATACGAGCTGAAAAAGATGGAAGATTTAGTTTGTGAGCTGAAGCTGCGGGGAAAGATTTAAATGCAACCATTCCATCTGGTCTTTGACCGTTGCCGAGCGAAGCGAGCGCAACTAAGAAAATCCGAAGATTTTCTGTTGGTGGTTGAAAGCAGTTTCCACTTCCAGAATGGTTGCATGCTTAAAAATCCGACCCGAGCGACAGAAGGGAGCGAGCAATCCCCCCGTCTGTGACTGGGGGTGGTCGGATTTTTTTTGAATCGATGCTGCTTTTTTCTATTTCATGATAGATTAAGAGGGTGTTTCAGGAAGGTGGTATGTTTGCGAAGGGGGGTTCACCTGCGCAAGCTGTCAATTTTGGTTTCATCTATGAAAAGAGCCTAAGCGACGCATGAAGATGCATTAGGGAGGGGCTGGCAGTGTCTGATTTTTTTGTTGTTTATTACTGTTTAATAGCTACAAATAGAAAGATTTAAATAGGCAAACAAAGCACCAATGGCAGGTATCCTTATGAACGCAGCGGAAAGAAATCTGATGGACCGTATAAATGAGCTTCCCTTAGTAAATAATTTTTCGGAACTCAGCAGGGTTTGTGGAAAAGAGGTTGTTATAAGAAAGATTACCCGCTCAGTTGAAGATGTTAGAGTTCCAACAGAACCTCCCAAATATTTTATAGGTACGTTAGAAGTGGATCCAGCAGTAAAAGGCGCTTATCGTTTAAATAATCCTACTGAATGCAAATCACTTGAAACTGGGTTTGTTGACAGGGCATATTGTGGGCAGGTTTTTATTGACCAATTTAATTTTTCTGCAAGACAATTAAGGGTTGTCGGTCAGTAATACCCCTACTTCTCCTAAACTTTTAAAATCACATTTTCCACCAGTGAGTTTAACTTGCGGTTTACAGCAGGAATCCTGCCTTTTGGAAAATGAAACAGGAAAGCTTTGCATTTTCATAGTGTAGCAGATTATCCCATAATTTGTGCACGAACAAAAAATCCAGCCCAATAGACCGAAGTGATAATCCAGCGTTCCGGTCTGCGGACGGAGGGCGGGCAATCCCTCTTTATAGGGAGGTTGCCGGCCAAAGGGAGCGCAACGAGGAAAAGAGAAGTTTCTCGGGGGTTGTCAGATTTCTTTTGAATGCAACCATTCCATTCTGTCTTTGACCGTTGCCGAGGCAAAGCCGAGCGCAACTAAGAAAATCCGAAGATTTTCTGTTGGTGGTTGGAATCAGTTTCCACTTCCAGAATGGTTGCAATTGTGGTTGTTCTTGAGCGTGCTCAGGATTTCCAACATTTCAAGATAGATACTTGGAAATCCAGACACTTAAAAATCCGACCCGAGCGACCGAAGGGAGCGAGCAATCCCCCCGTCTGTGACGGGGGGTGGTCGGATTTTTTTTGAAAATGTTTCTGGATTTGATTTTTACTGCAGCCGCCAGCACCATTTTAATGAGAAAATGCTTGATTTTCCGACTCTATGTAATAACTTACAAGTAGTCAATGGTCAAAAGATTTATAAACCGAAGCGGGTTTTCAGCTATCAAGATGGTCACTCAAAGCAAAGTTAATGATAAAAGGTTTTGGGCGTTGTGGAAAGGTTCAGGTGCAGTTGGGGATGCCCTCAAGGCCCAGGCAAGGGATGTTAGAAGACAGCTCATGAGAAGTATTATTTACGCCTCAAATATCATGATCCTGAGAAGGCCGTTCAGATGCGGGCTGAAACCGCCCCTTTATTAATGAAGAGCATTGATGATTTGCCTGGCATGAAACAGCTTTGTAACGTGCTCTCAGCTTTTCTTCCACTTTTTTCAATAAACATCCAGGGGAATAATTACACAGAAGAGTTTGGCAGGAGAGAAAGCAAATGTTTCGGTGCTTTTTTTTGAATGTTCAGATATCAGCTATCAAGATATCATCTGTTAAGGGAGTCAGAACCTGAAGAAAAAAAGATAAAAAAAGTTCTTACGCTTTTAGCCGAAGGCGGTTATCTGGATTATGCTCCTGTTAA
>JACPBV010000028.1 GCA_016180135.1 Candidatus Woesearchaeota archaeon
CCCTGGAGTGTATAAAGCCGAAAAGAGGATTGAGCAGATTGAAAAGGCAGAAGACAGGCTCGAAGCAAAGAAAGCGGATGTTGTGGAAGAAGACCCGACAAAAGTTATCGAGGTCAAGCACTTCAACCAGCAGCTTCTTGATTTCCAGAATGAGAGGAACGAGCTTACAGGCTATGTCGTCGCATCATCCCCTGGCAGCGGCTTCTTCACAAAGCTCATCTGGTGGCTGTTCAATGTTGACATTACGGGGTTTGCGGTTCTTGAAGAAGAGAAGCCCTTAGAAAATTCCACCTCTGTCATTATTGATAACATCGTAAATGCTGTTGAAGTTGAGTATTATACTGAAGCGCCTGTGGCAGAGGAAGAGAACCTCAGCAGCGGGAAAAGGATTGTAATATCATCAGATATCCATTATGAAGATATCCTTGCATACACCGAATTGGCCAATGAAGTTCCTGGAGCCAATATCGAGCTGTTTTGGCTAGCCAATGATTCTAAACTCAAGGTGCCTTTTGATGCATTTGACACTAACGGCAATGGGCTGACAGACTATATCGAGTGGATTGTCCCTTCGCTGTCCAACCAGACCTATGAGCTGGTTATTGAAATCAGCAACGCATACCATCTTGACAGCAGCAGAGCAGTTATTTCCGATATATACGATTATGTAAAGGCAAGGGACGGAAACTTCAGCTTTATCCCTTCAGGAGATTATGCCAGGGTTACATTCAACCAGCCGCTTGACAGCGCCAGAGACATTACAGTTTATGCAAGGAGCAATGTTTCCTCTGCCATTGAGATTTATGTTAAGGACAGCGATGAGAAGATAACAGAAATTACAGGAATAACCCAAGACAATAAGTATAGAGTTTTACTTACTGGCTTGAATGGAAGCTATGATGAATTTGACCTGAAGATGATGGGAGATATTGAAATTGATTACATAGTCGATCCAACTGTCTCAGCATGCGGAACCTTGTCATCAGCAGGGGCATACACTCTAACCCAAAACATTTCCGGAACAGGAACGTGCATTACGATTGGGGCTGCGAATGTTGGGTTGGACTGTGCTGGGTATACGATAACGTTCAATACTGACGGAGGGATCGCTAAATATGGGATTAGGGATTCCGGGAGTTATGATAATGTGAGCATCACTAACTGCAATATTGTTGCGGGGAGTGCGAGTGGGTTAAGTGGTTATGGAATTTATTTTAGCAGTGCTACTGGTTCGAGGATAGCTAACAACACCATTACCACCGACGGCACCAGCAGCAACTATGGCATCTACATAGAATCCTCCTCCTCCAACACCCTTTCCAACAACACCATAAACTCCCGCGGCACCAGCAACTACAACTACGGCATAAGTCTCTACTCTTCCTCCTCTAACAACATCTCCTACAACACCATCACCACCAACGGCACCGACACTAACTACGGCATCGTTCTCACCGATTCCGGCACCAACACATTCCTGAGCAACACCCTTTCCACCACTGGCAGCACGAACAGCCACGGCATATATCTAAGTTATCTCTTTATTACTGGCGCTACTGCTGGCAATAACTTTACCTCCAACACTCTAAACAGCATCGCAGGCAACGACCTCAACATCGCAAACGCAGGAATCAACAACACTTGGCTTATAGACCAGCCGATTAGAAACTATACATTTACCGGTGCTGGAAGTAAAATCAACATAAAGAATTCGACTCATGGTTTGATTGAATTCTTCAATCCAGTAACCGGCTCCGGCACAAACTTATTCGGGAATGCAACTTCGAGCATTAAAATTTCAAATAACTCAATTTTTGTCAACGCCACCAACCTCAACGCAAGCGCCAACATCACGCTGTATAATATGAATGAGTGGAGCTTTGTAACACCTGCTATAATGAAAGATAACACAGTCTGCGACTCAACAACAACACCCGTTTGCTTTAACTTTTCAGGGTTGACAGCAGCTACTGTCATCTTTAATGTTTCTTCCTGGAGCAATTACAGCATTGTAGAGACTGCAGATGTAACGCCTCCAACCTCCTCTGCCAACAGTGACAATTCCTCATCAACAACACCGGTGAACGGGACTGTTGTCCAGCTGAATATCACTATAAAAGATGTCTCGAACATTAGCTTTTTCAGGCTCACGGTCAATGACACTGTAAGCAAAGCATGGGCTAATGGGTCACTTCAGAGCGCATCAGGCAATGCAAGCTTCGTGTTTAATTACACCATCTCAAACTTCTCCATCGCAGGCGGAACATTAGGATGGAAGCTCTGGGCGAATGACACTTTAGGATATGCTGGTGAGTCTTCTGCATATACCCTGACGATCAAGAGCCAATGCGGGATTTTGGGAGCAGCAGGAACATATACTTTGACAAGTAGTGTTACTTCTAATGGGACGTGTTTTCTAATCGGAGCAGCGAATGTTGCATTGGACTGCGCAGGATATACTATCACTTATAAGACCGGAGGAGCAAACAATGGATATGGTATAAATAATTCCGGCGGCTATGATAATGTGAATATCACTAACTGCAATATTGTGGCTGCAAATAATTCTGGAACTAATGGTTATGGGGTTTATTTCAACAGTGTTACCGGTTCTAGGATTGTGAGCAATAACCTCTCTACAAACGGGACAAGCGCCAACTATGGCATCTATCTCGATACATTCTCCAATAACAACAACCTCACCTCCAACACCATCACCACCAACGGCACCGACACCAACTACGGCATCCGTCTCTCCTCCGCCGACTCCAATACCTTATTCAGCAACAGCTTAAACACCCGCGGGACCAGCAACAGTAACATCGGCATCCGTCTAAACTCCGCCGATAACAACAATCTCACCTCCAACACCATCACCACCAACGGCGTTGGCATCGAAACCGGGACTTCCACCAACAACACTCTCTTCAGCAACACGATAAACTCCGGCGGCACCTCCGACAGCAACTACGGCATCCACCTCGACTCCTCCTCCAATAACAACAACCTCACCTCCAACACCATCACCACCAACGGCACCTACAGCAACTACGGCATCTACCTCTCCTCCAGTTCCACCAACAACATCACCTCCAACACCATCACCACCGGCGGCACTCAGACCAACAACTACGGAATCTACCTCTCCTCCTCCTCCAACACCAACATCATCTCTTCTAACACAATCACAACCAATGGTACCAGCAGCAATTATGGCATCGGCCTTATCTCCTCCTCGAATAGCAACACCTTCACCTCCAACACCCTTTCCACTTCCGGTTCAACCGACAGCCACGGCATCTATATCACTACTGCCACAACAGCGAACAACAACTTTACCAATAACACCCTAAACAGCATCTCTGGCAGTGACCTCAGCATCGCAACCGCAGGCATCAACGGAACATGGTTAATAGACCAGCCAATCAGGAACTACTCTTTCACGGGGTCAGGAGGCACTCTTAAGGTCAAGAACTCAACTCATGGGATTATTGAATTCTTCAATTCAGTGAACGGCTCCGGCAAAAACCTCTTTGGCAACTCGACTTCAGATATAAGAATCGGAAACAACACCCTCCGGGTCAACGCCACCAACCTCAACGCAAGCGCAAACCTCACCCTTTATAACATGGATGTTTGGGGATTTTCCAGCCCGTCAATATTAAAGGACGGCGTGGCCTGCAGCCAGACATCAGCACCCCCATGCTTCAACTTCACTACGTTGACTGCTTCAACGGTCACCTTTAACGTCACTTCATGGAGCAATTACAGTGTCGGTGAAACACCCGACGTTATACCTCCAAACTATACCTCTTTCGTCAATAATGGAAGCGATTCAACATTTATCAGCGGTATCATAAACTGGTCGGTATATTTCGCAGATGGCAGCGGTATAAGCGGCTATAAGTTTGCACATAACCAAACTGGCACACTGGCAAACGGGAGTTTCATTTTAGGGAATTATGATTTTATCAATAACACCCTTTCCATCACCGCAGCCCACGCCTTTATCTGCGGCCAATACTGGTTCAATGACACTGCCAACAATATCAACCAGACAAATTTGAGCTGCTTTACCGTCGCAAATTCCGTTCCGCTAACCCCTACCATCAAATCGCCAGCAAACAACGAGCTCAACATCACCAGAAAGATAGACTTCAACACCACTGATGCTGACAGCGATGCAATCACCTTCAGAATATCAATCAACGGCAGCCTCAACATCTCAACAGCTGCTAACATCTCGGTATGGAACGGCTCTGACGGAACCTACTCTCTGAAAGTCAGCGCCTGGGACGGGTTAAACAGCTCCTCCAACACTTCAGCAATTACCTTCACCCTTGACACCACCGCTCCAACAGTCAGCATCAGCTACCCAACCAACAACCGCAACATCAGCAGCGCTTCAATAGCGCTGAACGGGACATCAACTGACAATATCGCTTC
>JACPBV010000029.1 GCA_016180135.1 Candidatus Woesearchaeota archaeon
TACAATATTATCCGATTTGATCCTTAAGAGGATGATGTCCGGCTCATAGATGATGATGAGCACATTCTGGCCGAAAATGACCCAGACAATCGGCATATAGACTTCTTTGGGGAGCCAGCAGACATCTACCTTGCATATCTTTTCTGCCTCTTTTTTGAGCTGCAGGACTTTTTCTGACCTGTTTGAAAAAAGCTTGATCAGTCCGACATGCCTGAACCATTTTTGAAACTCGGCAGGGAATTCTGCTGCAATCTGGAGGTTGCCAAAGCCCTTCCAGAACTTCGGCTTCTCTTTGATGATCTCATTGATGAGGGCCTTGTAGGCTTTTCTGCCCCGGTAGATCTCAAAAGTATCTTTTTCCTTGACGCTGTCATACTTTGCCTGAAGCTTCGGGATGAAATTTTCAATATCCTTCTTAAGCTCTTCGGCAGCCTTGAGCTGTTTATCCTTCCATTCCTCAATGATCTGGGGAAGCTTTTCAGGCGAAGTCGGGAGAAACAGCCTTTTGCCGTCTTCGACGGTGTGCGCCGCAAGGCCAAACGATTCCAGTTTTTCCAGGGCATCATAGGCATTTGCCTTGTAGGTTCCTGCCTTCTTTGCGATCCTGTCAGCGCTGGATTTACCAAGCTCAACAAGTGCAAGATAGATTTTTGCGGCAGTTGGGCTGAGCCCGAGTTTTATAAGAATCTGGGTTTCTGCTTGTGGCATAAAGTAGTAGTAATATGCTACTATTTAAATATTTATATGGTGCTTTCCCCCAATTGTTTTATGGCAGAAGAAAAAGACCTTGAGGGAAAGGTAAAGCAGGAAGAGAGACCTGGCTTTGTTGAAAAGCTCTGCGATATGGGCGGTGCAGCTATCGGCACTTCTATGCTGTTGAAGGCATTGCTCTCCGGATTGGGATACGCCTCATTGGCTGCTTATCTTATTACTTATGGCAGCTTTAGGGCAGTAAAACATACCTACAGGGCATTGACAAATCCTGAAAATTTTTTCACGCTTCGCGGCATCGGCGATGCGATAGGAGATTCCTTGAGCAACATCATTCCCCATGGCCCATTGAAGGTGCCTGCTGCGGTCGGGGTTTTGGCGACAGGTGCTGGTTACCTTGGAGGAGAGATCTTTCCCTATCTTGCAAAGACAGCAGTAATTTCCTCTTAGTCGGATTAACCTGCATTAAACATGCAAGTACCTTGCATTAAACTTGCATCTGAAGAATAAAATGGGCAGACGTTATTTTACCTATACCTTCAACTCATTAACACAATTATCTCTTCTGCTCGCCGTTCATCAGGAATGAAGCCGGTCTCAGGATGAATTCTTTTCCGGTGCAGTCAAATTCCTTCGGCGGTATGAAAAAGTTAGTGTGGTACCACATATCAAATAGGGGGTTGAAGCTGGGTTTTTAAATATCTACTATCACCCTCGCCTTCCAGACCCCTTTCTCTTTGGTGACGGAGAACTGATGAAATGTGATCGCTTTAGCATCAACCTTTGAGCTCTGCTTCTTTAGGTCAAGCTTGTCTCCGAGGCAAGAGGCAGTCAGGGAAAATCCCTTTCCTTTTTTCGTTTCTTTTATTGCTACTTTACAGCTCCTCACCACAAACTGCTCGGCATCCTTGAGAAATATAAGCTCCTGGAGAAAGCCGAATAACAGCATCTCAACACTTTTGTTTTTGAGCCTTATCTTTTTTGTTTTTATTGGATCAATGGTCTTTAAATAAAACTGGGACTCCTGCAACGCTTTGGCTGCATTCTGGAACAATTCGTCAAGAGTCTTCCCAAAGGCTTCAAACAAAACATCCGCAGTGTGGTCGAGGAAGGTGTAGGGTTTCATTGTTTCATCGCATCAATTATCTTTTTCTTTTGTTTTATCAAGTTTTCCCCGATAAACACGAGTTCGTGCTGGCCTTCCATCTCTTCAAAATCATATCTTCCTGCAACATAACTGAGCAGATAGGTCTTTCCGCCGGTGAAGGGAACAAATCCTTTCAGCCGGTAAACCTCTTTTGGCAGATTTCTCAGGAATTCCTCAAATCTTTTCCTGTCCACCGGCTTTTGCAGCTTCATTGTGAATGATTGAAAAGATGATTCATGCTTTCCGGCCTTTGCTTTTATCTTTTTTTCCTGATGGATGCCTAAGACAAGCGAAAGGTCAATGTTGCAGTTTTCTGTCTCCAGCAAAGGCGCTTTTTTGTTGAGGTGATGCAGCTTGTCTTTCACATCCTGGAGCTGCTCATGGGTTGTCCGCCCAAGCTGGGGGAATCTTATCAGTGAGTCTGCATCTGCAATAGTGATGGTGCTGTCGAGCTGGACTTCAGGCATGTTTTCTGAGATATCCAAAACGAGCGCATCGGGCTCTGCAACTCCCGTTGTCTCGACGATAATGATTTCAGGCTTATAAGTTTCAATGATTTCCTTGATTGCAGCTTCGAATTCCCCTGAAAGTGAGCAGCACACACAGCCGCCCAAGAGTTCCTGGATGTTAATGTTCTTACCCTGAATTATTTGAGTGTCAATCCCAATGTCTCCGAATTCGTTCATGAGGATGGCGAATTTTTTATCCAATTGGTCGATAACCCTTCTCAGGAAGGTTGTTTTTCCAGCTCCGAGGAAGCCGGTGATGAGGATGATGGGGGTTTTCATTGTGATTTTTCAGGCCTGTTGCCTGGCCTCAACTATTTTACCAGCCCCCTCAGTGTCTTGAGGCTGCTCTCTTCCTGATCTGCAGATGGTCCGAGGGCAACTCCTAATGTTTGCGCAATTCTCTGGACGTCGTAGATTGATGCACCAAGCATTTCTGCAGCCTTTCCTTTGCTGAGCCTCCCCTGTGCAGTGAGATGAAAGATATATTCCTCAACACCGCGGTGGAGAAACTGCCTCAGCGCTGTGGTTTTTGTTTCACTCGTGCCCATCCTACCCCTTCACATTCCCCATCGGTACTAATTTCGCCACTCTTCTTGAGATTCCTGCTTCTTCAGCAGCCATAATCACAGCATCAACATCTTTATATGCCCCTCCAGCTTCCTCAGCCAATCCGGAAAATGTTGTTGTTCTGACGTAAATGCCTCTTTTTTCCATATCTCTTTGCAATTGCTCTCCGCGCCATTGGTGCTTTGCCTGGTTTCTGGACATTGTCCTTCCGGAGCCGTGTGCTGTGCTCCCAAAAGTCTCTTCCTCGGCTTTTTTTGTTCCTGCAAGCAGATAAGAGCCAGTCTCCATGCTTCCGCCAATGATGACGGGCTGGCCGTATTTCTCATAGATTGGAATCAGCTCCGAATGCCCCGGCCCAAAAGACCTTGTTGCGCCTTTTCTGTGGACGATGAGCTTTTTCTTTTTGCCGTCAACAGTATACTCCTCCAGTTTTGCAGTGTTGTGCGCCACATCATATACCTGCTTGATGCCAAGGTTTTCCGGTGTTTCCTTGAAGATTTCAGAGAAAACTTCCCTGATGCGGTGCAAAATAACCTGCCTGTTGGCAAATGACATATTGATGCCGCATTTCATCGCCTTAAAATATTCCTGCCCTTCAGGGCTTTGGAAAGGTGCGCAGGCCAATTCCCTGTCAAGGATTTTTATCTGGTATTTTGATTCCATAACATTCAGGAATTTCATCAGGCTGTCTGTCGCAACTTGATGCCCAAACCCTCTTGAGCCGCAGTGGAACATCACAACAATCTGGTCGGGAAAAATTCCCCAAGCTTTCGCTGTCTCTTCGTCGATGATGTTTTCAGGCAGAACTCTCTGGATCTCAAGATAATGATTGCCGCTTCCCAGCGTCCCAATCTGGTTAAATCCCCTCTTGATGGCTTTATCGGTGACTTTGGAAGCATCAGCGTCTTTGATGCAGCCATCTTCTCCCTTTTCGACAGCCCACTTCGCTCCTTGGGAGATAACGTCTTTGAATTCTGAATGGGTCAACTTTACAAATCCAGTTGAGCCGACGCCTGCAGGAACTCTTTGGAACAGTGTGTCAACAAGCTGCTTTATTTTTGGCTGGACGTCTTTGTAGGTGAGATTAGTGATGACAAGGCGCATTCCGCAATTGATATCAAACCCGACTCCTCCTGGAGAAATAACTCCTTCTTCTGCGTCAAAGGCAGCAACCCCGCCGATGGGAAATCCGTACCCCCAGTGGCCGTCAGGCATGCACAAAGCATACTTCTGGATTCCAGGCAGTGTCGCTACATTGGTCACCTGGTCATAGACGCCAGGGTCCATCTCCTTGACAAGCTTTTCCGTCCCGATAATCCGCGCAGGAACTCTCATTCCCTGCTTGAACGACTGGGGAATCTCCCATGCAGTGTCAGAGACTTTCTTCAGCTGTTTCCAGAGATCCGGTTTTTGCTGCTGTTCCATAGGGGTGAGGGTAAATGGACCCTTTAAATAAGTTATGAAACAGACCTAAGAAAAATAAATTTATTCTTGTATGGGTTTAATACTCGTTGCTTGCAACGATTTGGTTATTTATCCCACAGATACCGCGCAACTTGCTGCAGTTGGGAGCTTCATTTACCAGCTGAACCTTCTTCTCGGACGGAAGGAATGCTGGGTGTCATCTCCCCTGCGGCCTCTTTCTCCAAACTTTCCCTGCTCGCCTTGGCCCCTCTCATCAGAACCACCGCGGCTTCCGGATCTTGGGCCGCCTTCATGCCTTGCATGGCCATGCCCCCCTCTTCCTCCAAATCCACCCCTCCCTCCAAATCCTCCTCCGGATCCGGACCTTCCGCCCCCCCTCCTGTTGGGCAGCCATGTGACGATTGCCCTTTCGACCTGGGGAATCTCTTCCCTGGGGATTTTTACAGGATTGTCCCTCAATACTCTTGAGAAATTGTCATGGTCCCTCGGCGCAAGGAGATTCACTGCGATGCCTTCGTTTCCCGCCCGTGCGGTCCTCCCGATCCTGTGGATGTATTGGTTGCTGTCTTTGGGGATGTCATAGTTGTAGACGTGGGAAACTCCCTTGATATCAAGGCCCCTCGCAGCAACATCGGTGCAGACCATCACATAGACATCCTTGCTGTGGAATTTGTCCATCACATAATTGCGCCTTGCCTGGGAAAGCCCGCCGTGGATAGCCTGCGCATGGATTCCGTTTGCATGGAGATTGTTGGCGACAAAATCGACGCTGATCCTTGAATTGCAGAACACCATCACCAGCCCAGATTGCTCATGCTTCAGCAGATATACAAGGAGGGAAAATTTAATATTGTCCGGGACATCATAATAGACCTGCTTCAGCTTGGAGGGATCGACATTGGTCTCTGCCTCAACCTTGACAGGGCTGTTCATATGCTTATGGCTGATCCTTACAACATCTTCATTGATTGTTGCGGAGAACATCATTGTCTGCCTCTGCGCAGGGCATCCCTTTAGGATGCGCTCAACATCGTCGATAAAGCCCATATCAAACATCCTGTCCGCTTCGTCCAGCACCAGGATTTTTATTCTTGAAAAATTGATGGTCTGCCGTTCCATGTGGTCGAGGATCCTTCCCGGAGTCCCGACAGCGATATCCGCCTGCCGTAATTCATGGATTTGGGGGCTGATGCCGACGCCTCCATAGACAGCAGCGACTTTCAGCGTCTTGAATTTTGAGAATTTCCTCAGCGCTTTTGCGACCTGTTCAGCAAGCTCCCTTGTAGGCACAAGAATCAGTGATTGCAGCCCTTTTCCATGGTCGCAATGCTGGATGATGCCTGAGCCGAAAACTAATGTCTTCCCCGAGCCCGTTGCAGAGCCTGCGATGACGTCTTTCCCGGCGATGACTAACGGGATTGCTTTCTCCTGGATCTCGCTTGGCTCAGTGAATTTCTCCTGCTCGATGACCTGGACTATCTGAGGGATGATTCCAAGTTTTCTAAATGCTTCCATGTTCGTTTCACTCCGTTTAATGCAATAATGGGATTATGGTAGAAAAAGACAGACGCTTTTTCTTGTCGATCCTTATTATGCAATATATCCTTTATAGGCATCAGGATTGGGGGGGAGTTTATAAGGGTTTGGTATTTTGAGGAGAGCCTAATGAATCCAGCATACTTTAAATATGCGGTAAGGTCCAATGAGGCAATATGCTGCTTGAAAAAATCAAAAACCCTCTAAAGTATTATTTTTCAAATCTTCTTTTTGTCTGGCTCGCGATCTTAGTCTATACCTCCACTCCATACTATGCTAATTTTCTAAACCCAACAACCCAGCAGATCCTGTTCTCCCTTGCAGTGATATACACTCTGGCATTTCCCACATATTTATTCCTAAAACTCCCCAGCAAGGGATATCTTGCGGTAATGGCCTTAAAGAAATTGGCTATAAAATTTGTCAGGGTGCACGACGAAAAGTCAAATCTTGAAAAAAGCGAAAAAACAGCATTGCTTTTCATCCTGGTCAAATTTTTCTTTCTGCCGATTATGGTAAACTTCCTGTTGGACAATTATTCCGCTTTAACGGCGTATCCTCTCAGAAATATTGTGGCAAGCCAGGATTATTTCCTGAATTCTTTCTATCCTTTTGCTCTGACTTTTTTGTTTTTTATCGACACCTTGTGGTTTGTCTTCGGATACACTGTTGAAGCCGGATTCTTAAAAAGCAAAGTCCGCTCGGTCGAACCAACATTCTTTGGGTGGTTTGTAGCCCTGATGTGTTATCCTCCCTTTAACAGCGTATTGAACAGCTATATTGGCTGGTATTCAAATGATTATATCGAGCTGTCACGCCCGTCATTAACTGCCATATTAAGAATATCCATTCTGGCTTCTATCGGAATTTACACCTGGGCAACCCTCGCGTTGGGTGCAAAATGCTCTAACCTGACGAACAGAGGCATAGTCTCAAAAGGCCCATACGCAATTATTAGGCATCCCGCATATGTCTTTAAAAACCTTGCATGGTGGCTTACCATAATCCCTGTCATGAATATTTATGCTTTCATCAGCCTGTCAGTATGGACGATAATATATTATTTTAGGGCTGTGACAGAAGAAAAGCATCTGATCGCTGATCCTGACTATCAGGATTATTGCAGGAAAGTTAGGTGCAAGTTTATCCCCTATGTTTGGTAAGGCACAGTTCAATATCCGAGGCAAAAAACATTTTTTATGCTATTCCCCCCTCCCCACTCCCCCCTTCTCTCCCTCCCCCCTTCTCTCCCCATACCTCTGCCGAAAAAGCCCCAGAAAAAACACCACATACATTCACAAATTCTTATGTGCCGATTATTCCTTCTTCTCAATGATATGCTTCCCGATTGCTGCCTCCTCCATAAAATGCATCCTCGCCGGAACAATGAGGCATTGGGGGAATTTGTCAAACTGTTTCCTGGCTACTTTTTCCGCTTCTCCGGCGATAATCACCTGCTTCTCTGAGCCGATCTGGCAGCAGCCGATGACTAACTGCTTTCTTGGCATCCCCTGCCCAAGAAGATACTTTATCGCATCAGCAAATGCCATAAACCTGTTATTGTGGGGATCCAGGTCAAGCAGGAAGAGGGTATGCAGGCTGCTTTTCTGGTTCTGCTTTAAGACCTCATAGGGCGACGTGATATTTTTATTCTCAAATGGAATTGTCGTTGTCCTTCCGTATTTGTATAAGTCCAATCCGACAACGCCGACTGCAGTCAGGATGGAGGTGTTAGGTATTATTGTAACGTCAATTTTCATTTTCTCTGCCCTGAGCATTAAATCAACATGGGTGGTGGCAGACATCGGGTCGCCAACGGCGAGAAACGCCGCATTGCCCTCCATCGCATCTTTCAGGATGGTTTTTTCAGCCTCATTCTCGGCCAGATTCCTGTCGGCGGGAATTATTTTCTTGCCGTAGAATCTTTCCAGATCGGTGATTGAGGCATCGCTCAGCCGTGAGGTGTAAATATCAAGATAAACCTTGTCTGCCTTTTTTATTGCCTCAAGGCCTTTGACAGTGATGTCTTTCTCATCAGAAAGGCCGAGGCCGATAAGGGTAAGCGTCATTGTGCCACATCCATCTTTTACTTTAGCTGGAGAAGATTCTTTAGCTGCTTATCTATCTTTTCGAGCATCATATCATCGAGTTCCCCTATCTTTTTCTTCAGCCTTTTTTTATCAATAGCCCTTATCTGGAAAACTAGGCCAACAGAAATCGCGCTTAACCCGTTTTTTTGGTCTGGCTTTACTTCAA
>JACPBV010000025.1 GCA_016180135.1 Candidatus Woesearchaeota archaeon
CCACGGTCGCATAACCTGGTAGTGCGGCGGAAGGGATGCCGAATCTCGAACCAGGGCTGGAGAACCGCTTTCCGCAAGGATCTCTCGGTTCAAATGGGCTATAATTTCCCTGAAATTCCGAGCCGTGGCGCTTTTTTCCCAATTCATTTGACAAGGTTGTTCAGTTTGATGAATGAGCTTCTAGGATTTTCGCTCTTCATGATAAACGACCCTGAAACAAAATAATTTGCCCCTGCATCCGCCGTTTTGTTAATTGTTTTGTCTGTAATCCCTCCATCAACCTCTATGTTTACCCCCGGGAGCAGTTTCCTCAGCTCTCTGACCTTAGACAGGGTTTCAGGAAGGAAAGGGCTGCCATAAAACCCGGGATGCACAGTCATGACCAGAACTTCATCAATATTCCCAAAATATTTTTCTATCGACGAGACGGGAACTTCAGGATTGATCACTAATCCCGATCTCTTTCCGTGCTTCCTGATTTCGGCAAGAACTGCTTCAATGTCGTCTGAACAATCATTGTGGAACAAGATGGTATCAACTTTTTTTCCGTGCACCCTTATCCATCGCAAAGGGTGCTCGACCATGAGATGCGCTTCGAGGATAATATCTGTTTTCGGAAGTTTCCAGGGAAATTGAAAAGAAACATTGGGGACAAATTTACCATCCATAACATCAAGCTGGACCATATTCGCGAAATTCCTGACTCTGGCAAATGCAAAGTTCAGTTCGGCCTGTGATTTTGCGATGATAGCAGGGATTATATTTTTTTGCATGGCCAGCTTTCTCTCCATCAACTTCCCTCCAGGTTTCCTGCTTATTAACTTTACCTATTTTTCAAGAATTTCGAGAGTTGGAGGGATAAACGTAATATAGGAAAATGAGGTTGGATGAGGGGATGGGTGCGAGGGGTAAGATAAGGAGAAAAAAATGCCGCTGGCGATACATCCAGGCTGGCGCCGAAATAAGGCTTCGACAGCCGTTTGAAATCGCGACCTCTACGTCACCCAGTCAGCTTAAACCTTTTTATTTTATCCGCACAATCCCTGAGCAGAGCAGGCAATGCCTTCCGGGGGCGCCAGTTGAGGTCGATGCCGTCACGCGCATACCTGGGGATGACGTGGATATGGGCATGGGGAACCAGCTGCCCGGCAACTTTCCTGTTGTTCATCAGCACATTGAACCCCTCTGCAGCCAATGCAAAAGACATTGCCTTTGCGAGCTTCTTGGCAAAAACTGCCAGATGCTGGAGGGTGTCGTCGGGGAGGTCGGTGACAGTCTCAAAATGTTTTTTCGTGACGATAAGCGAATGGCCGGTGTTGGCCGGAGCGATGTCAAGAAAGCATATGAGGGTATTGTCCTCATAGATTATGGTTGAAGGGATCTCGCCCTTCACGATTCTGCAAAAGATGCAGGGAGTATGGGGGGCTGTCGTTTTTTCTTCCATAGTCAGAGGACATAGTGGCTTGCCTTTTTTAAATCCATAGTATCAAAGAACACGAGGCACAGCTTTCCATCTTCTTTTCTGCAGCCTGGGTTGATGCAGAGCGTTTTCCCAAGGGCATCTTTCCAGCTCCCGCTGACTTCAGGAGATTCATGGATATGGCCATGCAACGTCAGAGGCGGATGCGCCCGCATAATAAAATCCCTCACTGCCTTGCTCCCCACATGCTGCCGACTGTAGAGGGTGTCTAGCTTTGTGCCATACGGAGGAGCATGGATGGCATAGATTGTTTTTGCTGGATCGCTCAGTCCCCTTAAGCCATCCATATCTTCCTGGATTGTGCCGTGATCCTTAGGGGCTGAGAGGATATCCCTTGAGGGATCAGTCAATGGCAATGATTCAGGCGTATCTAATTTCTCCCAATCCTTCAGGAGAAAAGGCATCTGGGGCACATAGCTATAGCCAACGACAGCAAAATCACCGAGCGAAACTGCCCGGAAGTGCATCAGCTGAAAAAGCCCCCTATTCTCCAATTTTTCAAGAGCAGGCATATTTGCACGAAAATCATCGTTGCCCATCATCACCAGGAGCTGTATCCCAAGACCTTTCATTTTTTTGCAGAAAGCGGCAAAGAACCCTTTGAGAAATTCCTTCTGACAAGCAACAGCTTCTTTCAGAGGAAGATGGGCATGAGGGCAGAGGTCGCCCCCAAGGATTATTGCCCGGATATGGTTCTTGAAGGAAAACTCCTCAAGCTTCTGGAAGAGAACACCCACACCGTGCAAGTCTGCGCAAAAGACACATCTCATTCTGCCATCTTAGCTGAATTTTAGTTGTATATCTGAACAATAAAAATGGACCGGCCGGGATTTTCAAATGTGTTTTTTGAACCCGGAGACTGACCCATTCTGGTCTGGCCCTGTTCCTGCAAAGGCAAAGCCCTCAAGCCAAGGGTCCATGATACCAGATTTCACCACCGGCCCATCAGAGGAAAAAACTTTGCGCTCTATTTAAACATAACGAAAAATTGAAAAAAAATTATAAGGATTTGATAAGAAAAAAATCGGGCATCTCCCCCACCCTCGGAAAAGACACCCTCTTGAGTTACAGAAAAGCTTCCCTGCAAAAGGTCATTTATAAACTTTTCGCAGAGATTTTTCTTGGGGCTGAATAACAAGAAAATTTCAAAAATCATAATTAATAGTGAAATTTTCTTTAGTTCAGTAAAGTATAAACCGGATTTATACTTTATAAACAAACAGGCTCCGTTCGAAATCTCGCTCTCGCTCGGGTTAGCAGCACGCAAAAAGCTAACGCTTTTTTCTAGTTGCGCTCCCTTTGGTCGGCAACCACGAAAAAATCCCATTTTTTGTGCCTCGCATCGCTACCGCTCGGAGGCTTAAAAATCCAAACACAAAATTATAAATACCTGCTGCCTATCAGGATTCCTATGGGAAAAAAAGTCATAGTGCACTCGAATATCAAGGAATATGCAAGGGTCAATGACAAGCAGCTCTTTCTCTCGGCAGATTTTACCGAGAAACTGAATCAAAAAGCTATTGAGCTTATCCGTGAAGCTGCACGGCGTGCAAAGGAGAACCAGCGCAATACGGTGATGGGGAGAGACCTCTAGAGTTCCGCCCAAGGCCCTTCATGGTTAAGCCCATTAAGTTCTATCCGCTCCCTTCTGCAAAAAGCACCAGCCCCTATTTCAGATAGGCAAGCCTTCCCTTCAAGAAAGAGATTTTTTCGTCAAGGTGTATGCCGTTGGTTATTTTCCTGCTTCTGCGGAGGCTGGACAATCTTTTTTCCAATGAACCCAATCTTGCCTGCAATTGCTGGCGCAGGGTTGCCATCTTTTGGGACTCAATCCCCGAGTTAATTTTTGGGAGGGGATTTTTTTCCTGAATCTGGGAAGGGGGCTGCACCAGTATGATTTCCTGCCCTGTTGAGGGGTGTGAAGAGGATACTGCCGGGGGCTGCCCCTGCATCGCCCCTATCTTATCTTTTAAGGAATCAAGGCCTTCATGCAGCTCATCAACAAAAAACCTGAGCTCTTTCATCTTTTGGGAAACTTCCTGGACAACACTGCCTTCTGTGCCCCTCCGGCCCCATAACCGGGATTCATTCCTCAGCACATCATCAATCCGGTGATAAAGCTTCTCAATCTCCCGATCCATGTTTCCCTGAGCATGATGAGCGCTCCTGATTGCGAGAACCTGGCGGGAGAGGTTCATCCTGGACTCTTCCCTATCCTCGTGCCTTTTTGCGACGACACAAATATGCCTGACAAAATTCTTAAACCTCTCCGGGTCTATCTCAGAAATACTCTCAACCATCTTTGCTCCCCTTACCGCTTAAGGAATCCAAACAGCCCTTTCTTTGGGGCTTCTTCAAAAGAGGGAAGAGGGGGCAACGGCGGAAGCGGGCCAAATCCCTGCGGGCCCTGAGGAAAATTAATAGGCGGCTGCATCTGACCCCTTGAAGGAGCGTTCATAGGCGGAGGCATAGGGGAAAATCCTGGCCGAGGCCATTCTGTCGGAGGCGGACCGCCAGACGGCGCAGCCTGCATCAGCGGCTCCAGCGGAGGAAGCTCGAATGGATCCTGAGCCTGAGGCATACCTTCATGGCCGCCGGAGTGATCTAAAGAAGACATCTCTTCATCAAACTTCGGAAAATCAGGAGGCATCTCATCCAAAGGACTTTTTGCCTGAGCATCATGAGTAATTTCCGGCTCTTTGGATATTTCCCCTTTCATCCCCCTGACCATATCTGCGATAGCAACAAGCCCTTCCGCAATTGTTTTTGTCTGGTCCTCAAGGCGCTCAATCTTCTCCATCATCGGGCTGATCTTTGCACCCAGCTCGGTTTCTGTCTTTTCTTCAAGCTTCATCTCGTCTGCTGCTGCGCTGAAAAGCTTCAGCATGGAATCCATAGTCTTTGTCAAATTTCCCATAGAGACAAGGAGGTCCTTAGAATTAGGGTCGCCGGCTTTCTGCTGAAGGTCAGCAATCTGTTTTTTCAGCTCAACAATCTCCTTGTAAGGCATGATTTCATAACCAAGATCTTCTTCTCCCATGCTCAACCTCTTTTAATTTCTTTTAATCCCGATTAATCTCTGTTAATCCCTTTTAATCCCGTCTAATCTCTTTTTAGCGCACAATCTAAATAAAAGGATGCCTTGGGATTGAAGATATATAAATGTTGCGATTTAGAGAAAATTTATTGTTCACCCAGAAAAATGGCCCCTTTGTTTCCACAAAAGGAGATTACATATCCATACCTGGGGGCATGGAGGGCATCTTGCCGCTGTCTGATTTTGAGCCGCCGGCAATGACGTCGTCAATCCTCAGTATCATCACGGCAACATCGGCAGCAGAGCTGACTGCCTGAGTTTTTATTTTCAGGGGCTCAATAACGCCTTCTTTCCAGGAATCAACAATCTCTCCAGAGAACACGTTAATGCCTGCCCATTTCTGTTTCTTGTCGTGGGCGCTTTTCAATTCTGTCAGGATGTCAATGGGATCGAGGCCGGCATTCTCCGCTAGCGTCCTTGGCAAAATCTCGATGGCCTCCGCAAATGCCTCAACAGCAAGCTGCTCTCTTCCGGAAAGGCTCTCTGCATAGGCCTTGAGCTGCCTTGAGAGTTCAATCTCAGAAGCGCCGGCGCCGCCAACAACTTTGCCGTCACGCAATGCTGCAGCAATATCACCGATGGCATCAGTCATCGCCCTCTTCACCTCATCGACAACATGCTCAGTCCCGCCTCTCACTAAGATAGTGACTGATTTTGGATTTTCACAATTCCTGATGTAGGTCATATCTTCATCGCCAACCTTCACTTCCTCAACAACACCTGATTTCCCAAGGTCATTCGGGGAAAGCTCATCAAGGTTTGTGATGATCATCCCTCCTGTGGCCCTTGCTAATGCCTCCATATCGCTCTGCTTTGCCCTCCTCACGGCATAGACTCCCGCCTTTGCAAGGAAATGCTGGGCAATGTCATCAATTCCTTTTTGGCAGATCAGGACATTGGCTCCGCTTTTTATTATCTTATTCACCTTGTCACGGAGCATCTTTTCTTCCTGATCAATAAATGCCTGTATCTGAGACGGGTCAGTGATCTGTATCTTTGCATCAATCTCGGTGTTCTTGATCTCGATGGCAGAATCCACCAAGGCTATCCTTGCTGACCTTACTGATTTAGGCATCCCCGGATTCACCCGCTCCTTGTCGAGGACAATGCCTTCCACGAGCTCAGTATCATAAACAGAAGCGCCGACTTTTTTCTCAATCTTGATATTTTCTTTGTCAATGACCATCACGCCATCAATATCATCCATGACCAGCCTTGAAGCCTTTACTGCAATCTCGCTTAACTTCTCTTTTGCATTCTCCGCCCCTTTGCCCGTCATTGCAGTCATCGCTATCTTTCTCAGCATGGCAACGTCGTCAGGGGTGACTTTTTCCGCAATCTTCTCCAGGATTTCCTGCGACTTTGCCTCAGCCAAGCGGTATCCTTTTGCGATTACCGTCGGATGGACTTCCTTATCCAGGAGAGCTTCAGCATTCTTCAACAGCTCGCCTGCAAGGACCACTGCAGTCGTAGTGCCGTCGCCAACCTCAGCTTCCTGGGTTTTTGCGACCTCAACAAGCATCTTGGCAGAAGGATGCTCTATCTGCATCTCTTCGAGAATCGTGACTCCGTCATTAGTGATCGTAACGTCACCTAAAGAATCAACAATCATCTTGTCCATCCCTTTTGGGCCTAGTGTCGTCCGCACGGTCTCAGCAACAAGCTTAGCTGCCAGGATATTGGTGCGCTGCGCGCTTCTTCCTGTGGTCCTCTGCGTGCCCTCAGGCAATATAAAAATCGGCTGCATCTCTTTTCCCATCGTCCCACCCCATCGGTTGTCAGATTATCGCTTATTTTTGATAGTAAGCAGTTCTATTTAAATCTAACCTTTTTGTTGCTTCTCTGCTCCCCAAAAGATTTATATATCCCAAGCATGAAGCCACCTTATCAATAAAAAAAGGTGATGCTTGTGCTCAAATCAAAAAAAGGATATATACACCATCCCATCGGCATAGGGTTTATCATCGGTTTCATTCTTGGGCTGATTATTGTCTATGCGCTCAATAACAGCATGATTCCTGGAATTGGATTCAAGTTTTGCTAGGAAAAACCCGGTAGGGTGTAAGTCATTAGGGTATGATTAGGACAATCACGGTGTAACAAAAAAGGAGGATGAGGCTAATGTTCAAATCAAAAAAAGGCTATATGCACCACCCCCTGGTGTGGGCATTCATCGCAGGACTGGTCTTGGCGATCGCCCTGACTTATGCTCTCAACAAAGGGATGATTCCCGGCGTCGGCTTTAAGTTCTGCTGAGCTGCTTTATCTGTATGGCTGTCCAGCAAAAAGAAATCAATGATGCCTACAGGCTCTACGGAGATATTTCCTGGTTCTATAACTTCCTTAATGGGATGCCCCGGCTGAGGAAAAAATCTGTCCGGAAGATAGGGCTGGCTCCGGGAGATACAGTCCTTGACATCGGATGCGGGACCGGGCTTAATTTCCCCCATATCATGGAGAAGATTGGGGCTTCCGGAAAAATTGTCGGAATCGACTGCTGCAAGGAGATGCTCTTTAATGCGAAAAAACTGGCCCTGAAAAAGAAATGGAAGAACGTCAAGCTGGTGCTTGGCGATGCCACGTTGGCAGGGTTTCCAAAAGGCACCTTTGATGGAGCTATCGCAACCATCAGCCTCTCCGCAATCCCCGACCACCTCAAGGCACTTGCCCATGCCGTGCATTCCCTAAAAAGAGGAAAAAATATAGTAATTACTGACGGAAAAAAGTTTTCGTTTAAGCCATTCAACCTATTCCTTCCCCTGCTCAGGTGGAATAAATCATGGGATAAGGAGAAAGACATAATCAAGGATGTTCTTAGGGAGTATCCAACCAAGGCTGTGGAAATTAAAGAATCCTTTTTGGGGTCCCAATTCTGCATGGTTTTGACGAAGTGAAAACTCCATACGCCTGAACGTTATTAAGGGAATGAGGTTTCTTCCTTAGCTGCACACAACAATTCAAGTAAGCTACAGGCAACAATCAAAGGAAATATAAAAAAGCAACAGAACAATCATTCATGGATATTGACTTTTTCGCCGATAGCCTGGCCCGGCATGCCTGTTTCAAACAGAACCCTGACTGCACCTTTGCCGCCGTGAGCAGACCGGATGGTGCCTTTCAGCTCTTTGCCGCCGGGGCTTTTCCAGGTAACGGTCTTTCCGACCATCCCTTTGGCTTCTTCCCGGCCTTTCATCTGGGCAGGGTAAACCACCATCTGGTTCATCTTGACACGATGCCTTCCCCTGCGAAAATTTTTAATCATTCCATCCATAGTGCTATGGGTTTCTATCCTATTTAAAAAACTATCGTGGAATTTCAGAGAAGAAAAAACAAGATGACGGGAAGCAGCAAACAGCCCATCGCTGTGGACCTCTTGATACCGACGAGGGGGGAAATCATTCCCAGGCAGGTTGAGGTTATCAGGATCAGGAGCCCCAAGGGGCCGGAGATCAGAAAGACTGCAAGAGTGACAAAGGCCATTACGGTGATGCACAGCTTCCGGTAGTTGAGCTTCTGGATGAGCTGAACGAATATTTTTGCAAGCACGATTGCCAGGATTGCCGCAATGCTTCCTGCCGCTAAGGCAACTCCGAGGAAGAAAACCATCTGACCATAGGTTATGTTTTCGAGCAGCTCAAGAATAACCACAACTGCGCCGTTCCTTGCGCGCTGCAAAGCAAAGAGGGATGCGATGCTGAAGGTGAAGTTTACCGTGTTGATCCCGCCCACCATTATCAGAAAGCCATAGTTCCCAAGATTCCTCACCACCTGCGATGCGATGACAGCAGCCTGAGCGGAGCCAAGGCCGGGAAGCAGCCCCGAAAAGCTGCCTGAGATGACTGCTGCCAGGACTGCTTTTGCCTGAGTCAGCCACGGGACTCTGACCTTTGCTGCAAAGTCCTGCTTCGGCAGGGAGGTGTTTTCCTTCAGCGCAAGGACCAACGTGCTTATCCCGAAAATGCCTGATAGCAGGGGAAACAAAGGCTGATTGACATTGGGGATCGCAAAGGTAAGAATTCCCAAAAGGCCGGAGAACAGAAAAACAAAAAATGCCCACAGCTTCTTCCTCAACGTCTTTTCCTTCAGCAGGAGGAACAGCACAACAACGATGAGGATTGATGAAAGGTGAGACTCAATGAATGGGTAAACCAACGGTATGAGGGGAAGCGCCATGAAGATGAATAAAAGGGTTCCCAAAAGCCCGAGAAGGCTTCCGACGATAGTCAGCCTGACAGCCTGATACCCCTTGCCTTCAAGCAGCATCTTATGGCCCGGGAGCACACCCATCGCCATATCCGCATCCGGCGCGCCGAGGAATATCGAGGGTAATGCGTCCAGGAACGTATGGGTGATCCCCATCGCAATGATGAATGCTGAGAGCTCCCCCATGGAGATAAATTTTGTGAGTGTTTGAGAGGAAGAAAGGAGGAATGCGGCAACAAGGTTTATGTGCAAACCAGGAATTAAGCCGCTGATCGTCCCTGCAATGCATCCCAGAATAATTGCAAGGAAGAGAGATAAGACCACTATGGAATCACCCTTATCCTGTCAGCGATAATCTGTTTCTCCCCCCTGAACGTGTCGATGGTGCCCAGGATCTCCACCTGATCCCCTTCCTGTATGGCAAAATCTCCGTTTTTGTTCTGGTAGAGAAAAACCTTGACCTGTTTTGGCTCTTCGATGGTGAGTAAGAGGTTATTTCCAGATTCAACAATTTTAGTGACGGCGCCCATAATCTTGATGTCCTGCTCGTTGGGAAGCGATTGAAGGCTGTCAATTGATGTCGGGCTGATATCCATCGACTGAGAAAGGAAGAAGATTATGAGGAGGCCAACAAGAAAGCCAATCAATGCTATGCCCAATAGGCGCTTTTCTTCCATAATGGCGGGAGTGCTGGTGTGTTTTTAAAATGTTCTTCCCGAGCGCATCTTACGATTGATAACTTTGTTGAGGTATAGATTTATACATCAATATATTTAAATTTATAAATATGTTTTCACATAGATTTATATATCCATATATTTAAATTCATCAATCTATGAGGGAATTGTTCAGGGCACTGGGAGATGACACCCGGCTGGCATTAGTGCAAGCGCTGCTCAAAGGGGAAAAGTCTGTTTCTGAACTAATTGCAGAGGTAAAGAAAGCGCAGCCAACAGTATCACTGCAGCTCAAAGTCCTGCAGCATGCCAAGATTGTGAATTTCCGCAAAGACGGGAAAAAGTCCTATTTCCAGATAAGCAATCCTTCAGTGAGAAAAATCATCGAGCTAGGTGAGAAACATGGCTGATCCGGCGCATGGGCCTGCTCCGGGAGGAGAGCACAAAGAGGAGGCGAAAGGAGGCAAGCCAACGCTGACCAAGGGCGTATTATGGGCGATGGTGATAGTGATCGGGCTGCTGTCTTATCTGGGGTATAATTTCTACTACAACAATGCGCACGGGATACCGAATACTTTGTCAACGCTGTTTTATCCGACGTATGTTGAACAGGCTGTGCAGAGCATATCCCAAGAGCTCAAATCAACTTCAAGTGGCCAGGGGGCAGGGAGTTCGGGGGGGAGTTCAGGGGGAGATTCCTCGACTCCGGAAAAGATGGATGACCCGAATAAGCAAAAAGCTCTGCCGGGAAATATCATCACAAGGCATCCCTGGGGGTCTGGGGGGGTTGGAGTGATGATTGCCCTTATTCTGTTGTTCCTTCTATTTGAAACACGTCCAGGAAATAATATCCTAACATCCCTTCGCGGATGGAATCGAAGGGATCCAAAATGGAACAAGGGCAATGGAAGCCCACCAGAGATTCCCAATAATGATTATGGATTGATTCCAACAAACCTGAAAAAACTTAAGCCCCATGTTCCGAAAAAATCTCTTCCGGACCCAACCATTGAACTCCCACCCATTGATTTGACAAACTACTTCATTAGGATTAAAAACCAGCTAAAGCTTGGTGCGTGCACTGCCTTTGCCACATGCGCAATGCTTGAATATAAAATTGGGCGGAAAAGGAAAAGTTTATGGGGGGTAGATCTTTCGGAGCTTTTTGTTTTCCACCATGCCTATGGCCAGATTGACTGGGTTTTGGACTTTGGGAAGGCAACTGGGATCTGCAAAGGCCCACTGTGGATATATGATACGAATAAGGGACACCATACACTTCAAGATAAGCCGTCCGAAGCGGCATACCAAGATGCGCCTCTCCAAAAGATTGAGGACTTCGAAAGGCTTGCTGGAGGGACAACGTGGACTGACCTCATCATCCAGGCATTGCTTGATGAAGATCCCTGCCTCATCGGCATTGAGGTCAAAGAATCATTTAAGCATTATGCTGGAGGCACAGTAACTGATCTTAATGGCTCGACAATAGGGAATCATGCAGTTGTTGTCGTTGGCTATCACTCTCACAGGAAACTCAAAGACGGCAGGAAAATTCCTGCGTTCAAGATAAGGAACAGCTGGGGGAGCAACTGGGGCGAAAAAGGATATGTGTGGGTGGCTAAAGATGTGCTGGAAAAAATTCTGACCCAAGATCCGGTGATCATCACGGGGTGGAAAAAGGATGAGGGCAAAGAAGAAAAGCCTGCCCCCAGAAAACCTCAGGACTTGTTGGCTGAAAAGATAAAAGAGTTTGTTGATAAGAAAGAGAAAATAAATCAACTTTTAGGTAATGCCCTTAAAAGCAAAAAAGAAATCGGCAGAAATCTGGGAGTTATTCAAAATAAGATTAAGGATATAGGGTTTAAAGAATTCAAAGAAAATTACCTCCCGACATTAAGAGCAAGGAAGGTAAAAAAAGGTGGTTTTGAAAAATTAACCGAACAGGAAGAGGCTATAAATGATTTTTATAGTTTGAATAGGAAGATAGTCGCCTATTTGACTTACCTTATTGCCTTTGAAAATTATGTTCTAAACTTGCTGGGGGGGATTGAGGGCATTCTTGGGACGTTCATAAAGAGAGAAGAGGAGCTTACTCATGCAAAAACCTCTTTGAAATCTATCCAGAATTCCTCAGAAACGATTGCCAAGGCTGCAGGCGCAGCATTATCACTTTCAAAAACAGAGGAGCTTTCGATGTTCCGGCTCAAATCCCTTCTTTCCAAAGATCTATTAGAAAAAAGAGTGACGGAGCAATGGCTTACTGCTGAAATAAAAGGGGAGAATGAACTTCAAAGCCTTTTGAATGCAAAGGAAAAATTGCTTCAAGAAATCCAAGAAAAACTGGAAGGAGAAATTAAATCCTCCAAAGAGCTACTCGGGCTTATCGAAAATCAGAAAGGAACGGAAAAAGAGGATGAAGCTCAAAGAAAGAAAGAGGAAAAAGAGAAAGAAAAACAAAAAGGTGACGAGAAACCTCAAGAAGATGAAAAAGCAAAGCACGAGGAAAAAAAGGAGAAAGAGCCTGAGGCAGGACCGACTCCCGCCCCAAAGATTTCTATTGCTATCAATTACCCACAAGGAGACAAACCTATATCTATCAATTCCTCCGTAGGAAGATTGCAAGCTACGGTGTCAGGTGTTAATCCAAAATTCATTGGAAAAGAGAATCAATACGAGCTTCTATGGAGCATCCGCCCTAAAATTCCCCGTGGGGAGCAAAAAGAAGTAATTATTGGTGAGGGATTATTGACAGAGATAAAAGGGAAGTTTGGAGATATTAAAGGTATTACTGAATGGTTTGCTGACCAGTCTTCGATGACTGTTGAGCTCGTTGCTTCGCTGGTTGAGATGAAAGCATTGACCTTGCCCGATACAAAATACCAATCAATAATCGGGGTTGGGGTCAGAGAGTTGAAGATTATACGGGAGGAAGAAAAACCTAAAGAAAAGGAAGAACCCAAGCCCAAACCTACGCCTGCCCCAGCGCCAGCGCCGCCAAAGACGGCTCCCACAGGAAAGTTAGGAAAAGATTTTTTGGAGGAGAACAGGGGCAAGATCAGATTTTCTTATGAGGATAATCCTGGTCACCCTAAATGGTTAAAGCCGACGGTTGATGACCTTATTGAACTTAATTTAGGGCCACTTACTTCTTTAGAATATCAGGGAAAGAACTACTATTTATCACCGTCCTTTAAATTTAATGGATATCCTTCGATGGTTCTTTACTATGACCATAAAGATGGCACCATTTATGCGAGATGCTTGTATAAAAGCAATTCTGCTGCAGTTTGGAGGACATTGTCCCATTACCTTTCAGCTGATCGTGGATGGTATGGAAAAGGAATTGAGCATGAAGAATCAGTTGTTTATCCTCATCCCCTCCAACCCATGTTTGAGTCCCAATGGAAACCCCACTTTTCACATCTGAAAACAAAGACCCTCACTGATGGGACAGTAAGAAATAACAGCGAGTTTATATTTTTAGGACTTGCAACCCACGGAAAAGGGTGGTATGGGTTTAAAAAAAGTTTTTCTTTGTATAATCCCAAAAAAATTGAGATCGGCAAGTTTGAAGGAGAGATTCCTGAAAGCTATAAGTTTATTCCTGGCTTTGAGCCTGAGTTTAATAAGTTAGAAAAGTTTAAACCTATGTTTTCTTCTTGTTTTTCCGCAGACTGCGATACCTATCTCTGCCCATCAGTAAATGGCCAGCTGAGCTTCCTCTTTTTTCTTGAACCTAAGTTAAACAGAGCATGGATAGGGTCCATCCAAGTTACTGAGTTCAGGCCAAATCTTTACGGCACCAATACCAATATTGTTTCTTTGGCGTCAATTGTCCAAAATAAGCTATTAACGGATAAAACCTATGTTAAAACAAACCACCTTGTTTGTCCAGCCGCAGAGTATAGTAACCAAATTCCACCTCTTCCTGGCGTGACTTATGAGTCTTTCGGGGGTAGTTATTCAGACGCCGGCCCCTACGTCGAAAGGCTCCCTGTGATAAGGGAGTTTAGGAAAAAGATTGAAGTTCCTGCGCCGTTTGAAATACCTCCGATACCATCAGAAGGATTGTCACCTAAGCCAAAAGAACCCGAAATTTTAATTGCAGAAAGAAAAAAAAGGAGGGATCCTGAAATTGTTAATGAGGTTGAGATAATGAGAAAGAAGTGTGATCATCCGCTTTCTAAAGGATTGCCAGAGAATCCGATTATAATAGACATTGTTAACAGGAAGATTACTCTTGATAAAGCAGACGAGTTGTATACTTCCGAAATGAAGGGGTATAGCCTTCACCCAAAAAGTAACAAAAAAACTGATATAGGGGCAGCAACTGGATGGAAATTCCATTTAAATGTTACACCAAAAAACGTTAAGGAAGTTTCTGGATATCTAACTTCTAAAGAGTATTATCATAAGTTTTTAAGCGGTGGTGAGATTGAAGACGGAAAAATATTCACTGTTTACATCGGCTCAAGAGATAAGGCTGAAGAAGAGGCACAGAATTTAAGCAAAGATTTAGCTCAATATTTATCAATGCCCGTTGAACATGGAGAAATTGAGTTTGCCCCGGGAGTAGTTGGCCGGTTTGATGCTAGTAACGCACGTATGACCTTCCACCAGTATGGCGGGTTTGGATTGGTTTGGCTGCTGGAAGACCTTGATAATTTAAAATATTTATTTTATGAACCGTCTGAAAAAAAGACTCCTCCCCCGAGCGAAAGAACCGCTGAGCAAAAGAAATTGGAAGATGAGTTTAAAGGATACATGGCATACCGATCATTCATTAAATTAAAAGAATATTATGGGGATTATTTCCTGGGAACAAAGGGGAAAAAGAAGGAAGCGCCGGAGCCGAAAGAAAAGAAAGACGGGGGGAAACCCGAGCCGAAACCGCCAACCTCAAAAGGGGAGACTGAGACATTTGCAACACTGCGCAAGCTCGACGCCAAATCCATTGCTTCTATCCTTGCCAACGAACAGCCTCAAACCGTCGCCATCGTCCTCTCCTACCTCCACCCCGACCAGGCAGCCGATGCCCTCTCTGCATTCCCGAGAGAAACCCAGGCCAAGGTCGTCGAGCTTATTGCTTATCTCCAAGAAATTCCCGACGACAAATTCCGCAAGATAGAATACGCCATTGAAGAAAAGGCTAAGGACTTCATCTCCAGAAAATCAGCTCCCCAATCAAAATCAGCCAAAAAAATAATATCCGAGGAAAAACCGGAGCCGAAAGAAAGGCTAGTCAAAACATCTTCACTAAAGGGATTATTTGCCAAGATTCGAAACGGAGGGGGATACGGATTGCAGGTTCATGGGGGCCACAGATTTGACCTTAATGACTGGGGAAAGGATGAAATGGATTATGTCCGTGCAGTTTACAATATTAAAATGCCACCAGGTGCCCCATTCAGAGTTGCTGATCATCAACTCCCCTCCGTTGATTTGCCTAGGGACCAACAACCTGACGCATTATACTATGGGCCCATTAAAGATGTGTCGAAGAAAAAAGAATGGAAATTATCTGAATTATTACAAAGGGGAGATGGTGAAGATGCCTTCTTTCTTAGCATCATCTTTCATGCAGATATAGGGAATGAGGGACAACCCCTTCCAGGAAGAAAGATGCTAAACCCCGAAATAACAATCTTGGGAAACCAAGAGGTAGTATTAGAAGCAGAGAATTATATCCAAGCTCACCCGGCTGAACTGCTTGAGTTTATTAAAATGCTTTTCCCCAAAAAAGAATTCCCGAACGTCAACAAAGGGATAATTGAAAAAATAAATTTGACGAAAAAATTATTGATTGTAGATTTCCGAAATTTCCCCTACACTCCTGGAAAAGGATATAGCGTTGAAGTATGCCGCAATAATTCAATCACCTTACAATTGCCTTAATTTTTCCAAATACACAACCTTTAAAAATATTTTTACGTTCTGATGGATTATGGCTCCTTTAAAGTATGCTTCTACTGCGGACATCAAGGTTCCTGCCAAGCTTATCGAGCAGGTTGTCGGGCAGGAAAGCGCGGTTGAGATCATCAGGAAAGCTGCGGTGCAGAGAAGGCATGTGCTGCTGATCGGCTCTCCGGGAACGGGGAAATCAATGCTCGGGCTGGGGCTGGCTGAGCTTCTGCCTAAAGAAACGCTTGCGGATATCTTATCCTTTCCCAATCCCAATGACGAAAACTCCCCTTTGATCAGGACGGTGCCTGTGGGGCAGGGGAGGGATATTGTGGCGAGGTCGAGAATCCAGGCGATGGGGATGGGCAAGAACCAGAATGTTTTATTTTTTATCCTTGCGATAGCTTCCCTGATCGTGCCTTTCTGGGCCAGAAACCATTACAAGTCTGATGTGGTCTTTGCTGCGTTCTTCATCGGCGGCATGATTTTCTTTGCGGCATTTATGTTCCAGATAAGCATCGGCAAGAGGATGGCGCCATCACAGCTCAACATCCCCCGGCTGATTGTGGATAATTTCAAAAAGAAAAATGCGCCGTTTTTCGACGCAACAGGGGCGCATGCAGGAGCACTGCTCGGCGATGTGCTTCATGACCCGTTCCAATGTTTTTTGCCGGCGACAGAATTCACGCATGTGGAAGATGGGCTTATCAGAAATGCGCCTATGCAAAATACGATTGATGCGCTCTTTGACAAACATCGCAAAGGCATCATGGCCAAAAGCGGCTATGAGGCAATTTTCCTGGATAAGAACGAGCTTTTTGTATTGGGGGGGCTGCATGGCTCTCTTTGCCCTGTTGAAGCCCTGTCATGCAACAGGCAGGATTACCGGGGAGAGGCTGTCAGGCTTACCACTTCCGAAAATAAAGAGCTGATCGTAACTCCGGAACACCGTGTAGCGATCAATAATAGGGGGAGGATTGAGTATATCCCCGCAAAAGACATCAAGGAAGGAACTGAAATCATAACAAAATCCGAAGAGGTTATCCTCGATGAGCAGGATATTATCAATACTTATGATGCGAGGCAGCAGGACCAATGCAGGCTTTACGGCAGATATCTGGAGATCAAAGCGAAAAATCCGATGTGGGGCTATAAAAGAATCGCAAAATCAATGGGGCAAAAGATTGGCAAGACAAGATGGTGGCATGCAAACAAGCATATCCCTGTGCCAATCCAGACAGCGCATTGGCTGAAAGAAAATGGGCTGCTGCCCCTGAGGGAAAATCACCCCCATCTGCCGCTCATCGCAAAAATTCTGGGGGCAACATTCGGCGACGGAGGGATATTTGAAAACCTCAATGGGATTTTCCTTTCGAGTTATGAGATGGAATCTGCCGTGGAATTCGGGCATGACCTGATGGAGATATTTGGGAAAGAGGCCAACAGGAATTCGAGGATTATCGAAGGTGGGGAATGGGGGCATTCGTGGTGCTATCAAAACACCAACCGGAACATCATCCGATTTTTTGCCGCATTGGGAGCCCCCTTGGGGAATAAGACAAAAATAGGCTTAGAAATTCCCAACTGGATTTACCTCCAAGAAACTTTTGCCGACCATTTCTTCGGCGCGCTCCTGGGGGGAGAGCTGGGCGCGCCCAAGGTCCACAAGCGCAAAAACAGGCTGCAGACTCTGGACTTTGGGATCACCGGTCCAGAAAGCCTTGAAGAAAACAGGATGGCTTTTCTCAATAGGGTCAAAAAGTATCTTGAATGCAAAGAGGTTCTTGTTACCTCAATCCTCAAAAGAAAAACAAGAAATGAAACGTTAGCCCTCTACAGGCTTATGATTTCCATAAGGTTCGATAATGTTGTCAATTTCATCAAGAGGGTGGAGATGCATTACTGCAGATATAAAAAAGAAAAAATGCTGAATGCAATAAACGAATTTGCAAGGATCAAAAGAGATAAATATCAAAAACTCGTTTCGGGCGGCTACGGCGCCGAGCATGCGATGAAAACACTGAACCTGACCCCGAAATCGCTTTATGCCATCCTGAGTGAAGAGAGGGTAGAAGCATGAAATTTAAGCCTCAACAGATAAAGAAAACAGAAACCCTCTATTATCAGGGAAAAGTCTATAACATAACGACGTCTTCCGGAAATGTATTGGCAGATGGGATCCTCTCCAAGAATTCTGGCGGCTTAGGCACGCCAGCCCATGAGAGAGTCGTTGCAGGCATGATCCACAAATCCCATCTTGGGGTGTTGTTCATCGACGAGATTGCAACGCTGCAGCCCCATACCCAGCAGGAACTGCTGTCTGCGCTGCAGGAAAGGAAATTTTCCATCACCGGGCAGTCTGAACGGAGCGCAGGAGCGATGGTCAGGACTGAGCCGGTGCCCTGCGACTTTATCCTTGTCGCTGCTGGAAATCTTGAGACGGTAAAAAATATGCATCCTGCCCTGAGGAGCAGGATCAGGGGCTATGGGTATGAGATCTACATGAATGATACGATGCCGGACACCGATGAGAACAGGACCAAGATCGCGATGTTCGTCGCCCAAGAGGTGGTGAAGGACAAAAAGATACCTCATTTCAGCAGGGAGGCTGTTGAGGAGATGATTGAAGAAGCACGGAGAAGGGCAAACAGGAAGGGCCATCTGACGCTCCGCCTGCGGGATTTAGGCGGATTGATCCGGGCTTCAGGGGACCTTGCCAAGGAGCAGAAATCCAAATTTGTCGAGAAGAAGCACATTGAGCAGGCCAAAAAAGTCGCAAGGACGCTGGAAAAGCAGATAGCGGACAAATTCATCGACAGGAAAAAAGAGTATGAAGTCATCGTCACTGAAGGGAAAAAGATCGGGAGAGTGAATGGGCTTGCAGTCCTCGGCGGAGAGGAGAGTTACTCAGGCATCATCCTGCCAATCGAAGCGCAGGTCACCAAAGGGGGTGAAGGGAAAGAGATCATTGCGACGGGACAGCTCGGCAATATCGCCAAAGAGGCTGTCAAGAATGTTTCTGCGCTCATCAAGAAATATTTTGGGGAGGACCTGAAAGAGCAGTATGATGTGTATGTCCAGTTCCTCCAGACCTATGAGGGAGTTGAAGGTGATTCCGCTTCCATCGCTGTCGCAACTGCTGTCATCTCGGCGTTCAAGAACGTCCCGATCCGGCAGGATATCGCAATGACCGGAAGCCTTACTGTCCGTGGAGAAGTTCTCCCTGTCGGGGGAGTCGGCTCCAAAGTTGAAGCTGCCATAGAAGCCGGCCTGAAGACGGTCATCGTGCCAAAATCAAATCTCAGAGATATTATTATAGATAAGGACAAGCTCAAGAAGATTTCTATCATCCCTGTTGAGCATATCCGTGATGTGCTGAAGGCGGCGCTGGACTGGGACGGCAAGGAAAAAATCTTAGACTCCATCTCAAAGAATTGAAAGAAGTTTGGGAGTTAAAACCATCTCGGGAACTGGCAGCACTTCAGAACAACACAATCTTTATATAGGAATTGTCTCGAGGCACATGTATGGCAGGGAAAAAGAAGGCAAGGAAGGCTCCGAGGAAAACCCCCCGCAAAGCAAAGAGGGGAAAAAAGGAAAAAAGGATAATTGCGCCTAAGATTGACCTGTCTAAACTCACCCGGTGCCCTGAATGCGGCTCTGACAATATCTACTACAGCCAAATACGGGATGAGATCATCTGCAGGGACTGCGGCGGAATCTTCTCTGAGCTGACGCCTGAGCAGATGAAGAAGTTCAGCGAAGTTAGCAAGGTAATTTAAATTTCTGAAGTGATTATCGCCAATCAACAAGGAGGTCATCTGTCCGCTCTCTGGGATTAATGTCTATGGCGGAGCAGTCTTTTATTGCCTGTTTTTTCTGCAGGATCCCCTGCCAGGCTATCATCAGCCCATTGTCAGTAAGAACATCATTCTGAGGGACAAACATTTTTGCATTTCTCTCGTTGCACATTATTCTGCACATTTCCTGGAGCCGTTTGCTGCAGGCGACACCTCCGCCTAAAAGGAGCTCTTTCTTTTCACAATGGGCCATCGCCCTTTCTGAAGCTTCGACGAGCATGGCAAAGGCTGTTTCCTGGGCGCTGAAGGCAAGGTCTTCGTCAGAGAATTTTTTTGATTGTATCTTCTGCTTGAGGTTTGTGAGGATGCCGCCAAAAGAAACATCCATCCCTTTGATGACATAAGGCAGTTCGATGTAATTTTTTCCTCTTTCTGCCAATTGGGCAATCTTTGGGCCGCCGGGAAAGCCCAATCCTAAGAGCCTGGCAAATGCGTCGAGAAAATTGCCGATGCCGTTGTCGAGAGTTTCTCCAAAAACCCGGTATTTGCCGCCGTCATAGGCAATGATCTGAGTGTTAGCGCCGGAGGCGTAGAGGAGAACCGGGTCTTTTGCTCCAGTAAGGAGAGCCCCTATCTCAAGATGGGCGATGCAGTGATTGACGCCAACTAATGGCTTGTTGTGCGTTATTGCAAGCTCTTTTGCTTTTTCCAATCCCACAACGAGGCATGGCGGAAGGCCGGGGCCCTGAGAGAAGGAGATAAGGCCAATGTCCTGCATTGAAAGGTTTGCTGTTCTTAGGGCCTCTTCAACTATCCTGTCTTTGACTTTTAGGTGGTGGGCTTTGGCTTCCGTCGGATGGATGCCCCCTTTTTCGGTAGCGTAACTATCTTTTATGTTTGCAAGAATTTTTCCTTTGCCTGTGATGATGCCTGCACCAAAGGTGTGGGCGGTGGATTCGAGGCCTAAGCAAATCATAGGTTTAAGAGGGGGGAGGTATTTAAAAAAGTATAGATTATATGGTGTCCAACACGAAAAAATGCTTCACATTTTTTGTGCCAACGCTTTGCTTATGGCAACACGGAGCTCGATGGTCAAAATTTCTTATCGAGAAAATCCGACCATTGTCAACAGAAAATCTGAAGATTTTCTTAGTTCCGCTCCCTCCGGTCGGCAACGGTCCAAGACCGGATGGAATGATTGCATTCAAACAAAAACCGCAACCTTTAAATAAACGTTTACATTCTATACTAATCGTTAACAAGGGATTGAAGGTAATAGGTTTTCAGAAAAATTAAAGGTTTAACAGAAAAAGGTGCAACTACCATGTACAAAACTATTGCAACGAGGGTCCCTCCTGAGACTATCAAAGAGATCAATTACTTTGCGGAGGAAGAAAAGACAGACAAATCCCAGATAATGAGAGAACTCCTGATGGACGGGGTGAAACAGAAACTCCTGAAGCACGCATTGGCTAAGTATTCCCGGCGGGAGATTTCAATGGGCAGAGCTGCTGAAATTTCAAGAATGCCTCTCGGAGATTTTATGATCGCTGCAAAAGAGCATCTTGCGCCCATGAACTATCCCCTGTCTTCTCTTGAAAAAGATTTTTCCTCGGCGCAAAAGGCAAGATGATCGTTGCAGACACTTCTCCCCTCATCGTTTTGGGAAAGCAAGGAAAGCTAGAACTCCTCAGGCTGTGCTTTGGGAAGGTGTCCCTCCCAGAGGCTGTCTTAAGAGAGGTTTCGGGGAGGAAGGAAAGCGAGGAGAGCATCGCTCTTGCTTCTGCGATTAAATCTAAGTGGATAGGGGCCATTAAGATTTCCATCAATCCTTTATTGGAAACTTCAAAAATCGGGATTGGGGAGAAAGAAGCGATATCGCTTGCAGCAAAACTTAAATCCATCCTGATCATGGATGATGCCCTTGCCCAATCCTATGCGTCTCTGGCAGGTGTTGAGGCTCACGGGACGCTTTATGTTCTTTTGTCTGCGCTGAAGAAAAGATTCATCCATAACGAAGATGCCAAAGAAATGCTTTATGGAATGATGGCCCAAGGGTTCTATCTCTCTGCTGAAGTTTATGGAAGATTTTTACAAATGCTTGAAGAGATTTCTGGCGGCAACTGAGGTTTTGGAAGCCCCTACTGGCTGATTGCAGGGTAATTGCAAGGTAATTGCATTTCTCTCGAAGATAGTTTTAGCAATTCTCAAAAAAGTGGAGCTCACGCTATAAGAAAAAAGTGAAACATACTTAAAAAAAGAAAAAAGAAAAAAAATGAGACCATGCATGGAGAAATTAAGGACGATTGGGGAGTGCGTGCTGAACACGTCGTTGCCTTCGTGCGTACACACCACTTCCATCAAACCCATATTTTATGGGAGTCCAAAGATATCTCTTTTCGAGGATGGCTTCGTGCTTAGATGCTTTCAGCACTTATCCAATAAAGCGTAGCTGCCCGGCTTGCCTTGGAAGACAACCGGTTAACCAGTGGCTTCGAGCCACCGTTCCTCTCGTACTAGATGACTCTTCCCCTCAGATATCCTGCATCTCCAGTAGATATTAAACCAACTGCCTCACAGCGTTGTGAACCCAGCTAACGACCCCTTTTAATTGGTGAACACCCACACCCTTGGCTGCTTCTGCACAGCCAGGACAGGGGGAGCCGACGGCGATGTAGCAAGCCGCGCCGTCGATATGCTCGCTCCCCTTGCTGCGCTAACAACAAGGAAGAGAATGAGCTCTCGGGCGCGACAACTCTGTTATCCCCGGAGTAACTTTTCGGTCATCTCAAACCCCCATTAAGAAGGTATTGAGGTTCGCTAGGCCCGCGTTTCCGCTCTGGATTTGATCGTATTACAAATCCAGTCAGGCTGACTTTTACCCTTGTATTCCACAGGAGATTTCTGACCTCCTTGAGTCAACCTTTGGACCCTGCTGATATTGTTTCAGCAGGGTGCCACCCCAGCCAAACTGTCTAACTGCCGTTGTCCTTCTTACGAAGTGAGCAAAGTAAACAACGAAGAGTGGTGTTTCATTGGCGTCTATCCTGAATCCGAAAACTCAGGCGTGGCGACTTCCACCTACGCTACGCAACGCCATTCACTTTGCAACGACAGCCTACAGTAAAGTTTCACGGGGTCTTCACGTCCCACTGGAGATCTCTGGCCTTCACACCAGAACGGAGTGTTCGGGGAGTTCTAGCTGGGGACAATGGTGATCTCGTTACGCTATTCATGCGGGCCGTCAATCAAACGGCAAGGAATTTCGCTCACGACTGCATTTGCATTTTGCAGTTCCTAACATCGCTGCCAGGTTCGGACTATATCTTGCCCAACAAAAGTTTAAGAATAGACATTGTTAAGATGTCCTGTCTTCTCATTGTTGAGCTCTGGCGTATAGTCTCTGGGGGGTCACGTGGACTTCCCTGCTGATTGACCGCACTTCATCCGTTGCCGGATGAAGATTCCCGGTTGTTCCAGCATACAGCCAGATTATTATCCCAAGCTTTCTCGCATGAACTCTTTTCGGTATCTGTCTAACACATTGGGCCTTAAGGCAGCTATTCCACCTTAAGAGAGTTATAGTTACCCCCGCCGTTTACCTGCTCTTAGCTCCCTTGAAAAGGAGTTTAAAGTACAGGCACTGGGCAAGCGTCACCTGTTACCTCCTCACACCTTAGGCTTCTCACCTAGAGACACCTGTTCCGGTTCTTGGTACAGATATCCCGGATTTTTTCCTGTTCCCTTTTCACGGGCTGCTGGCATCAGCCGAACACCTTGCGGTGCTCATCTGGGCTTTCGTCAGATTCTCATCATGACAATACTCCTCTGAAGTATGCCCATTAACAGAAGAAACTTCTGTCGGCCTAGCCGCCAGCGTCAGAAACAAGCCTTGTGTTACCACACATACCGGGACAGTAGCAGACTATTAACTGCTTTCCCTTTCTCATCACTCGATTTACGAGCTAGATTAGGACTGACTAACCCTTGACTGATCGACATTGTCAAGGAACCTTGGCTCTTTCGGTGACAGCTATTCTCAAGCTGCTTTGATCCTACTACCACCAGGATTCTTAATCCCGCAAGGTCCATGCTCCCTCTCGAAAGCACTTCTGCCCTTGCGGGACACCTGCCTACCACCTTTTTCAAGGTCTGCAGTATCGGCAGCCGACTTAACCCCGTCCACTTTGGAGGCGAGTAACCTTGACAAGTAAGCTGTTACGCACTTTTTAAAGGATGGCTGCTTCTGAGCCTACCTCCTCGCTGTCTGTGGTTACTCACGCTCTTCACCCTTTAATACTTAGACGGCATTTTGGGGCCTTAACTGCAGTCTGGGTTGTTCCCCTCTCGGTGAGCAACCTTACGCCAGCTCACCCGTAACCCAACTTCTCCGAGGCATGCACATTGAGAGTTGGACAAGAGATCGATCCCTTTCGGAACCTTAATCCCTAATCCGTTGCTCTACCACGCATGCGCCCTCTGTCGGGATTTGACTGCGGCCAATTTCGGCAGGAACCAGCTATCACCAAGCTCGATGGGCTTTTTACCCCTAGCCACGGGTTAGGCAAGCAGTTGCACCTAGCACTGTTGCAGACCTCCACGAAGTATTACCTCCGCTTCATCTTACCCGAGGTTAGATCGCTTGGTTTCGGGTCCCTCCACAGTGACTCAAGGCACTTTCATACCCTGCTCCTCGCAAGCTGCGAGCAATCGCTTTCGCTTCGGATACCTTTTAGTTATCCTCGCCACTCTGGAGAACTCCCTGGCACGTTATTCAAAACGGACGATAGAACACCTTAGTGCACTATCAAACGAATACTATGAGGTTTCAGGCTCTTTGAACTTCCATCTCTGGGTTCTTTTCAACGTTCCATCGTTGTACTGGTACGCTATCGAACTTATGGTGTATTTACCGTTGGAAGTTAATGTCTCCCAAATTCACGCCTCATATCCAAGAGGCGCTACTCCGGATACCTCTCCAGGCTTGCTCAGTTGTTCCTACGTGGCTCTCACACTCTTTGACGGCCCGTTCCAGGGCACTTCGGATTCCCAAGCGAGGCTTAAGAAAGGTCCATAACCCCACATCTGCTGCACCTTTCGATGCAGCATTCGGTTTGCGGTGCGCTGTTTTCACTCGCTGTTACTAGCAGCATCTCGGTTGATTTTTTTTCCTGCAGGTACTCCAACGTTTTGTTTCCCTGCGTTGCTCATCCTTACGGATTTAATGCTGAAGTCGCATTCAGGAATCCCCGGATCAAAAGTTACGTGCACTTCCCCGGGGCTTTTCGCAGCTTGTCACGCCCTTCGTCAGCAACATAAGTCGAGTCATCCACCTCATAGTGTAGTGGATCTCCATGCATGGTCTCATGAACATAAAAAATCCTCGCGGATTTTTAAGCCTCAAACTTTTTCAAAGTTTGAGATATCAACCCTTCACTATCGATAAACTGAGTTTACCGATAATGGATTCGCTCTGTGATACAGAGGAAAGTGATGTGTGAATAATGTTCTGAAGCTAATGGCTTTTGGATAGCTGCCCTTTGATAGATTAGGATATTTCTTATCCCAGGATTGGAATGGACCCGTCGGGAAGTTCACCGCTTTCCTCCGTTTTACCGAAGGAAAAGCTGTTTTGAACCCGAGACCTCCTCCTTGCAAGGGAGGCGCTCTACGGCTGAGCTACAGGCCCATTGGATCGTGATATTTCATTCTGGCTTTTGGAATGTTAAAATAAAAAAAAGGCTGGCTGAGAGCCCTTGAATTTGATGTGGACTTGAAGCATAAAAAAAATAAAAATAAAAAAGGAGGTGATCCAGCCGCAGGTTCCCCTACGGCTACCTTGTGACGACTTAACCCTCCTCACAGAGCTTAGATTTGAACTTATTAAAAATAAGGCCTCATCTAAACCCTACTCGGGTGGTTTGACGGGCGGTGAGTGCAAGGAGCAGGGACATATTCACCGGACGATTTTGACGTCCGATTACTAGGGATTCCAACGTCATGTGTCTGAACTAAGATAGCGTTTCTGGGATTAGCTTCTCCTTTCGGAGTTGCATCCTATTGTCGCTACCATTGTTGCGCGCGTGTAGCCCAGTGGATTCGGAGCATACAGACCTACCGTAGCCTGCACCTTCCTCTCCTTTTCAGGAGCAGTCCTCACAATGTGCTCGATCACATCGCTGCTCGTTAGCAATTGTGAGTACAGGTCTCGCTCGTTGCCTGACTTAACAGGACATCTCACGACACGAGCTGACGACGGCCATGCACTACCTCTCGGCTCGTCTGGTAAGCCCTTTAGACTGACCATCATCCTGCCGTCGCCCCTGGTGAGATTCTCTGCGTTGAGTTAAATTAAACCGCACGCCGCACCCCTTGTAGTGCTCCCCCGCCTATTCCTTTAAGTTTCAGCCTTGCGACCGTACTTCCCAGGTAACACCTAACTGGCAGCGTTTACGGCTAGGACTACTCGGGTAATTAGTCGGCTTCTTCCTGACCACTGCGCATCCAGTAGTCTGTGCTGCAATCAGATGCGCATGAATATTTTCCAGAAAGGCCGATATCTAATCCGGATTGCTCCCCTAGCTTTCGTCCCTCACCGTCAGATCTGTTCTGGTTAGACGCCTTCGCCACAGGTAGTCTTTCTAGGATTAAAACATTTTACCGCTCCCCTAGAAATACTTCTAACCCCTCCCAGTCTCGAGTTCTGCAGTATCCCCTGCACGCTATCGGGTTAAGCCCGATAATTTCACAAGGGACTTACAAAACAGGCTACGGACGCTTTAGACCCAATAAAAGTGGCTCCCACTCGTGGCGCTGGTGTTACCGCGGCGGCTGGCACCAGTCTTGCCCACCACTTATTCTCCGAGCTATTTACGCTCGGCAAAAGCCTCACCATAAGTGAAGCACTTAGAGTCCCCTTGTCACACTTTCGTGCATTGCAAAGGTTTCGCGCCTGCTGCACCCCGTGGGGCTAGGGCCAGTGTCTCAGTGCCCT
>JACPBV010000026.1 GCA_016180135.1 Candidatus Woesearchaeota archaeon
TCTCAAGCGTTCCCAGGAAACCTCCCCGGTGAAGCTTATACCTGAATGCTCCGGGCTTCCCTTGCACTAAAGCTGAAAAATAGTCCAGCATCTCCCTGATAGTCCCTATTGAGCCATCGTCGATAAGCCTTTGGAATTCTGCCCTCTTGCTCTTCGGGAGGGCTGTAAGCCCCTCGACGATGAGCGCATCAAGGTTTTTTTCTTTCGCTGCAGTCCCTTCGCCTGATTCGATCGGCCTTGGCAAAAATTCATGCCTAAACTCCCGCTGGGAGAGGTTGAGATCCTCCCATGTTCCCAGATAATAAGGAGAATTAAATCTGCTCACCTTAAACTTATCAGATTCTCTTTTTCGCCCAACTCTTCCTGCGTATTCTTCAAAAGAAACATAAGCAGCATACCGCAGCGGCCTTTCTGATGCAGCCGAAACTGTTGGAGCCTTATATTTCGGGGCATCGTAGCCAGATTCAAGGATCATCGGGGGAGCTTTCATGAGGCCGCCAGCGCCTTTGCCCCTCAGAAATGAAAGGATCTCATGCCATTCCTGCACAACAGAATGATGGCCAGATTCCTGCATAATAAGGTAAGAGAGATTTTTACGGGGATTGCTCCCTTTCCGAAAGACTTTTGCAGTAAGATCGAGAACCTGAGGGACGAGAGGATCGTCTGCTATGACAATTCTCCTGCCGCTCTTTCTTGTTTTTCCAGACATTGCAGTCATCCCGCCCTAAAAGATTACAGAGGAAGGAACGGATTGTTATCTTTAAACCTTTTGAATTATCACCTTTAAACCTTATGGATTTTATGATGGCCTAAACTAATGCAGGCTAAAGTCCGCTAAGGGTTTTTCCTATCCCAAGTCAAGGGGTTTTCTGTCCCAACCCAAGTTTACCCCAGGAATTCCCAAAAGAAATTAGTGCTTCTTATACGTTCCCATCAATACCCCTTCCCCAATCTTCAGCCTGTCCACCATCGCATAAAACTCTTTTGAAGAACGGGCTTCAAAGCTTTCGACCTTCAGCGCATACAGCTTAAAGAAATACCGATGCGTCCCAGACGGCGGACAGGGGCCGCCCCACTCCTTTTTTCCGAAAGAGTTCATAACCTCATTTCCAGGAACACTGTCTTCCTTTATCTCTTCTGTTTCCGGCGGGATATCTTTCACAAGCCAATGCACCCAGGTTCCCATCGGGGCATCAGGGTCGTCAACAATGAGGGCGAAGCTTTTAGTTCCTGCAGGAGGGCCAGCCCAGCCCAGCTGAGGATTGATGTTTTCGCCCTGGCAGGTATATCTGCTTGGAATAGGGTTTCCTTCGGAAAATGCATCTGATCTCAGCTCCATTTCAGGCCACCATCGATAAGCCTTAATCGCCGCAGGTTAATAAATCTTATTTTTTCAGGTATGAATTAAGCTCCCCTCGGAGCGGCTCTGCCATGCTTAATAATGCTCGCGCATTATTGGCACCCACGAAACTTCGTTTCTTAGGGTTTTCAAAACTCCTGATGGGTCTGGCGATGGCCCTGCGTCCCCGGATGGGGCAACCCCCCGCGACGGGCTGTATGTATTTTTTGATAGAGTTTTGACCTTAGGATGGCAGAGCTGCTCTTGCCGGAGCTTAATTCATACTTTTTCAGCATCTCTTTCTCAACTATCGTTAAGAAAAATTTAAATACTCCGGCAATAAAGGGGAGGCTGAGGTGATTCACTTATGGCAGACGTGCAAAAGACATACGCCCAGGTGATTGGAGCCGTGTTAGCGCTGGTCGGGATTATCGGCTTTTTCAGCAATCCTGTCCTTGGGCTGTTCGGGGTAAATACGGCGCAGAACCTGCTGCATCTTATCGGCGGTGCAGTGATTGTGTGGAAAGCAGGGATGGCGGCCAACAAGAACTTAGGGATCATTTCGGCCATCGTTGCGGTGCTTGGGTTTATTCCCGGGGCAAGCGGCCTGCTGGCAACGATATTTGGGATTAACCCGGCCATCAGCGTATTGCATCTGGTGATCGGCATCGTATCGCTGGGCGTGGCTTACGGGTTAAAGGAGTAACACTCCTTTTTCTTTTTTTTATGGAACCTAAAGTCCACAGCTTCCTGGACGTTCTCTTGATCCTTGGGATGGGCATTGGATTTTTTATCGCATTGCTGCCCCATGCGGCCCACATTGCGGGAGGCTATCCGCCCGAACATTCGTATTCAGGGCAGAGCACGGTTGGGCTTGCCTTGGCGATTATATCGCTGATTGTTCTTATCTGCCATAACGGCGCTTTGAGGGGAATTAAACGCTAGAGAATTCGTAGAAAAACCTTCCTTGCAAGGCGCAAGACATTTTTATTCCAGAAGAAGGCTTTGGGGGCGCTACGGCCAGCGAAGTTTCAATCTTTGATACAATCAATCCAGCAGATGCCCCATCTTCTCTTTCTTTGCCTTAAAATATTTGGCAGAGTATTTTGTCTCGGGGACAATCAGCGGGATCCTTTCGATAACTTTGATGCCGTTCTCTTCCAGACTGCTGATCTTGTCAGGGTTGTTGGTCATCAGCTTAATGGAAGCTATCCCTAAATCCTTGAGGATGCAGGAAGCCAAAGTATAGTCACGCTCATCTGCATGGAAGCCAAGCTTGGTGTTGGCTTCGACGGTATCATACCCTTTTTCCTGAAGCGCATAAGCCTTTATTTTGTTTGACAGCCCTATGCCCCTGCCTTCCTGCTGCAAATAAAGCAAAACCCCGCCATGTGCTGCAATCTCATGCATCGCCCGCTCAAGCTGCTTTCCGCAGTCGCATTTGACCGAATGGAACACATCTCCGGTGAGGCATTGGGAATGGACCCTTACAAGAACTCCTTTCTTTCCTTTGACATCTCCCTTTATGAGCGCGACGTGGTTCTCCGAATGGTTAATCTCATAGACTATGCAGGAAAATTCTCCAAACTCAGTCGGGATATTGGCTTGGGCAGTCCTTTGGATGTGGGCCATAGCATTGGGCAAAAGAAGCAGTTATTTAAATGTTGGTTTATTGGGTGGAAGTTCCGCTTATGACTTGGGCAAGCAGTTTGTCGAGGAGATACACTCCCTGACGCCTTTCTTGATAATCCCATCTTCCTTTAGGCAGGTTTTGCCTCATCTCAACCATAAAATCTCTTGTCCTCTTCATATCAGTCGGTAGCTGGTTTGGGGCACTTAAGACCACAAGGCCTATTTGGGTTCCAGACTTAGAGATATCCTGTATTACTTTCCTTCCAATTTCCAATCCATCGGGATTGCCTTCTTCCCCTTTAGTGGCATAATCCCAAAATACAACGGCGTCTTGAGATACCAAACCTGAATAGTCTTGAAAGGTTTCTGTTGATACTTGATGACCCTTCCCTTCTACTATCCCAACAAATTCTCTATATCCATACATATCTTCAGGGTGGCGAAGAAATAATACCTTTGGCATAAACCTTGAGAATGCACTTCTCTTTAAAAATAAGCAGGTTATTTGAAGCACAAAATCCGCAGAATTTATAACTCCTCTTCTTCATTCAGGGCCTGCTCGCCGTCTTCATGCTCATCAGCCTCATCATAGCCCTGCATGAAGCCTTCTTCGTGAGGGCTCATCTCGTCGTCCTCGACTAGATCAGAGCGCGCATTACCATCATAGATGGTCTCATCCGCCTCTTTGCCTTCCTGCTTCTCTTCTGCTGGCATGAAATCCCCAAATCTGGCTTTCGTGAGGTCATATAAAAAGGTTTCTTTATAATATTTATAATCGCAAAAGAAATTGATGATGGGGTGATTACTTCTGCACCTGTATGTTCCAATATATATTTTCAAGTGGCTATATGGAACGAAACCTTTAAATATCACAAATATAGGAAATTGTATACTAGTTTAGTAATTATAAAGAGGCCATCGCCAAGGGCAAGGGCAAGGAAGGGTCCACAAACAAACCTTTGAACACCATTTTCTTCGTCCCTTTAGGCCTCTTTATTTTACAGGATACGCTGGAGCAAACCATGGAGCAGGAAGTCGTCAAGTTCACTGAAAATGTGGATGCCTGGATAAAGCAGATTCGCTCAGAAGTTTCGCAATTGACCGATGTTTCCTCTGCGGTCGAGGAAAACACCAACAACATCCAGCACAATTATGAATTGATCTACGAGCTGAAGGATAATGTCGAAAGGCTTGCAGAAGAAGTCAAGGCTCTTAAGATGATGCAGCTTGTGCAGATAAAAGATAGGATGATGAGGAACAGGGCGGAATAAATCTGCCTGACTATAATTCTCCATCGGTTGCGATGAATCGGACTGTAAATCTATGTCTTCATTATCACCACATTCCCCCTGCCTTTCTTTATTTTCTCAACAATGCCTTTATGCTCCAGTTCAGTTAGCATCAGGCTTATCTTGGCTTCTGAGAGGGGAATCTGCTTCCGCAGTTCTTTCTGTGAAATCCTGCCGCCTTCTTTTTTGATCAGCTCAACTAATGCGCCGATATCCGTTTTGTTGGGGGATAATATTCCTTTTTGGGGGAGATCTTCTTCCCTGTTGTTTTCACCATGCAAGCCTTTAGGGGGTATTTTCTTTTTCCAGACAGCAAGATAGATCACAGCGAGAATGGCTAAAATCACTAAAGCTGATGCAATCCATACTATAAAAGGAGGATTTGAGCTTTCGCCTGCGAGCTCTTCAATCATGCCGTTGGCTGCAACATCTTCCGGAGAGGCATCATCTTCTGCGCCAATCTCATCAAAAAGGATAAGGTCAACGACAAAAGCGCCCTCGCTGGCGATGGTGATTGGCTCTGCCACTGATGCCAGCGTCACATTTCTCGATGAAACTTTTGCTGCGATAAGGTATGCTCCTCTAGGGATATTGAAAGAATACGCTCCGTTCCTGGCAACCATCACCTGCCTCGGCGTGCTGTTGATCTCAACAACGGCATTTGGAACTTTTTGAAGGCTCAAATCATAAACAGTCCCTGAGAGGATGGCTGCCTGAGAAAAAGGAATGATCAGAAGCATAAGCAGGGGAATAAGCAGGAGCAAAAGCCGAACTATTCCGCCAGCCATTGCCCTTCTCATGGGGCTCTGGTATTTTGCCGCCTATAAATACCTATTGTTTAGTAAACGGCATTAACAGGCTATACAGCTTCGAATAAAATAATCCTCGCCTGATAAACTTAAAGAAGCCTAAATCAGCCCCCTTCAAGCTTCCAAAGCTAAGGTAAACTTTTAATTATTTTCCAAAAAAAGTTTGTTTATTAAGTAGATTCCCCCATTCCCTTTCGGTATGATAGTGATGCCAAGTTATTGGCGACAGGAAAACGAAAACGGAGGATGGTTGAAATGAAACAAACAATCGCATTGGGACTGATGATGGTGTATCTTATCAGCTTAGTCCCGTTTATCTTTGGGGACGAGAGTTCTAGTGTCGGGGCGAGCGCTGATGCAAGCGCCTCTGTTGACGCAAATGCTTCTGTTGAGGCGGGAGATGATGACGATGGCTCTGGCGCAGATGACGGCCGGGATGATACAGGCGATGGGGATGAAACTGGGGAAAATGAGAATGATGATGAGGCAGATGATGGCGAAAATGAGATTGAAGCCGACGATGGGGCTGAATTGGAAGCCGAAGGCGATTCTTCTGCAGAAACTTCTGCAAGCATGACAAATGCAGCTTCTTCTGGCGCACGAGCCGGGCAAAAGAGCAGAAAAGAAGCTGAGATGAGGGAGTTTAAAGCTGAAAAAATTGAATCTATGAGGCTGAACAATAAAGAACGGCTGGAAAAGATCGCTGCTCTTGACAAGAAGCAGATTGAGCGATTGGCAAAGCTCGATATCCGGAATATTGAAAAGATTGCCGAGCTGAAAAAAGAGCGCCTTGAGCGCCTGGCAAAGCTCAATGAAAAACACCTAGAGAAGCTGATGGTCAGGTTAGAGAAGAGAGAGCTTGAAAAGATCGCTGACCTCGATGAAGATGAGCTCGCAAAGGCCGCTGTCCTTGGGCGTGGAAGGCTCAATGCGATGGCAAAAAAAGACCTTAAGAGTATAGAGAATGAGCTGAAAAAGATAAAAATCAAAAAGGTCAGGAGCGCTGCCGAGCTTGAGCTGAGGGATATTTCCAAAGAAGATCTTGAAGATGCAAAAGAGCGCCTGGAAAAAGCAAGGAAGGGCTTTGCTGAGGCAAAAATAGGGCTGGATGCTTCCCTCAAAGCCTATCTTGAGGCTAAAAGGCAAAATGATACCAATGCAACGTTTGAGCATGCGCAGGATTACCTGATCCATGCGGCAGACACTTTTATCCAGCATCTGGAGAAAGTCAAGGCAAGGGTTCTTGAAAGCGAAAACATCCCTGAAGAAAAAGCCGCTGAGATCACCGCAGCTATTGACGCAAAGGTTAAGATAATTGCTGAGATAAAAGCGGACATTGAAGCGGCGAAGACGAGGGAAGAGCTTAAGGCTGCTGCGCAAAAGCTCCGGGAAGCATGGGGTGATGCAAAGCACATCGCAAAAGCATCTGCGGAACGGGCTGTAGAAGCAAGGCTCCAGGGGGTCACCAACAGGCTGGTTGTCCTGGAAAAAAGGCTTGACGCCGTCCTTGAGAAGGCAAGGTCGCAGAACTTCACGATTGATGCCGAAGCAGAGCTTTCGGTGTTCAGCAATTTCACTGCAGCCGCAAAAGATTTTGGAGCGCAGGCGCAGGCAAAGCTGACTGAGGCACTGAAGCTTAAGCTTGAAGGGAGCAAAGCGAGCAGGGAGGAAGCCAGGAAATTAACGGAAGAGGCTCACGCCCTCATCAAGAAGGCGCAGGAATCCCTAAAGCAGGCGCACGAATCGCTGAAAGTCATCGTGAAAAAGATCAAAGCAGCGGTTCCCAAAGCAAACCTAAGCGCAGAGATTGAGGTTGAGGTGGAAGCTGAGGCAGAGGCGTCTGCCTAAATTGTTGGTCCCCCTTTCGGGGGAAGTTTTTTTATTTTACATGTCAGTTGTGAAGTTTTCATTTTTTTATCCCTCTTATTTTATTATCAAAATCAATAGTTTTAAATAAATGGGCGCATTTTAAGTTAACTATAGTTAATCTGGCTAGGATTTCAACAAACGGAGGGTGATTGAGATGAAAGCTGAATCTGCAAGATATATGGGAATTATGGTGTTATTTCTTGGTATAGTCTTCCTGATCGGCTGTGAGTTTGACCAGCCAGGCATGGTGCAGGACAACAGGGCGGGAGATGGTCCTATCGGGGACAGTGGTTCAGGAACAACTGATACTTCCGATAACAAGGGGACTGTCATCTTTGCAGTCACCGATGCCGCAGCGGATATGGGGACAGTAACCAGCGTCCAGATAACCGTGGACAAAGTCCAGGTCCATACGACTACAGGAAACTGGATAACCGCATCTTCGGAACCGAAAACCTTTGACCTGCTCAAACTGAAAGAGGAAGGCAAGCTTGAACTGCTGGCTGATGCTGATCTGGATGCCGGGAAATACAACGAGATACGGATGGAGGTGTCCAATGCAGTTGTTGTGGATTCAGAAGGCAGCCACGAGGCTAAGCTTCCATCGGGAGAGCTGAAGCTCAATGGCGTCATCAATGTCGAGGAAGGGAGGACTTCCACAGCATCATTTGATTTCATCGCCGATGAATCGCTGCATGTTACCGGGAAAGGAACTTACGTCTTTGCTCCGGTCATCAAGCTGGAGACCAAGGAGTTCACTGAAGTGATGATCGGACAGGACAACAGCGTCTCAATCGAGGGAGGAAGGCTCATCACCAGGCTTGAAGCCGGCATGGACGAGACAGGCAAGGTGGGAGCCGGTGTGAAGATTCCTGCAAAGGCTGAGCTGAACATTGAAAATGGGCTCGTAAGGGTAAAAGGAAAGTTCTACAGCGAAACTGAGGTATCAGGCGGATCGGCTCTTGGCGGCAAGGGAAGGATTGTCGTCGGCATCACCGATAAGGCGGCCTCAATGGAATCGGTCACCAGCATAAAGGTGACTGTTGACAGCGTCCAGGCGCACAGCGCAGCAAAAGGATGGGTGACGGTAAGCTCACAGCCAAAGACCTTTGATCTCTTAAAGCTCGATGCCGAGGGGAAGACTGAGCTCTTTGCAGACACCTCTATCAGCACAGGAACATACCAGCAGCTTCGTTTGGCCATCTCTAAAGCAGTTGTGGTTGACGCAGAAGGTGAGCATGATGCCAAACTGCCTTCAGGCGATATTAAGATAGTCGGAACCCTCAAGATTGATGAAGAATCAACATCCACAGCGCTGTTTGACTTCCAGGCAGACGGATCACTGCATGTGGCAGGAAACGGCAAGTTTATCCTTGCTCCTGTGATCCAGCTTGAAACAAGGGAGGATGCAGAGGTTGCTGCAAAACAATCGGGCGGAATCTCCATCACCGGCGGCTCTGTAAAGACCAAGATTGAGGTCGGCATGGATGAAGAGGGGAATGTCGGGGAGGGAATAAAGATTCCTGCCAATGTTGACCTGGAGATTGAGGGCGGCATGGTGAAGATCAAATCAAGAACAGGAGTGAGTGTCGGAGTCTAAGGCCTGGTTTGTTGGGGCTGGAAAACAGCAATTCCGCCTTGGTTTCCAGGCATTGTTCGTTATGCTATATCAGGAGAAATTGGCATCACGAAACTGATATCAGGAAGAATTTTGTTGACATATCCCCATCAAAATCAGTTTCCGTGAGGCTGACATTGAACAGGCCGGCTGCGCTGAAGATATGCGATGGGGAAGTGTAGGTTGAAGTTGTTGTGTCATTGAAATCCCAAAGATAATTCACAGGGTCATCTCCCCCGACAAGTATACTGGTGAAATTCACGAGCAATGGCGAAGCGCCTACCGTCGGAAAGGCACTTCCAAACGCAGCAGGCAATGAATCTGAAACATTGAGCGCAAACGAGGTATTTCTCACTAATGAACCTGAGGAGGTTCCGCTTAAGGTTATCAGGTAGCTACCCTGTGGAGTCTGGCCCGATGGCAAAGCTGAAAATCCTGAAGCGAAAGGAACAATTCCAGAATTGTTTGAAAAGTTGCACAGGGTTATTGGGGGGCATCCTGAAAAGGAGAGAGTGATATTTTCTCCCGTGCCGTCCAGGAGATTTGCATAAATATTCGTAAATCCTATCCTCTCCTGCGAGACATTCCTGCCCGGCGGATCGGTGGCCAGTGAAAAATCAAAAGTGTTATTTTTGGAATCGATGGTGATATTGGTTTCGTTTGTGGCGCCGGTAAGATTGGTGCCGTCGGAATCGCTGGTGCTGTTGGTAACATTGGCGCCGTAAGTTTCGTTGGTGGTATTGGCAGGGTTTGTGATATTGGTGCTATTGGTGACGTTGGTGCCGTTAGCAGGGTTTGTGATATAGATTGGAGTTGAGTTATTGGTGCTGTTTGTAAAGTTTGTGCTGTTGGTGCTATTGGTGAGGTTCGTGTTGTTGATAAGGCTGGTGCTGTTGGTGGCGTTGGTGCTGTTGGCAGGATTTGTGATGTTGATAAGGCCTGTGCTGTTGGAATCATCGGTGCTATTGGTGACGTTGGTGCTGTTGGCAGGGTTTGGGATATTGGTTGGAGTTGAGTTATTGGTGCTGTTTGTAAAGTTTGCGCTGTTGGCGTTATTAGTGAGGTTCGTGTTGTTGATAAGGCCGGTGCTGTTGGAATCGCCGGTGCTGTTGGTGACGTTGGAGCTGTAAGATTCGTTTGTTCTTTGGTTCTCAAAAATGACCTGTGCTTTCAGGGCATCAAGGTAGCAGTAAATGCCTGCCCTTGCATTTTTCCTAAAGCACGACCCTTTGACCCTGAAGTTGGAATTATTCAGCGAAGTGCGGTTCCAGTCCAATTCCTGGGTAATGTTAATAGTGAAATTCTTCCCCGCATTCTTCTTCCCTTTCACATTTCCGCCGACAGTATGGGGGCTGCCAAATGTCTTTCCGCCATCACCGCTGGCCTGGAAATCAGCAAAGCCATATTCCTTTGAGGCGGAGAATTCTGCCAAGAGGACAACGCTTTTTACAGAAAAGTTCTCAGGGAGGCTGATGTTGAAATTCCACCAGATATCAGAAATATTCTTTTTCGATGAGCCGGTGAGATGCGCCGATGCCAGTTTTCCATCATCCGCAAAAGCATAATTGCACCGTGTCCATCTCTTTGCGCAAAGCGAGGGGCTTTTATCCAATGCCTCTCCGGCTGAAAATGGCATGAGGGCTGCAAAGAGAGAGGCGAGAATGAAAAGCATCCCAGCACAATGGAAGAATCTCTTTCTTGGAATATCTTTTCCCATCATCGCTTCCCGATCTGCATTAATCCCTATTTAAGCGTTGTGCGAAATTTTTACTACGGGTGAGGTGGTGATTGAGACAGTTATTGATTCGATAATTGAGGGAGTGGCTGATTCGATAATTGAGGGAGTGGTTGACGGCATGAATAGGGGGAAGGTGATTGATGGAGAATAAGCGAGTTTATCCAAATAGATGAAAAAAATCAGAGCAAAGGGAACCAATATTCCTGATACGCTATACCTAGTTGTGTTTGATGCGATTTACTTATGATACTCCATCCCTTTCATGATGGTAAACGCCCGGTAGAGCTGCTCGGCGAGGAAGAGCCTTGCCATCTCGTGCAGGAAGGTCATCCTGCTAAAGGCAAGCAACAGGTGTGATTTTTTCTTAATCTCTTCCGGCAGCCCATTTTCATCGCCGATAACGAAGAGGATATCACCTCCGAGGCTCTTTTGGCTGATAAACTGGGAGAATTCTACTGATGAAAATTCCTTTCCACGCTCATCGCAGGAAACGATGAATGCGCTGCTTTTATCGAGCCTTTTCAACAAAGATTCGTTATCTTTTGCTTCCTGGATCTCGACACGGTAAAACCGGTTCACCCGCACGAGAAATTCTTCTGTTAGGGCTGAGATTCTGGAGTCTTTGAGCCTTCCGACGGCAAGGATGGTGATCATGGTGAAAAAGGTGGTTTAATCAGGCTATAATAAAGTTATTGCCAGCAGGAATTTATTGCTACTCAGAACAAGAACTTCCCGTCTTTTTCATTTGAAAATCCATTAACCTTAACTCCCGTAATATGAGCTTTTCTTGTATCCATACTTCATCCTTGCATCGTCATATTCCTTGTGCCCGGAAAGGTGGATCTCGATAAAATCTGAGTTCTGCACTTTTATCAATGTCACCCTCACATCGGAGGCAATTTTCCTGAAGAAGATATAAAGATCTCTGAATTCTTTCTTTGGGGGCACTGACCCCAATTCTTTATTTTCCTTGCAGCGCCTGCACCATTCGACTAATTCGTTTTGCATCCCTTCTTTAAGCCTTTCTGCGGTAGGGTCAAACTCCCTGTTGAACTTCAGGCTTTTCCCTAAAATCTCAGCTAATTGCCGCCTTAGTTTTTGGCTTTCCATAAATCAGTTCCTCGTAGGTTTTTTTATATATCTCAAGATGCCCGTGAGGCTGTATCGCCTTCATGGAATTCTCAAGTGTTTTTATATACTCGTGAAGAGCCACATATAAATAAGTTTTTGAAAACAATTGATGGCACAACTCCTTTACCATCCTGCCAGCATCGTAGAGAGTTACCCTCAATATTTCCATGCCCAATTCTTTTGGGCTGATCAAAGTATCTTTGCAGAATAGATGATAATCAAAGGCCAGCCGCCTCATCGCCTCGGGCTTTTTCTCTTTTTGCATATGCTCAATGACCGCCTCATGGTAGGTAGACATCACTTCAGATAGTTTTGGCGCCCGTTTTTTCATTGTTCGGGGAATGTTGAAGTTTGAGACAGCGATAAGGGAAGCGGACTGGAACAAAGGCTGGCCCAGCTTTTTTTCGGTAAGGCAGACGATGTGCCTTTCTCCCTCCCAATGTTCCCTATACCCTCTTTCCCGTATGACAAAAATATCAACATCATTGAAAGTCTTGGAAAAAAGGAATGAGCCGGCAAGGAAGACCTTCCTGTCTTTTTCAACAAACTCTTTGAGAATCGCAACAGCTTTATCAATCCTTTCTGGAAGCATTTCCTGCACCCCATAAAAAAACCATTCTTTGGATTCCTGGCCCCTAGGAAATATGCTAAGCGCTTCAACTTTCTTTTTTATTGAGGTATAAAGCGATTTCCTCTGGGTATTGGAGAGCTTTTTACCTTGAGAGTATCGTTCCATTGCGTTAATCTGCTTCTTTGTGAAGATTAGGGGTATAAAAACTTCTTTGGCGGCAAGGATGGTTTTTAATATATTTTTGTCCATATACCCTTTAGAAGGAGTTTTTATATATAAAGCTTGTCATTTATAGTTATTTTTACTAAATCTTAAGGAGTATCTGACTCACTCTGAGATGCACATCTCGGAAGCTGAAGAAAAATAACTCAGAACAAGAACTTCCCGTCCTTCATGACAGCTTTGCCGTCGACAAACAAAGTCCCCTGCTTCCTCAGGTCCTTTATCATGTCCCAGTGCAGGGCAGAATCATTCTTTCCTCCGCCCTCTTTATAGGCCATTCCTAAAGCGAGATGGATCGTACCGCCTATCTTCTCGTCAAAAAGGATCTGCTTGACAAATTTCCTGATGCCGAAGTTGTCTCCCCAGCCGAATTCGCCAAGGAATCTTGCGCCTTTGTCCATCTCCAGCATCTTGTTGAGGAACTCTTCATTCTTTTTTGCGGTTGCCTTTACAACTTTGCCATCCTTGAAGACAAGCCTGACTCCCTCGACCTCCCTGCCCATGTAGATAGCTGGAAAATCATATTCAATGAAACCTTCCGTCGTTGATTCTACCGGAGCGATAAAGACTTCTCCGTCGGGCATATTCCGGTGGCCGTTGCAGAGGATCCCATCTCTTCCGTCGATAGAGAACTTCAGGTCGGTGTTCGGCCCAACGATCCTGACTTCCTTCCCTTTGTCGAGGATGGTTTTCTGCTTTTCCTCCAGCTTTGTCATCGCATCATAATCCACAAGGCAGGCGCCATAGACAAAATCCTCAAATTCTTCCAGGGACATCTCCGCATCCTGCGCCAAGGCATCTGTCGGGTAGTCAAAGATGCACCAGTTGTTTTTTTTGAGCTGGATCTCAGAGATGGGCTTTGTTATCCTTCTCCTCATCGCTGTCTTTTCAGGGTCGGTGTTGCTTAACTCTTTAGTATTCCGGCTGCAGTAAATCCCCAGAAACCCATCGCACTGCTCAGCCTCAAATTCTGCGATCTTGGGATACATCTTCAGGACATTCTCAGGGGCATATTTGTAATAAGTATAGGCAAAGCCGGGAAGGTCAATGTCCAGCCTTGGGGCTGCGCCTTTCTTCAGGACTTCCCTGCATATCTCAAGAACAAGGCTCTTTGCCTCGATGCCGGAAAATATCCTGATGATGCTGTCTTTCTTTACATTGATGGAATAGTTCACTAAAAGATGCGCAAGCTTTGCTTCACGTGGGTCTGGCATACAGTCACCTTCTTTGTTAAGAATGTTTTCCAGATAAAGAGGTTATTTATTAGTGTTGCGATTTTTTCGGTAAAGGATCCTTCTGAAGAAGAATAACATTTTCCTTCCCTGCAATCTTTTCATCAGCTGTATACAAGGGGCACTGGTAACGATAAGCAAGGGCAAGATACAACGCATCATACAGCGAAAGATTATGCTTAAGAGAAAGAGATATTGCCGCATGGAGCAGGCTTTCATGGAGGGGCTCTATCAAAAGATTCATATCCCAGAGAACCCTGTTTACTTCTTCAATTGCCTCTTTGGATTTCTTTTTCCATATATAGCGAAGAACACAAATAGTTGAGCAAAATAGTTTGTGTTCTTTAATATAGTGGCGCAATAATTATTGCTCAATTATTTAGTTGCGCCACTATAAGAGCATTTATGACCTCGAGGAAGGTAAGATCTAGAACCAAGAGAACAATCTCCCCTTTGTAATGCGCATCACGAAGCTGAATAGCCTGAGAACTCCCTTCCTCCTCGGCAAACCATTTTACAAGGACCGAAGCATCAATTATAGCAAAAGACATAAATATTTGAGCTAATTGATATGGCTTTTGCTTACCCCTGCGGGGTACAAAAAATCATTTTGATTTTTTCGTATTAATAACGGACAACTATTGCTCAATTAATCTTGTCCGTTATTATACCTTCTCTTTTCTCTCCATTCTCTGATTATCTCCACTCCTGCCCTTCCCCCCCCTGAATACCCCGGATTCCCTGATCCTGTCCATGCTTGCCATCGCTCCCGCCATCCTGCTTTTCTCAATATCTTTTGATTGCTCAATAGCCTGGGCAATTGACCTTCTCAATACACCGCTCCAGTTAACCTCGTCATGCTGCTTCATCTGTTCGTGCATGGCTTTATCTATCCTTACCGAAACGGTTGTTTGACCAGTTTGGCTCATGGTATTACTTGTAATAATTGTAGTATATTTAAAGCTTTCTAAATTCTGGCTTTTCCAAAGTATGGGCAGGCATCCAGGCTTCATAAATCATGATGAGGTGCTCGTAGTTCCTGATGACATCGGGAAATGTTTTCCTCAGCTCATTGATTATTTTGTTGAAATGCTGGTAGCTTTGGACGGCAAACTCAAACTCTGCCTCCCAGGGAGCAAGGCTGCGGATGTAGTAGAGCGAATTGGGGTGGATCCTCATCCATTCCATCAATGACAGTTCGTCCTTCTTGGTCAACTTCTTGAAATACAGGATTGCCTTAAAGAACTCAAGCCCTAGTTTATTGAAATCAACTGCGATGCGGTAGCCAAGGATAATCCCTTTTTCCTCAAGCTTTTTTATCCTTCCCCGGACAATCTCAATCGTTGAGCTGAGCCTTCTGGCCAATTCGGCAATTGGTATTCTTGCTTCGTTTGCAAGCGTTGCAAGAAGCTTTTCATCAAGCTCATCTATAGTATTGAAAACAACATCCCCCCCAAGGACCATAAATTTTCCATCTGTGTCCTTGGTGAAGAACTTCTTGTTGTATTGTGTAGTGTCCACCATGGTTCCCAGCACCTTGCTCACGATAAGATTTTCCCAGCGTGAGAGGATGGTGTTGATGGCCCCGTAATAGGCGGTAACATTCCGCGCCAAAATTGCAAAGACGCAGTCAAATGCCCCGTCAGAGATTCCCATCCAATAGATGTCTTTATTGTGCCTCAGCTCTTCAAAGAATTTTTCTCTCTGCTCTGGGATGTTCTGAAGCTTCAGGTAAACTTTGAACATGAGATAGCCCAGCTTATTGGGATTGATAGAAGTGATGAACTTCTCAATGATGCCGCTCTTCAGAAGCTGCTGAATCCGGTATTTGACAGCTTCCCTTGACTTATGGACTTTCTTTGCAAGGATCGAATTTGGCGTCCTGCAGTTTTTGTCAAGCTCTGCAAGGAGCTTCCTGTCTGTAAGGTCTAGTGTTATTTTTTCCATTATTTATACCGAAATGTGTATTTATATATAAATATTTGCATAATAAGGTTAATTTTTACTAGAAAATTTATTATATGCCTTTCTTTATCTTAACTACCTATGAGTGGTCAACAAAAGAACAATAAAGCCATTGATCTCATCCAACCTAGGCATAATTATGCAGCTCCCCTGGAGGTTCAGCAGTATGGGCATTTATTCATGCCAACATCACTTCTAACAGTTGCAGCAAGGCTGTTGGGCGCAGGCGTTGAAGTCCATTTTACTGATGAGAATTTTGAACGGCATACTCCCCAGTCCAACATAATTGGCCTCAATCTTCTGGGCCCACCATACATCCCTGAAGCAATAAAGATAATCCAAACCTTAGAAAGTGAAATTGGCAGGGGAGGAATTTATCTTTTAGGAGGCCAGCCAATATCCGGATTACTGCCGCACCAATTCAGCCAACTCTTTGGAGCACATGCAAAAAACGGAAACGTAGATAGTGTGCTTGAAGAACTGTTTTCCCTCTCCCCGGGGCAAATTCCCGAAAGAGAAGATGTTTCCCTCATCCCTGCCTATGAGCTGCTTGGTGAAAAGCTAAAACTCTACCTCGAGAGAGAAGGCTCCATATACCTTTCAGACGGGTGCAAATTTTCGTGCAAATTTTGCAGTGTAGCCAACAGGACAAAAGCTGATCCTATAACCGGCAGCATTCACAAAGGCGGGGAAGTATACCGTGACGTCTCCATCTTCAAAAAGGATTTAGGATACCTTGTAAAAAAGGCGAAGGAATTTGGGCTTCAGAAGCTTTCTTTTTACCTGTCAAACCTTGATCTTTTTCAATCTCCGGAAAAGCTTTTGGAAGCAGCATATGCGATTCAGGAAGTTTCCAGGGCAGAACAATTCCCCGTATTTGTCCGAGGGCTTTCCTGCGCCAGCTCTTTCCTTCAGGCAAGGGAGAAAAATCAAGAATCAATAGATGAGATGATAAAAGCTGGTTTAACCCATGTAGGATTTGGTATTGATGGGTGGGGAGATGAGCTGTGGAAGTCCCTTCGAAAGGGCCACAACCGGGAAAATGATTGCATCGAGGCAATCCGGTCATTAAAAGAGGATTTTGGAGTTACCCCTGAAATTTTGATGGTTTTCGGCCATCCAGGAATGGACAGCAAGGAAACTTTCCAAAACGCTTTGCTCGTCACAAAAGAAATGGTGGAAAAATATGGAGTTATCCCCAGGCCACACGTCGCAAAGGCCTTTATCCCTGGAAATGACGGCTGGAATGATCTTAAAAATGCCAAGGCCGTAAATGCTCTCTTGAAAAATCCGGAATTATTCCAGGCATTGGACTTTACTGCGCTTCCCTCATCACTCACCCACCCAAAGGAGATGATACCTTTGGTGATGGAGCATTATTTGCTCATGTGCACACTCAGGGGCAATACTACTCAGCCGATAATTCCTTTAGAGCAAGGAATGGGCGAAAATGAGATTGCCAGAATCAAAGCATTGAACGAGGGAAAATTTGACCGATAGGTATAGTTCCAGCACCATTACCAACGAGGAGGAAAAAAATGAGCAGAGACGGGACAATGCAATTTGAGGATCTGAACAGGGAGTTTGAGGACTACAACAGAGGAAGCTCTGACTACCCTCTCGGAGGAAATATGTGGAAGCTCCACAATCCAAGAAAAGAAAAGGAATACCCCCGGCAAAAGGCATTAATCAACGGGGTGACTATCATCGGAACACCTGAAACTTTGGTTGAAAGAATTAATGAGATTCTCGTTCAAACCCCTGGATATGTCAATGTGACAGAAACTAACCAGCAGAGATTGAAAGCCCTGACAGATAATTCAAGTGTGTTTCCCCCCGTTAAGGCCGTTAAAGGGGAGGAAAAATATCGTTTTATCAGAAATACCCTGGATGGGCTTCTGGTTTTAAGCTATACGGGAATTATGCCAAATGCGATTACAGGGATAATTCCAGAAGAGACTATTCCCATAAAAGTTGCTGGAAAATATCTTGGCATTGAAACAAAAGAGATTAACAAACTGATAAAGGGCGGTGCATTAAAAGGTGGAGGCGGAAAGGTAAATCTTGAGAGTGTAAATAAGTATAAGGCCGCTTTGAAAGGAGATGGGCAGTGTGAGGTAACTTAAAGGAATGGCAAGAAAAAATTAGCACAACCTACTGGACTTCCTTCAGCGCATCAAACACCTCAGACACCGTCGGATGCACATGGATGGTGTTCCTGAGCACATCAAGCGTCGGGGATGAGGAGTTCATTATTGCAGTTATCTCGTGGATCAGGTCGTCAGCATGGGCGCCGAATAATGTTGCCCCGATGATATGCCGGTTTTTCCTGCTGAACAGGACCTTTGCGATGCCCACGGAGTCTTCCATTATCCTGGTTTTTGCAGCCCTTGCAAAGTTCGCTTTTGAGATGCCAAACTCTATCCCCTTTTCCTTTGCCTGCGCCTCGCTCAATCCCACTCCCGAGATGGGGGGGTCGGTAAACACGGTCCACGGGATAAGGCTGATGTCCCTTGACAATTTCCTGCCGCCAAGCATGTTCTCTAACACAAGATGGGCTTCTCTCGACGCAGCGTGGGCAAACATCGCCTCTCCGACAACATCGCCTACGGCATAGACCTGAGAGTTTGTCGTCTGGAAGTGATCGTTCACCTGGATGCCCCCTTTTGCATTCAGCTTTATTCCAGCAGCCTCGAGCTTCAGGCCTTCAACATTGGGCTTTCTGCCGGCAGCGAGGATGACTTCTTCAGCCACGATCTCTTTTGGCTTTTCAGATGGGCGCTGGACGCTGTTCCAAAGAATTTTCTTCTTCCTGCCTTTTGAAGACAGTTCCAGGATATTTGCGCCAACATGGAGCTCAATGCCCCTTTCGAGATACAGTTTTACCAGCAGTTCTGCAACATCCCTATCCAGCATCGACAGGATCTGAGGCAGCCTCTCTAAAACGATGACCCTGGAGCCGAGCTCACTGAAGAACGTGGCATATTCTATCGAGATATAGCCTCCGCCGATGAGCACCACTTCTTTGGGAAGATAATCCAGGCCAAGCATGGTCTCGTTGGTATAATACTTTATTTTTTCGAGCCCCTTTATAGGGGGAATAAAATTCCTTGAACCGGTGCTGATGAGGATCCTGTCTCCAGAAATAATCCTGCCCCCTGCCCTGATGGAATTCCTGCCGACAAATTCAGCCCTCTCCGAAAAGACAGTAAGGAAGGAATTCTTGATGCTCATGGCAATATGCTCCTGCCCGTAATCGACCATCGCCTGCGCCCTGCCCATAAGCTTCCTGAAATCTATTTTTGGCGAAGAGAGCGTTATCCCAAATGTTTCGAGGTGATGAAGCTGCCTGAACAGGTGAGAGGCATGGAGCATCGCCTTTGAGGGGATGCAGCCAGTATTGAGGCATGTTCCGCCAAGCTTTTGCGGGTCAACAATCGCAGTCTTCAGCTTCCTCCTGGCGCACTCCAAAGCGGCCTTCAGCCCGGCAGTCCCTCCGCCGAGGACAATCATATCGAAATGATCCTTTGGCTTATCCATAGTAAAAAACTGCAGGAGAGGAGTATTTAATCCTTTCCTTCGCCTAAGGCTCCGTTCAAAATATAGGTTAGCAGCCTAAAGTAAAAATCATTTGCTAAGTTTATTTAGCTGACAAGGGGGTTGCCCCCAACGGGGAATGTCAGCAAACGGAAAAGATATTTACGATTTTTAAGCTGCTAACCCGAGCGAAGCGAGATTTTGAACGTATAAATGAAAGCTTCTATCTTACCCAATAAAACAATGAAAAACTCATGCAGTGTGCAATGAAAGAAAATTTCAACAACGATGGGCTCGACGGTCAAAATTTCTCTGAGAAATTTTGACCTGCTCGGGCACCCCGTAAGGGACAAACCCCCCCCTCGCCTCGCCGATGTTGTTGAAATTTTCTTTTGGGAAGATATTCTCCTCGTTGTTGTTTAAAAACTGCCCTATTACGAATATTATGAACGTTAATCTCGAATTTGATGGTATAAGGCCAACATTTTCCAAAGCCTTTCCAAAAGATTTATAAATAAAATCCCCTCCTCGCTTCTATGGTAGTGCAAAATATACATCCCAAGAGCATTCTTCCAAAAGGCATCCATCCTATGATTGTTACGCTGGGTTCTCATTCTGCACTGCAGATCCTGAAAGGCGCAAAAGATGAAGGCTTTGGGACTATTGCAATCTGCAAAAAGGGCAATGACAAGCCTTACCGGCAGTTTAAAGTTGCCGATGAGATCATCCTTGTTGACGAGTATAAAGATATCATGAAGCTCGAGAAAGAGCTCAACCAGAAAAATGCCATCCTTATCCCTCATGCTTCTTACATCCAGTATGTCGGGATTGAAAACCTGGAAAAGCTTAAAGTCCCCTATTTCGGCTGCAAGGCAATCCTTGTCTGGGAATCGGACAGGAACAAAGAGAGGATCTGGCTGACGAGGGCAGGATGCAGGTTTCCGAAAATGTTCTCAAGGCCGGAGCAGATTGACAGGCCGGTCATCGTGAAGTTCCACGGAGCAGGCGGCGGGAAAGGCTATTTTCTCGCAAAGAATGAAAAAGACTTTAAGGAAAAGATCAAGCTCCATCCCGAAAGGACCTTCGTCATCCAGGAATATATCCTCGGGGTGCATATGTATGCGCACTATTTCCATTCGCCGCTCACCAACGAGACGGAGATTATGGGATTTGACAAGCGATATGAGAGCAATGTTGACGGCATCGGAAGGATCTCTGCAAGAGACCAGATGGTGCTGCCTGAAGGGAAGGTGGATCCCAGCTATGTCATCGTCGGAAACATCCCTGTTGTTGTCCGGGAATCCTTTTTGCCAAGATTCATCGAGATGGGAGAGAATGTAGTGAAAGAGAGCAAAAAGATCGTGAAAAAAGGGTTGTTCGGGCCTTTCTGCCTTGAGTGCGTGCTGACTCCAGAAGAAGAGATCTATGTCTTTGAGATTTCCGCAAGAATTGTTGCAGGGACAAATCCCTATATTGACGGCAGCCCTTATACCTGGCTGAGATACGATGAGCCGATGTCCACCGGGAGGAGAATTGCCCGTGAGATCAAGCTGGCTATTGCGCAGAAGCGGCTGGCAGATGTGCTGGACTGAGCGTTCCAGAATCCGGCCGGCTAAGAACTGCAGAATTTGTTTGGCATCTCTGAAACGCCCGAAAGCATATACGACAAACAGAATCACCAAGAATCCAAACGCCCCCTCAATGAGGCTCAACCCATGAAAAAAAGCGATATCACAAAAATAGTGGAAGCGTATGACCGGGCCAAGATAACGATCGGTGTGCTTGGCGGGCACTCTGCGCTTGATGTCTGCTGCGGGGCAAAGAAGAATGGGTTCCGGACGGTTGCGGTGTGCCAGAAAGGGCGGGAGCAGACCTATGCAAAATATTTCAAGACACGGGACGGCAAAGGCATCATCGATGAGATCATCCTCGTTGACAAATTTGCTGACATCACGAGGAAAGATGTCCAGGAGCAGCTCCGGGCGCTGAACACTATCTTCATCCACAACCGGTATTTCTGGGTCTACTGCGATTTCAGGAAGATCGAGAAGGAGTTTTTTGTCCCAATCTTCGGAACAAGGGGGGCTGTAAGGCTTGAAGAGCGGGATGCGCCGAAGAACCAATACTACCTGCTCCAGAAAGCAGGCATCAGGATACCGAAGATCTTCAGGGATCCTAAAAAGATTGACCGGCTGTGCATTGTCAAGGTTAATGAGGCGCTGCGTGGCTACGAGCGGGCTTTTTTCTTCTGCAGCTCTTTTTCAGAATTCAAGAAGAGGTCTGAGGAGATGATCGCTGCAGGAACAGTGACAAAAAAATCAATGCAGAAAGCGGTGATTGAGGAGTATATCTTAGGGGCCCATGTGAACTTCAATTTCTTCTATTCGCCGCTGAGCGAGGAGCTTGAGCTGATGGGGACGGATACGAGGAGGCAGACCAATCTTGACGGCTTCCTGAGGCTCCCTGCCGACCTGCAGCTGGAGGTCCTGAAATATCAGCAGCCCAAGCTTATCGAGACAGGCCATGTGGCTGTTACCGTCAAAGAGAGCCTTCTTGAAAAGGCATTTGCGCTTGGTGAACGGTTTGTTGCTGCGATGAAAAAAGAGCATCCTCCCGGAATCCTCGGGCCATTTGCGCTGCAGGGAGCGGTTGTTGCCGAAGAAGGAAAAGAGGATATTGTCATCTTTGATGTCTCGCTCCGCATCCCGGGAAGCCCGGGAACATCTGCGACGCCGTATTCAGGCTACCTGTATCTTGAGCCGATGAGCTTCGGCGAAAGGATTGCTTATGAGATAAAGCAGGCATTGAGAAAGGGGAAGATTGACCTGCTGGTGACCTGAGGAACAATGATTGTTATCCTGAATTTTGGAGGGCAGACATGCCACCTCATAGCCAAAAGAGTGCGCTCTTTCGGAGTGTATGCGGAAATCCTCCCTTCTGACGCAGCCCTCGAAAAGATCACTGAAAAAAAGCCATGCGGGATCATCATGTCCGGAGGGCCAAGCAGCGTGTATCTTCCTGATGCGCCCCTTCCCGATGATGGGATTTTTGGGCTGGACATCCCCATCTTGGGAATATGCTACGGGCACCAGCTCATCGGTAAAAGATTTGGGAAGGTAGCAAACAAGCAGACCAAGGAATTTGGGAAAAAGCTGATTACCATCACCCGCAAAGGGCGGCTGTTCAAAGGGCTGAATCCCAAAGAGCAGGTGTGGATGTCCCACGGCGACCAGATTTTTGAGATGCCGGAGGATTTTGATGTGCTGGCAAAAACTGACACCTGCCCGTATGCTGCGATGGAAAATAATAAGCTTTCGCTCTTCGGCGTCCAGTTCCATCCTGAAGTCATCCACACCCAAAAGGGGAACAGGATCCTCCAGAATTTTGTGCTGGACATCTGCAAAGCTCCCCGGGAGTTCACTTTTGAAGGCATGGCTGAAAAGCTTATCGCAGAAGTGAAGGCATCTGTCGGCAGTGATGCTGTTTTGATGGGAGTGTCTGGCGGAGTGGATTCTACCGTCGCAGCAACCATCATCCACAAAGCAATCGGGGACAGGCTGTTCTGCGTCTACATTGATACGGGGCTGATGAGAAAAGATGAATCTTTGGAGATAGGTTCATTCTTTGAGCAGCTGAGCTTCAGGCACTTTTCCATCTTTGATGCCTCGAATGATTTTCTCAGAAAATTAAGAGGGATTCTTGACCCAGAGGAGAAAAGGAAAATTATCGGGCATACCTACATCAGGGTGTTTGAGAAGCTTGCAAAAAAATTAGAGAAAGAGCACCCTAACATCAGGTTCCTCGGCCAGGGAACTATCTATCCCGACAGGATAGAATCTGCGCAGCCATCAAAATATGCTTCAAAGATCAAGAGCCACCACAATGTCACGCTGCCGGAGAAGATGAAGCTCAGAGTGATCGAGCCGCTGAAGGACCTCTACAAAGATGATGTCCGGAGGCTTGGAAGGCAGCTCGGCATCCCTGAGATGCTTATCGGAAGGCACCCTTTCCCGGGTCCCGGGCTTGCCATCAGGATATTAGGGGAAGTCACGAAGGAAAGGCTTGATATCCTCAAGAGCGCAGATGCGATCTTCATCGAGGAATTACGGAGGTTCAGGCACTATCACAAGGTGTGGCAGGCTCTCGCTGCCCTGCTTCCGGTCAGGGCGGTCGGTGTTATGGGGGATGCAAGGACGTATGGCTATATCATCACGCTTCGTGCAGTGACTTCGGTCGATGCGATGACCGCAGACTGGGCAAGGCTGCCTCCTGAATTATTAGAGCAGGTGAGCTCAAGGATAACGAATGAAGTCAAGGGTGTTACCAGAGTCCTCTATGACGTCACCCAGAAGCCGCCAGCGACGATAGAGTATGAATAACCATATTGTGAAAAATTATCTTATTATCTCGCTACATGAGGTTTTCAAAATACCCCTCAAATAAATATCCTGTCTGATAAGTTTGATTCCTTAAAACCTTTGATTCTCATTTGAGGGGGAGGGCTTGATTCAGGATTAGCAGGATATTCCGAGCTCATCCTTGTTAACAGTTTCCTCATTATCTCATAATACCTTGCTGAATGAAAATACATTGTATCAGGGACGGGCTGGCCATCATTGAATGAATCCGGATTCCAGAAAACAGAAAAATCGAGCCTCTTGTCTCCCAATCTCTTCCTGAGCATTGCCGGCCTGAAGAGAAGGTAAGCATCCTCGGGAGAAAATTCCCTGATGAGCAATTTTCTTGTTTCCAAGATGTGATTTTCCTGAAGGAATTGCGCATATTCGGCAAGCACATCTCTTGCATTATGCTTTTTATCTTTGCTCAGCAGAACGAGATTGTAGGCATCATTGGAATGGTCCATTCCCTGAAGGAGAAATCTATTATCAGTTTTATATTTGAAAAACGTATCTTCAGCCGTTGGTAGAATCCCTTCTTCTCCATTATTTGCCGAAGATATTGCAACAACGCTTTTTCCCCGGCTTTCAGGAAACGCATCAAAAAAATGGAGTGCGGGAATAATGCTCTCAAGGCAGGGCATTTCAAAATATACTGTCGTGCGGGATTCTTCAACTCTTACCGTTTTGCCATCGTCATCAAGAATGACTGCCATAAGCATCGGGAGCCCGGATTCCTTTTTAAACCCATGGCAGGCGCTTCTTCTGTAGCTAGGAAGATTTGTATATTGGATGACATAAATCTTTATAAGGCATTGGCAAGTCCCTTAGCCAATTGATTGATTTTTGGTGAAAGAATGGAAACAGCACGATATGACCAGATGGAACGCAAGCACGACAGGGATTTGGCTAATGCAATGAACCTTGCTGAGAAAGGAGGCTTTCCAGATGAGACAGTTCATTCTGTTGCAGGAAGAATTGCAGGGATTTCCCCAATACCTGTTGAAAGGAAATTAGGAGGGGATGCAACTTCCCAGAAGGTTTTGGCACCCAATGGAAGGTATCACTCTGAAGGGTTTGTAAAAGCTGTCATTCGCTATTCATTCCCCACGAGACATGAAGAAATCTTTGAGCAGGCTTTCGAGCCGCAAGGTGCAACTGTTTGTTTAAGGGGGGAGGATAGCCCCCTTGAAACAATGTTGGGGAGACCATTAACAACTCAGGAGTTTACTGAAGATTTTATTTCTGAGGCACTTCAATCTTTCTCCCAATGGGTGGGTAAAGGTGACTTTAGGGTTTATGTTGCGAGGGAAAAGGGGGGATACACGGCAGTTGTTGTGGCACCAGTTGCTGAAGGCCCGCAGAAGTATTACCTAAGGATTATTAAACCTGAGGAAGCTAAGGAAGCTGCTGCATTCTCAACCTTGTGGAATCTTCTTAGTAGGGCTTCTTCTCATTAAGGGCAATTACCTTCCAATACTTATTTAAACCTGCTCGGTGTCTTTTCCTGCTATGGTCAAGGGCTCAATCATCGCTCAAATCAAGAGTTCTATCCCTGACAGGATCAAGGAATTTGAGGATGAGATCAAGAATACAAAATACAATAAGGCCAGCCAGGGGCATATCGGGCTGATCAAGGCAAAGATTGCCATGCTGAAGGAGAAG
>JACPBV010000005.1 GCA_016180135.1 Candidatus Woesearchaeota archaeon
CCGCTTCGCCCCAGCATCTCTAGCCAGCTTCAGAAGTTTCTCCCCACTCTGCAGGTTCCTGCAGCACACGTGCAGGATAAACCCTTCCTGCTTGAGAAATAAGGCTCCGGATGGGACCACTTTCAAAGCCCTGAGAACACCACTAAACCTCACTTTCTCATGAGAAACAAAGACAAACCCGGTATCCTTCTTGATATGGTTAGTCCTTTGCAGAATCAAAATCCTGCCGGAGCATGAGCTGGTGGTGAAATAATCCTGATTCGCATTGAGAAGCCCAACAAGTTCTTCAATCCCCTCGTCAATGCTCCCCTTTTTGCTCTTGTCCAGCCTTCCAAGGCAGTCCTGCTTTTGCTTGTCAAAGATAGTTCCAATGCCCATGCCCGAAGAAAGCAGGATTGGATATAAAAAACCATCCAAAATGATTGAATAGTAAGAGCCTACCTCTGCAAGTCATTCGATTTACATCAACCCCCCAAGATAAAGCTTTTTTTCAAGGTAAAAGACTGATAGTGTCATTGAACAAAAATCATTGATTTTGTGCAATAACAATGAAAAGATTTATAAATAAACGTGCATTTCTTGCGTTTATGCTCTCCGAAACAGAGATTAAAGAAATCCTGGTAAAACAGCGGGAGACTATCGTAAACAGGAAGTATGGCGTAGAGAGGGCAGCTTTAAAAGAGATAGAGTCCAAGCTCAAGCTTCCGCAGGTGGTTGTCCTAACCGGCTTAAGGCGGAGTGGGAAATCTACCCTGTTAAAGCAAGTGATACACAAGAATTATCATGATGAGGACTTTTATTACCTAAACTTTGAAGATGAAAGGTTATTTGATTTTCCTGCCAGTGAGTTTAACCGGCTTTATGAGGGATTGGTAAGCCTGTATGGAAAAAAGAAAACTTTCTTTCTTGACGAGATTCAGAACGTCGCTCATTTTGAGGCTTTTGTAAGAAGATTATATGAAGAAGGGTTTAAATTCATTATAACCGGCTCCAGCGCCACGCTGTTAAGCAAAGAACTGGGCACCAAACTTGCCGGCAGGCATGTGGATATTGTAGTGCGGCCTTTTTCTTTTCCGGAGTTTCTGGAATTAAAAGGGGTTAAGGCAGGCAAAGAGGCAGTTTACAAGACTGAGACAAGGATAGAACTAAGGAAATATTTTGAAGAATATTTAGTAAAGGGGGGCATGCCTGAATATCTGGCATATGATGATCAAGAGCTGTTGACCCGTGTTTATGAGGATACGGTCATTAAAGATATAGCGGTGAGGTATAAGGTAAATAATGTGGCAGTTCTGAGGCAGCTTTATTCCTACCTCATAACCAGTTTTGCCAATAAGTTCAGCTATAATTCCCTAAAGAAATTTATCGCCATCAGCAGTGTCAATACTTTTAAAAAGTTTATATCCTACCTTGAAGAGACTTATTTTGCCAAAACCATCAATAAGTTTGACTATTCTTATAAAAAACAGATAAGGAACGATAAAAAACTTTATGTCGTAGATAATGGATTTATAGGGGTTCTTTCTAAAAAGATGACCCCGGACAAGGGATGGCTCCTGGAAAATTTGGTTTTCAATTGCCTGAATAAAGATAACGAAGTTTTTTATTATTCCGGTGAAAGAGAATGCGATTTTCTCACAGTTAAAAATAAGGCGGTGATTCAGGCGATACAAGTCTGTGATGAACTGCATCAGGAAAACCGCGGCCGGGAGATAGCAGGACTGGCGGAAGCTATGAAAAAATTCAAGCTTAAAGAGGGGTTGATTTTGACCAATGGCCGGGAAGAAGAGAAAATTCGGTTGGGCAGGAAGAGGATAGTGGTTAAACCGGCCTGGAGATGGATTTTAGAGGGGGGAAGGCAGTTTTAAGCTCGACTGGATTGTTCTTCTGAAGTTGCGGAGAGAGTGTGAGTGGGGGAGAGAGGAAGAAGGGAGTGGTAGAGATATGGACAGCAGGGGAGGGAGTGTGAGAATGTGAATAGGGGAGCATGGGTGGGTGAAAAGGAGAGAATTAGGGGGGTGAGGGCAGAAAAAGGGAATTATCCACAAAATAGTAAGATATGAAGGGCAGTAAAACCAACAGGAGGTATTGAGCTAAAGGGATTCCCTATTTCCACCCGATAAACTTCTTCATGCGCTGGACAAAATCTTCAGCTTCTTTGTAATACCGGTCAAATTCTTCCCCCTTGATTTCAGTCAGTTCACGGTGGGTTATCATCTTGCTCAGCCGGTAGAAGTTTCTCATGATATGCACATATTTCTCCTCGACAAGCTTGGGCTTCACGAGCTTGTCATGCATCAGGTCAGCGACATGCTCCGGCGAAGGGGGAATCTCGCCGTGCTTCATCAGCGCAGCATGGGCCGCATCGATCACCGCCCAATACAGGTCAACAGTCGCCTGCAGCAGATGCCATTTTGAATTGTGCAGCGTGTTAGGCGCCCGGACATAATAGGTCCAGATTGCCTCCTCTGTCGGCCTGATCCTCCCTTTTCTCAGCAGCTCCTGCATCGGCTCAAAGAATCCGGAATCCATCATCGCAAGCCCGTCGCGCAAAATGTTGATAGCCACAGGATCCCCGTTCCTGAGATAGTCCCAGAACGAGCTGAAGCGCAAGGTGGTGATATGCAGCCGGGGAGAATTTTTGACGATCAATTTCTGCACGATAATCCTGAATGCCTCAGTCAATTCCTCGGTAAGGTTCAGCGACAGGTCATCAACCACCAGCAGCATATCAAGGTCGCTGTTGGGCCCTTTTGTCCTCCGCGCAGCGCTCCCAAACAGCACAACTGCCTTAAGGAATTTTCCGAATTCCTTCAGCGCATCGGCAGTAAACCTATAGCAGATATCAATATCAGTCTTCTTGTAGAGCTCCAGGTTAGGATTTATTTTCCTGTCTAAGGTAAATCTCATTTTTCCCCAACGGATCGTAACAACATCGTTATATAAACCTTTGGCACTATTCAAGAATAACAACCATTAAAAATAACGGCTATTGAGCATAGGCATGCTGCGGGATTTGCAGGCAATGTTTGGGTCATCGATAAAAGCCATGGAGGTGGCCCTTGTGGCGTATGGCATTAAGCCGGCTGCCAGGATCATGGTTGCCTCAGGCCGGCTCCCCCAGGTTCAGGGCTGCCTCCTGCAGCAGCAGCTATGCGTTGCAGTATCGGACTTCAAAGTAAAAAAAGAGGATATCTCTCAAGATCCTGCAAAACCATATTCTGATATCGGAGCAACGCTGCCAAAAGAATCTGCGCAGGAAGGCTGCTTTTTCGTTTATATTGCAAGAGATAAAGAGGATTCAGAAAGGGCAAAAAGCCTTGAGAATTCTGGCGATCACGCCGGGTTTGGAAAGATTCTCGGCTATCCTGGCTGCTGCATAAAATTTTTTCAGGGCAATGCAGATCTCCTCGAAAAGATGCATGGCGACCTGACGCTGCTTTCATTGAAAAATTCCCCAGGATTCCGGTTCCCTCTTGAAAACAATATCTGCGCAAGGCATATTGACATTTCGCTCTTAAGCCATTTTCCCTGCTCATTCAGCTGCAAACATTCCCGGGAGATTGCCGCAAAAAATCTCGCGCTTATCAAGAAAGATGATGCCCAATGCGCTGCAGAGATTGAGGAAAAACTAAAGTCGGCAGTGATCTATACCCAGTCACAGGGAGTTTTTCTCCTCAGGAACCCGGAGCTAAAAGAAAACAGGCTTTATTACAAAGGCCTCATAGGCACCAAAGACAACCAGTTCTGCCAGACGCTGAGATGCTCGGATTTCATTGTTGTCCATGACAAAAACAGGATAAATATCCAGGGATTAGAGATGAAAGGTGTTGGTGCGATGGTTTTTTCTGATGATGGGGGGGAGGATGATGCCCCAGGCAAAAGCTCAGATAACATCTAAGCAATCAATTAAGATTTCCCTACACAAAATGCAGCCCTCCTGGCAGGAAGCCCAAGCAGCCTAAACAATCAGTTAAGATTTCCCATACACCGTAACCTTGCAGCCATCAACCGAAACTTCCTGCTCCTTCTTCAAAGTTTCCGGATGGAAATGATGCCCGTAGACAAGCAGCTTCCCCTGCAGTTCCTTCAAAAGCTTCTCCTCAGTCCCCCTGCCCATCGGCTTGTCAGGGTTGATAAACACCGCATCGTATCCTGAAATATCGTGGTCATGAAAATCGCTGTTGAAGAACTCAGCATTGCTGATCCCTGCCTGCAGGGCAATCTCCTGCGCTTTTTCATGCAGCTCAGGGGAATATTCGACACCGTGCGCAGTATTGCAGAAAAGCGAAGCCAGAAGCGTAATCCTCCCGTCCCCGCTCCCAAGGTCAATAAAGCTCCTGAACTTCTGGAGCTTCAGCTTCTGGAACATCTCAAATGCAAGGCTGATGCTTGCAGGCCCCCAGAATCCTATCTTAGTGTCTTTCACCGGCAGCTGTCCTTTTGCGAGCATGCCTTTAATAAGAGCATCATAAGCATGGCTGATGGAAAAAAATTTGCCATCTATAGATTTATCCATTTTCTCCTGCGAAAGTTTCCTCCCTCTGGAGCTGATATTCCCGGCTCCTGCCTTATACGCTCTACGACTCTTCATGCTGCTCTTTCCTCATCTTGTAAGCGACGCCGATTGTTGCCACGATTGACCTGATATCTTCATCTGTCTTTGCAAAATATTTCCTTGCCCTATTAAGCTTTTCCCCCAGTTCATCAAGCACCGCCTTGCTGACCTCTTCGCCCATCTGCATCGCTTCCTTCAGGCCTTCATAGGCTTCCTGGACAAAATATCGGACATTGCGCTCGTTAATTTCCTCACGAGCTACAGCTTCCAGCCTTGGCCTTTGAGTCTCCTCCCGGGAAAAAAGCTCGGTGATGTCAACTTCCTTCTGTTCAGGGATCCTGACCCTTCCGGCCAATTCCTCAGTCTCAATCTCGTGCTCTGCCTGATTGATGAGCTTATCGGCTTCCTCCTGCTCCCTTTTGCTTTTTTCCTGAAACTCTCTTAGCTTCCGGACGCGCTCAACGGCAGAGAGTTTCTTCAGGTCTTCAAGTGTTGATTCAGGCATGGCAAAGAGAACAAAATGGTTTATGGATATATAAATCTATTCCAGCTGAGTATGGATTAAGCTCCGGCAAGAGCGGCTCTGCCATCCTCAGGTCAAAACTCAACTGTCTAACTGAATCACGCTCGTCGTGGGGGGATGCCCCCTCGGGGACACAGAGCCCTTGCAAAATCAATCAAGAGTTTTGAAGATGGCAGAGCCGCTCCGAGGGGAGCTTAATCCATACTATTCCAGCGGAACCTGGCTCCACAGGGTCCAGTCATTTGAGGGAGCATATGCGCCGAAGATATACTGCGGCGGCTCGGTCTGCCCGAAATAGCTGTATTGCACGCTTCCCCAGGTCTGCGGCGACCTTGGCGCCCCAAAGCCTGCGCCGTAGATCGGGCTCCCCAGATATCTCCAGGTTTTCATCAGCCCGTGGAAATCGCTTAAGTCCGTCGAGGCGTCAGCTCCCGGCTCCGTCGTTATTGCCTTGTCATAGCCATGCTTCTTCAGCAAACTCATGACTTCTTTGATAGGCGCTGTCCCCTGCCCCGGCGCAAGATGGTCGTCCCAGTAGCCCATGTTATCGACGAGATGGACATTTCCTATCATCTTGTTCTTCAGAAGGTCCTCAAACTGCTGCAGATACCATTTCTTGAATTCCTGCTCGTTCTCCTCCGGCTCTTTTCCGGGGATGTCCTGCCAGTATTTCCTCCACATGTTCATATGCGCGGTGTCAAACGTCGCCTTGACGTGGCGCTCTGCTATCTTGGCAGCTTCCTCCTTGCTGATCCCTTCAACCTTGTAGGGATTTTTCCCGTATTCCGCATCTTTGCCGCTCGCAGGATAGCCTTCCTGCTCCCCGTAAAGTATTTTATCCTCAGTAAGCATCTCGACCATCTTTTCCCTGACCTTGCCGATGACCCATTTCAATTCCTGCGGATGGCACCCAAATCTGTCCGGAAAGATATTTTCGATGGTAAGCGAAATAGGATTGTTGGGGTCCTTGCTCCGTTTCATTGCGTGGATGGCGGCCAGCGCATACATCTGGGAGGTCACTTTCTCAAAGCGCTTGATTGGGGCGATAAGATGCTCTTTATTTTCGGCAGTATCCCTTGCTCTCTGCTCCTGGGTGCTTCCCGACAGCCTCTCAAATTCCAGGCTTGAAACAGCATCCCTGATCTGCTTGTCAATAAGCTCGACAGGATCTTTCACATCCGGAGGTATCAGCCCCCCGGAAACCCTTGCCAGCGAAGGGTCTTCCTTGAGAAGCTTCCACCGGTCTTCCGGCGGTGTTTTTTTAGCCAGCTCAAGATAATATTCCCTCGCCTTCCTCAGTTTGCTGAGCAGCTCAATCTGCTCATTGATCCTGTTGGTGAATGAAAGCGCATATCCTCTTGCATAGCCCTCTTCCGTCTCGAGAGTTGCCCGCATGAACATCTCTTCGGGGTAAGCCTTTTTGTAATAGTAATCCCTGCTTTCCTCCCACCGCTGGCCGGGATGCTCTTTCTCAAACCTTGATTTCTGCCACAGGTTGAAATCCTCAGCCTCCTTCTGGAAATACCTGAAGTCTTTTGATTCCGTCTTAAACCTTCTCTGCCCCTCATCAAAATCGGGAACCCTTCCCATCACAGGATGATAGACATTCTCCTCTTTGATCTTTCTCCCTTCAAGATTGATATAGTCCCCGTCAAAAGTCGGGTTTCCCTGCTCGTCATATTTCGGCCCTTTGATCCACACCCTTCCGCCGTCCTGGTCAAACCCCCACCCGTCTTTCGCCGCCCGCTTCCAGACAGGGTAGTCGATAGTCCGGTTCTTGTTTACCGTCTCAAATATCCTTGAGTCCCGGTCATCCATGACCGTAAAGTTGGCATCAACGATCTCGCTCGGCCTTGTCCTGAACATGTTCCTGCCGCTTGTTGGGTCCCATCCTAAGTTAAGCTTCCTTCCCCCGGTCTCATCATCGATCACCATGTCCGTCATCGGCCTCTCCCATTCCCCGGTATGCACGACAACGCTTCCCCCGCCGGCGGTATCTGCCGCAAAGTCGATGGCTGATTTTATCTCGGTGACATCCTGCATCGCATTTTCTATGGAAAAATTCCCCCGCTCATCCCTGCCCATCAGCCCCATGATATTGTAGGCAGAATGAGTCGTAAGCTTCACTTCATTGAGCTTTGCGATCTCCTTGATGGCCTGCCTCTGGTCCTCGCCGAACATCCCCGGCGTCATCGCCCCCCGCTGCCCCTGGTATTTGGCCGGAAACCCAATCTCAATTGCACCCACACCCATCCTTATCTTGCTGTAGACCCCTGCAACATTCTGCGCAGAAATCCCCATCGGCACGCTCATCCCGACATCCTTGACGCTGGGAGGCGCAACGGGAGCATGCTCCTTAGGCATACCCTGCTGATACATATCAGGATCCATAGAATTATGATAAACCGCCATGCTGCCGTTCTGATAAAGCCGGTTGTTTGAAAATTGCATGATGCCTCTTGGTATTTTCTGATAAGCCTCTAAGCGATATCAAATATATAAGGGATAACTTATATTAACTTTGTGATTGTTTAAGGTTATTTCCCCCTATTCACCTGGAACCGAAAAAACCAGCCATAGCAAAAGCACGGCAACAACATCGGCGAGGCGAGGGCGGGGGCCGCCCTCCGTCCGCAGACCGGAACGCTATCTTAACCCCTCGGGGTGCCCGAGCAGGGCAAAATTTCCATAGGGGAAATTTTGACCGTCGAGCCCTGTGTTGTTGTTGCCATCCTTCGAAAAGGTTTTCCACAATGAATTGTTTAAATTTTTTCGTCAGCCGTAGTTCATGAATAAAATTATCCCATTTCTTAGTTTTTTGCCTAAAAATTCTTTATTTACCAATTTAGCATCCCGTGCTGCTTCTTGAAATGATGATAGATTCCCCACATCGTGCCCTTGACGCTCTCCCCCGAGGATTTCTTTATGCTTTCGACGTGCTCAAGGGCATGCTTATCAACCTTCGGCTTTTTCGGCCTTTTGCCTGATGCGCTGTAGATGCCGAGCATCTCGCCGAACGCGCCTAAAAACGTTTTCGGCCCCATAAGTGAATGCCCATGGCCGTTGTGGCCGCTGCTCCCGTGGCCCCCGTAATCCCCATTTCCGCCATGACCTCCGTTTCCATGATGCCCCTCATGTCCGTTATGTCCGCCATGATCACCATTTCCGCCATGTCCCCCCGCTGAACTCCCCCCATGACCATATCTTTCCTTCAGCGCAGGCATATCCTCTCCTGCTTCCTGGAGGTAGCGCATCAGCTCATCGCCTAATGCATCCATCGCCGCCCTTACTGACTCGTCCACAAATCCCATAAGATAGATATCTTCCTGCTTCCGCATCTCCTTATACAGCTCAATCTCTTTGTCCGTCCATGCATAGCATCTCAATGTGATCTCAACTCTACCGACGTGCAATGGGCCTTTTTGGTAGCCTTCCTGCACGTAGCTCATCTCCGGTCTTGTCCTAAAATAAAAATGGGGCACGATGACCTGCCATACCTGGACTTCCTCCCCATGGAGCGTAACTTTTTCCTTGGCTGCCTTCCTTGCTAAGATCTCCACTTCAATCATCGAAGTTTCGAACGCAGAGATGAGATCAGGGCTTTCAAGCTTGTCCTGGTCCATCGACATCCGCAGCACCGTCTTCAGGTATGGCTTCACCCACCCCATATACATCCTGATGATCTCAAAATGCTGCCGGAGGTATTTCAGCGTGAAAACTCTCCTGTTCTTCAGCTCCTCAAAGGTTGTTTCCTTCCACGCAAGATAGCTCCTCAGCTTTCTCTTGAGCACTTCCCTGACCTTCCTGTTGAAGTCTGACCTGTCACGGTCAACAGTAATATCAACATCCTCCTGCTTTTTCGGGTGAGTCGCAAAAAACAGGTCTGGAAGCGTGGTGAACTGCACTTCCCTTGCCATGCCATAGACGCTTGCTGGATTTTTTGCTCCCTGCTCCACAAGGTCAACCCAGATTCCTTTCAGGGTGATCTCTGCGCTTTCTGCGCTCACTGAATCTGTATAAGAATCATGGTAATACCCCATGCGCTCGTCAAGGATCCTCATTTCCCTCACCAGCTGGAAGAGCTCCCGCACCATCTTGCCGATGGTTGCGAGATACTGGCTGATCCTGTCCTGCTGGATCCCGAGCCTCTGCTGGGAAGCGCCGAAGAAAGCGGAATGCTCAGAAGCCGAGAAGATGTCAGTAATCTTGTCGATATGCGTGAACGAATGGAACCACCTCAGGTAGTTCAGCATCCAGAAATAGGGCTCTTCTATCGAGAGATTGTAGCCTTCAACCTGGATGCGGTATTTCGCAAGAGGCTTGGGATAGGTAGTCCGAATCTTCCCTCCGTCCCGGGTCTCGTCAAAATCCTCTTCTCCGTCGCCGATCTGCCTGCGGAAAAAGGCCAAATCTTTCATGGGCACCTCTTTTAATCGCTTGGAATATATATTCAAGTGCTTTCTTTATTAATTTTGCTGCAGAACACTCTGCAAAACACCAGGTGGAAGCAAAAAGTATCCTCATGCGCCCTGCAAAACTCTCTCCACATGCTCCTGAGACGTGCCTAAAAGGTTATCTTTAGCCAGGAGATCAAAAAATTCAAAATAACGGAGCCCCGCTTCCTGAGCAGCTTCCCTGATAGTGGCTTTCCCGTCTTTGTAGGTTTGCAGGGCTTTTTCAAGCTTCATCCTTTGGGAAGCGTAGTCCACAAGATTTTTTATTGCCTTGGACCTGCTGATATTCCCCTCATTTGCAACCCTGTTGATAAATTCCAATTCCTCTTCATCAAATCTTACATACACTGCTTCTCCCATAACAGCCACCTCACCTGATGTTGCCCTTTACTAATTGGATTATGGATTTGTTATACCCCATTCTGAGCAGGAGATCCAGCAACAGCAATGCCTGGTCTCCAGCAAAAACTTTTTTCTTCCAAAGGGAATGGATGAGCAGTGGCGTGTTGGTAACTCCTATCTGCCCTATAAGGCATACTCTTTCAATTTGCCTGTCTTCCGTCGCTAATGAGCAGCCGGATTCATGGGCAAGGGCAACAACGCTTGCATCCGCAGGATGAAGTGAAAATTCTTTGATTACTTCATTGATGCCTTTTGCTTTCTGGATTTCAATTTGCCCCCTATCAAGGTAATCTGCGACAATCCTTGCATCTTTGTATCCAATCTCCTTCCCTTCCCTAACTTCTTGCGCAATCTCCGGAGTTGTAATGGCCTTAAACCTTTTTAAAAGAGATGGAAAAAGGCCGAGCCTGCTGATAAACAGGGATGAGCTTGTGTTGATAACTATCATTTCCATTACTCTTCAATACAGATGTAATGGTTTGTAATATATAAATCTTTCGGGTTTGAGGAAAGCAATCAAGGTATCGCCAGTAGGTTAATACCTACAAGTTTAAGGTAGAGAAAAACAGCGCCAAAAGGGAAGGAAAAATAGATTTATATTCTTTATTACATATTTTATGTTAAATATAATGTTTTTCACAATTAATTATAATATATTATGGTAGTTATATCATACTATCTAGAATGTATTACGTAAAGTTTAAATAGTCCATTGCAGCAGAGCATTGAAGTATGCAGGAGGAGCCCCATCTAAAGCACTTCTATCTCTTCACCTATTCATTAGCCCCCCTTTCCCAGAAAGCAAAAGTCAAGGCCATAAGGGGCCTGCTCGGCTACAAAAACAAAAAGCAGAAACTCTATGAGCATGATGGGCTGCTTCAGGAGCACTCAGGAGAGAAGATTGCCCAGAACGTCCTGCTGCTTCCCGCAGAAAAAGCAGTCCCCTTTGTAGACTATTTCCGGGAAAACAAGATTCCTTATTCCTTCAAAGAGCTCTGGATGAAAGAGTAAGGCAGGAAATAAACGATTTGGATGAGAAAAAGGTTGAGAAAGAAAAGAAGTTGGGATTAAAGAGTGAATTGGAAAAAAGAAAGAAGTTTGGATGAAAGTGTTAAACAAGAAAGATAAATAAGGTTGGATGAAAGAAGAACATGGCAAAGAATTCAATCAAAACAGGGGCAGGAAATAAGCGCACAACAGCAATCCCCCAGATTTGGGGGGATGGTAATCTCCAGAGATTAAGCTTTCTAAAAGGAGAAAGATTAAGCTTTCTGAAGGCAGAGGGATTAAGCCTTCTGAAGGCGCAAAAATTGGCCGCTATTTTCCTCCTTGCGTTGATCATCACATTCCCCATCTCCTCAACCATCGCCTACGCAGAGCTTATCAATCCGGCAATAACAGGCTCAAAGAATATCCCGGGTTTCGTAGAAGCAAACGAAACAATCACCCTTCAGGCCAGAGCCCGGATTGCAGGAGACGATGATATCACTCCATCCCAGGTTCCCCTTTTTGAGCCATCCGGCCCTAACGTATTGTTCATTCAGGGCTGCGCCGAGGAGCCAAACAAGGTTTTCAGGTGCACCTCATTCCTCTCCCCATCTGAAGTTTCCCAAAGAACTCTCTCTGAAAAAGTTTTTTCAATTCCGCTGTATCTCCTCCGCAACGACGGCACCCAGGAGGATTCTGAAAATGTGCCGGGAGAAGTGGATGAGCTTCCGCCGGTATTCTCCGGAATCAGCATCTCTCCCCTTCAGGCAGGCTTCGATGATCTCACGATAAGCTTTGATGTGACCGACTTCGGCAACAGCATCTCCCAAAACTGCGTTGGGCTGAAATCGCTGGTCGTCTCTTCGGGCTCATTTGTAAAAGAAATAGGCATTCAGAACCCCAGCTGTTCGTTAGCCTCAGGCGTTTCGATTGACTCGGAGGAGATCATTGACGATAAAGAATTTGACGGCAACATCACAGTCACCGTAAAAGCAGCGGACAGGTTCGGGCAGGAGTCTTCCGAAAAGAATTTTAATGTCACTCTAGACAGGATGGAGCCGGAGATTAAGGGGGAGCAAAGCTTCCAGCTTCTTGACGGGGGCTTACACGAAGTTTTTTATTCAGCCGGTTCTCAGATTGTGGCTTCTGCAAGAGTAAATGTCACAGACAGCTTTCTTAATATTAGCTCGATAAGGGCAGATTTCTCTTCCCTAAATCCGGGGAATGGAATTAAATCTGCGGCTTGCAGCTTTGATGGTGAGAATGCAAGCTGCAGTTGGGCTGGAATCCTCGTTGACGTTTCCGCTACAGGAGATTTTCCAATAATTATCAATGCGTCGGATACTCTTGGGAATAATGCAACATTTGAAATTATCTACCATATTGGACTGGATACAACTAGGCCTGAAGTCGTTTCCTTTTCGGCAGGATACCAAAAAAGTGATAAGGCGACCTCCCCAATAAATTTCTTTGGTCAACGAGAAAATAACATAACCATAACCCTCAAGGAGTCCGGCTCCGGCTTCAGCAAAAAGAATATTGCGCTTGACTTGCGAAATATTAACAGCAACCTTGGAAGATATGACCCCGACTGGTGCAAAAAGACAAGCCCGGAGTTATGGGAATGTACATGGAACAATACTCAAATCCTCTCAAGTAATGAAAGAGTTTCCGATGGGCAAAAAGAAATTTTAATTCTTCCCGCCGGTTCAGACGATGTTGGCAATGCCCTGATCGGCGACCTTAGCCAAAATATTACTCTGGACTTATCTAAACCAGTCCTGACGGGAATTAGATACACGCCAAGCGCACCAAAAGCGCCTGAGCCTTTGATCCTAACATTCACCGCATCAGACTCATCACCTGAGCTTTTCGTTTATGCCAACACTTCACAGATTAGCTCAAGGGAAATTATCGCCGGGGAATGTGATACAAGCAGTAAGTGCAGGATTGAAATAACCGATTTGTTCACCGCCCACATCAATGCAACAGTTTCATTGTTTGCCAGGGATATTGCGGGCAACATTGCAGAAGTCAAATATCCTGTAACCCTTTTTGAGCCGGATGCTGAAACCCAGCCAAACTTTTTCAGGATTGCGAGTGTCGAGCCAGTTCCTCTTTTCGTCGACAGGAAGGTTGCAAGCCAAATCCCATTGAAGCTCTACATTTATACAAGGCTTGCTAAGGTTGGAGAGCCAACAATTATCCAAAACTCGGTTGACTGCACTGAGTCTGCGAATTATATTAACGGGGCTGCTTACGTTCCCGGAGCTGGCTCGGGGCAATCTGCTCTTCCTGAGCTGAACAGGGGTTATTACCTGATGAATGAAGGTACCTTAGAGCCCATTATTGCATTGGAGTCATCGCAGGAAATCGCAAAACTGGAAAAGGATTTTGTTGAATACCGCTGCAAGTTTAACCTTCAGGTGAGGGACAAGACAAAGGTGTACGCAAAGCCTGAGGTTGAAGAGATCAAGGTGAGATTTACATTACGGGGGAATTCCCTTGGAGACATTCAGGAAAACCTCCAGAAAAAGATGGAGGGAGTCAACAAAGACATCCAGGAAACAGAGAAAGATATACAGGATTTGGAAAAGTGGGTGAATATCTTTGGCATCTACTGCAAAATCTCAAGCATGATGGGTGCTTTGAATTCTGCGATACAGGCGATTAAGGCAGCACTGCAGCCAGTCTTATCAAGCATTTTCATTGCCTGCGCTACCTGTTGTGCAAAATGTGTTGACTTTGGGGCTGCATGCGCATGCGCAACTGCCACAATGGCAACCTGGAAAGGCCTTTGCACATCAAGCTCCCTTCTCCACAAGCTCGTTGACGGATTCTTTTGGCCGGTAGGATTGCCGTTCAGGACATTCACATCCCCCTGGACTATTGCCGGCTGGTTCCTCAAAGTAGGCTGCATGATCCTGTATTACTGCGCATTGTCCGACTGGGACCAGATGGTCTCATTGGGGGGTGAGGTAATAAGGGGAGCGCTGCCAAAGAGTGGGTTGGGGAAAATAGAAGAAAGATATAAAGAGTATAAGGATGATACTACAGTGGAACTTGTCAATGGAGATTATGTCCAGTATAACTCTCAAAAGGATAGGATGGTTGTAATGTCGGGACCAAGTTATGAATTAGAAAGACCTGTCACATACAGTCTTGAATCTACTGCACTAATGGATGTTAAACTCGTTGGTCAACCCTATATACCAGTCTCAGATGTTTTGTCGGTAAATGATATACCCGGTGGAGTCTCCTCAAGCTCAAATGCAAAAGATAGGTTCTTAACGAGATTAGCTAATGGAAATCAGCATAAAGAAGATTCATCTCAAACCATTAACCCCTCAGGTAACCCATCCACATCAAATTCCCAACAATCTCCGAAAGCACCAGGCCCAGTCAAAAAAGCCCTTGGGATGGGCGGCAGCAAGTCATTCCTGGGATTGAAGAAGCCATCAACTAAAGACACCTTCCCGATTCAGTCAACCGATCTTGCAAACTCGTGGAACAAAGACTCAACTTCAAGCGATATCCCTTTCCTGTCAGACAAAAATCTTGCTTTTGACCCATATAAAAGCATCCATTACGCAGAAGACTCAAGGTGTTATCCTGCAATCATCTACAACAAGAAAAAAGAAAAACAGATCAAATGCCTCTACCGCAACTGCATCCAGAACCATCTGTCTGCAGGCCAGCCGACAACCATATGCGACTTTGCGTATAAGGAGCGGGAATGCCTCTATGTCCAAAGCGCCCAATACCTGAAGAATGGTTACAAGGGATTTTTTGACAACCTCTTCAAAGCCTTGCTGAAATATGCAGTTTTCCTCATCATCGGGCATTGGCTTGCGGAAGGAAAGTGCAAGGTGTATTTCACGCCGGGAACAGATGCGATCTGCGCAGATCCTCCCCCGAGCGCTGGGGCAACCTACTCTGTCCTCTGCGGCACCATAGGCGCTCTTTTTGCCTACATGGAGATATCCTCAATCATGCAGTCAAAATTTGGTTTTTCCGATGACAAAACCGAGCTGCAAGGGCCGGACTTTTGCTCCGGAAGCGAGGATGGATTAGGATAAAAAATAAAATTCCACCCCCAGCAAAGCTGCGGGGTATGAACCAATTTTGAGTAATCAAAAATCGGCAGTACATTCGTTTCAATTGAGATTTGGTAAAGGGATGCAAAGAAAGGTCAAGATGATTAAAGGAATAAAACCAAAAAGGTTGTCTCCATCTTTAGTGCTCTTGCTCATCATAGCCACAGCTTTTGCAAGGCAGGACCTTTCGGGGTTTAATCCGGCTGTCGGAGGCTGGTATCAGGTTTCTCCCCAAGAGATTGATTTCTGCAAAAGGTATGGCGGCTCAGAAGATGCTGGGATAAATCAGGATTCCCGATCATCAATCCCCATTGCATTATCCCAGATTACGCTCACACTTCAGGCCAAAAGAACCTCAACCTTGGCTAACGGGCAAAGAAACGACCTCTATGAGGTAAGCTACTACATTGAGCCGGTGAGCGGTGAAGTGGACTTTGAGGTTCAGCTTCTTGGAGAGTTTACCCCCCCTTTAGATATACCTAATGGAAGAGGGAGGGCAAAAAGCACAGAGCCGGGGATGGGATTTTATGCTAACTACCATACGGAAGTTTACTCCTCAGCAAAAATTAAATTTGGCAATGACTTCATTGAGGTGCCCGTTATCTCTTCAGGAAGGTCTTCTGTTGAACAGGCTCTTGCAGACCAAAAGCTTGCCGCTTCTGTCAGCTCTCAGGAAGGCACCTCTCCAAAAGGAATTTCGGTGTCAGGCTTCGACCAATGCATCGAGGATTTCTCATGTGAGTATTATTTCCTGTTCTTGCCGGTAGGGGCGGAATGGCGTAATCAGGATGTTTTTAATGCACTCGCATACCAGCGGATGCTGTTCTTTAAAGACATATCAAAGTTTAAAAGCAGGAAAGCAGGGGCTGTTTTTGCGCCAATTTCGTTCGCATCTGAAAACTGTAACCTTATTAACATCGAGGAAAATTTCCAAAAGCGTGAAATGCACGACAGGATACAGGCGTGCGCTGATAAATATGCAAGAAGCCTTGGGATAGGATATGAGCGTGCTGTGGGCTTATCTGGCTCTGAAAGTGTTGAAGGAGCCTTTAATGGATATGCCTATTTCACATCGAAAGCCGCATTTGCCAGGAGGGGCGGTCCCCCCCATGGAGACATAACTTCAGTTGTAGCCCATGAATGGGGGCACACGTATCAGCTATGTGATGAATATAAATATCAAACATACTCCAGCCAAGAAAACGAGATAACATGCAAGAACGATTGGCCGACCGAATGCCCGAAGGCTGATTCCTGCTCTGGCCCCCATTGTTATAAAGAGCTGTGCCGTGGCAATTTCCCGGTCTTTAGGGATTATTCAGGCCCCCCTCTCCCATCAGTCTGCAGGATGGAGGCCAAATATTCAGTAATGGGGGTCGGAGATGGCGTATGCGGCTTTGATAAAACAGGAGGCTATGAAGCGTTAGGGTGAAAATAAAGATGAAATTAAAAATGTTTTTTGGTGTTGGCGCCTTTTTATTATTTTTCATTTCTCAAGCGTCAGCTTTGACCATCTGCGAATATGGCCTTGAGATTTCCAAAACGAACGATGTGAATCTGCTTAATATCAACACTTTTCCCGGAATTGAAGAACCGGATCTTTCGCCCTCCTCAAAATACCAGTTTATCATAAAAAACTCGGAAGATGAGGCAGTTTACCTGAGAGGGATACCCGTATTCTTCGGTATCCTTGACGCTGATGAGGAGGTGGATGCTATCCCTGTATCAGTGAGGGTCCCTTGCAGCGAAGATGCTGAAAGGCTTGATATAACCTTGGGCGGAAAGCCAATCTTTTCTTCCGATATTGCCAATCTCCTCTGCAATAAAGACACCGTATGCAATGGGTTTGAAACCTCATTACGATGCTCAGACTGCCCGCAGTCCTCTTCAGATGGGTGGTGCGACAGGATCAAAGATAACAGATGTGACCCTGATTGCCGGGGAGTTGATATTGACTGCGGCATTGTGGATTCATTTGTTGCATTAGAAACTTCAGGACCTCTTGCGCTTCAGGGCGAAACCGCTGACAAGCAGAAAAGGCCTGAAGAGCCTTCTGTCGACGGAAGCCTAGGAGAAAAGTTACCCATCCAATCGCTTCAAAAAACGAGGAGTGAGAAAAACCAGCAGGAATTATTGTTGGATGAGGCACTCATAGGTGAATTATGCAATAAAAATGGCATTTGCGATGAAAACGAGGACAGCCAAACTTGCCCTATTGAATGCCCCCCGTCCGATGGGCAGATTGAGCAGCATGATAAAACGGGTGCAGAGGAAATAATAACAGGGGTTGCGCCCCAGGCTGAATCTGGAGATAATGCTTCATTTTTCAGGAATCGGAAACCATTGCTGGCGGGACTCATCTTATTGGTAACTGCAATCCTTGTTATTGGGATTGCCATTCGTTTCATCCGCAGGAGGAGAAGCTATGAGTTTCCATAACTTTGGATTGTGGCTTAAGGGCCTTTCTATAGTGAAGAGCTTTTCAGCTATAGGCAGGGAAAGCCTTCTCTTGATGCTTTTTGAGATAATAAAAGTCTTTGCGGCAGTTGCCATTTTCCTTCTCCTCAGCATGAGCCTCCGTTCCGGTTTCCATAGCATCGGAATTTCAGATGATCTTATGGAAGATGCTCTCAATAATTTAGGAGTGCCATCCTATCAGGAAAAATTCATTCAGGAAAAAGTTCCCGAGCCATCCACATTTAAAAACAGGTTTTATTTCCTTATTTTTAATACCGGATTAAAGATAGTTGGCTCGCTTCTCACCCTTATGGCGATAAGCTCGGCGCTCAACGCATGGGGATGGTGCATTATCCAGAAAAAGAGATGCTCATGGAAATTTATTCTCAGGTATATGGGGCTGATGGCACTTTGGGTATTTTCCTGGCTGGCTGGTTTTCTTGCGATAACGCTCAACCTGAAGCCAAATCTCATCCCCTGGGCCGCTCCGATAATGCTTTTCCTCTTTATTTTCTTTTCTTTTATCCTATTCCCTACATTTGCTATACGGGGAAATATTTTCGCATCCCTGAAACAGGCCTTTGCTCTTGGAATTAGAAAATTCCATATTTTTTTTGGAAATATTCTTTGGGCATATATTGTTTATCAGATAGGATTAATCCTGGTAATCTCCCAATCATCCTTCCAGCGCATAATCCTGTATCTTGTTCCATTAATGATTATCCTGGGATTTGTTTGGGTAAAATATTTCAGCCTCGAGGTTTTAAAAAATGCGGCAAACAGGTAAGAAGGGGCAGGTTTCCCTCTTTATTATTGTAGGATTGGTCCTCTTGATAGGAGTTTCTATGATCATCCTCTACCAAAATATCAATGAGAAAAAGATTACGCCGGAGGTTGGCAAGGCATCATCATCAGAAGTCCCCCAATGGGCTGTGCCAGTCAAAGACCTTATGGAAAGCTGCATTGCCTCAATTGCCATTGACGGGCTCAGGAAGATAGGGCAGCATGGGGGATACATCAACCCAAGAGATTCATTCCTCTCAGGCAGGGCATTTACCTTTGATGATAACCCGACAGAATCGGATTTCTTCCAGCCTTCTGCATTATCCTCCAGCCAGATTGCTTACTGGTGGTATCTCAAGAGCCCAAATGCATGCATTGACTGCGACCTTTCAACAAATAAGCCAACTCTTGACGAAATAGCGGTCCAGATAAGCAAATACGTCAACCAGCGGCTGCACAATTGCACAAAATATATGGAAGATTTTGAGAAACAGGGTTTTGAAGTGGATATTGGAGCCCTGACAACTGCAACATCAATCCCGGAAAAGGGTGTCGATATTAAGGTGGAAAATCCAATCACTCTAAAAAAAGAAGGAACAACTGCAACAATACCGGAGTTTTCTGTCCACCTTGATCTCAATCTTAAAGACATATTTGAGCTCGCCCTGAAGATTATCTTGTTTCAGGCCGATGAGATGGCATTGGAACAGGTGGTGACAACGTTGATCAGCCTTAAAGCTGGAACTCCAGATTCCTCCCGAATCCCTCCGATGTTTGCCTCTGACAGCAAATCAACCCAGGTGACATGGATCCCGTCAAAGGTTGAAAAGAACTTGAAAGAAGACATGCTTGCCAGCTATATCCCCTTGATTCAGGTTGACAAGACAAGGGGGGCGAAAAAAATTGCAGTCGCAAACACTCTGGAACAGGGGTTGTATGACCTTATCTTTTGGGATGTCCCTATTTTGGGGAATGATGACATCAAAATCAACATGGAGTATAATCCCAAACAAGAAATCTATTTTGATATTACGCCCCAAAGAGCCGGAATTCTGAAGCCGGAATCTGCCACAAGGGATTCTCCACTGGGAATCACACCTTCAAGAACATTAAACATTTACAATTTCTACTATGACCTCTCCTTTCCCGTTGTCCTCACCCTTTGGGACAATAATTCTTTGAAGCAGAGCGGAATCCCTGGCTACATTTTCCAGGTTGCGATGGAAGGGAACATCCGGGATAACAAAGATCTGCTTCAGTGGCATGAAGGCTCCGGCTCAGTCCAAATTGACAGCAGCAATCTCCAGTTCACCGGAAATATCGGCTCTGCCACTGCCGGAACATGTGTCCCTGCTGGAAGCAAATTTCAATGCACCCTTGATGGAAGAGAATATCCAAGAGAGGACCTCTGCACCATCGGATGCAAAATTGACTCTTCAGTCCAGGGAGATTTTCCCAGCCTGCCATCGCTGGAATGCGATCCGGGCCAGAAAATTTCAGGAGAGCATACGATAAATTTGAAAGATAAAAAGACCAAAGAGCCAATCGAGGGCGCTTCTATCAGCTATACTTGCGGAAATTCCAGAATTTGTCGCCTTGGCACAACCGACGCTGCTGGCACATTCAAAGGTAAATCTCAAATCTGTATAGGTGATGGGATTATTACTGCCGAAAAACCGGATTATATGGCTGCCACCATGGCGGGAATGACAGTAATGCCTGGACAAAGCGTTTCCATCAATCTCCAATCGAGAACTTTTGCTGAAAAAGAAGTTGAGGTGGTGTTTATAAACATTTCAAATATGTTTAGGGTAAAAAGGCTGTTAAGCTCTCTCCTCACTACAGCGGCATTTTCTATCTACGATGAGGCTGCCTTGAGAGAAAATAACGCCAACAAATTCAACAACGACATCCTTCCTTACATAATGAGAAGCCAGGGGATTCTGCCAGCTCTTTTCTTTGAAGCCAATGGCCAGATTGCCAATAAAGTTTGCTATTGTCAGGACATTGCAGGAAAAAAAGATTACAACTGCTTCCAATGCCTCCCCGACAATATAAACCCAGCCTTGCTTTCCCAGAAAGACATCCAAAATATTAGGGATTATTTTAAGCTCCCCAATAGTGCAGTATATATTAAGCCAAGAAGATTTCCAACAGAGCCTATTGTAGAGTATTCTTATTTTCCAGTCCTCTATGGTGCACATTTGAAAATCCTTAGGTTCTTCCATTACAGTGATATGGATCCGAGGAAAGTCGCCGAATCACTTGGGGAGGTTTATAGTGCATTGCACGAGGTAAACAGCTATATTAAGCAAGTTATGGCAGATCCGAATCTAATTGGGGAAATCATTGAAAAAAAGTCAAATGGACAAAAAAGGGGATTTACAGGAGATATTCTCCCATCCCAGGAGATTATTGGCCAGATTTCAGCATTAGACCGGAAAATTCAGCATGAGTTCAGCAATCTTCAGGCAAGATCAAATACAGAAAAAAACCAGGCCTCCAATATTCAGGATTACAGGGCAGCTGCAAAACCTTTTTCGGGGCCGTTTGAAGGAGTGATCCAGCTCAACAGAATTAAAGAAAGTCCCTCCGAAGGAAATCTTCCACTTCCCTCAGCAATTGTGGGCGATAGTGAAAACACCAGGCTTTCCCTTATGCCAGGAAAATATGAAGCCACTATCAATGTTCAGCGGAAAAACCCGGCAGTAATCAGCAGGAATAATCTCCTTGATACGATTCGGCTTCCCAGCGGAAGCAATTTCATCGCGGGCCAGGATGTTGAGTATAATCTCCTCGGTGGTGCGCAAATTAGCCAAAGCAATGGGTACTGGAACATTGGAGAAGATGAACTTGATGGAAGCAGTAAAATAAGATTTTATGCATTTATCACTGACATCCCCGAAAATGCTGAAGATTTCTCGGAAATGGGCAATATTGGAGATTACTCAAAAAGATATAGATTATATATTGAGCCGGAATTTCTACCATAATATGCTCCGGTATGTCCTAAGGTTATGCCCGGTATGTCCTAAGGTTATGCCCGGTATGTCCTAAGGTTATGATCCCATATACTCCAATATAATCCAATATAAGTGGCGTTTAAGATTCAACTGATGATCCAAAATCCATATTTTTAATGTATTCCCTAAACTCCTCCTCTGTCTCAAAGCCCAGCGCAGTCACATTGAACTGCGAAGCATTGATATTTCCGGGATCAAACGTGGAAAGCTGCGAAAGGGAATCGCAGGACTGCTTCAGGTATCTGTTGGCAAGCTTCCCGCACACGGTGTAATCCCCCTTCGTCACAAACTCCATATAGCACTGGTCCCTTCTGGTTTCTTTCACGACCTTCTCGCAGATTTTCGCATCCAGCCTGCCGATGGCAAAATCAAAAAAGCAGTCATCCTTGCTCCGCTCGTCAACAACAGGATCGCAGCCTTCAAGCTTTCCTGACTGGACTGCAGCCTTCGTGAAGCAGGTGTTCTGATACGTCAGTATCTCAATGTCCCTGCACATCCTGGCTGCTTTCTCATAATCCCTTTTGGCGATATCGCCGATGATATCTATTTTTTCGAAGATTGATTTTTCCCCAAAGGCATCCTCTTCAGCATCGGGGGGAGCATTGGAGGGAGCATCGCAGTCAGACAGGCAGGTTTCATAATTCTCTGCGGAACTGCAGATCCCGTCCCCGCAGCACGGGTCAATGACCTCATGCCTGCAGCTGAATCCAGTTTCCCTGCCGCAAGTATCCCTGGTGCATTTGTTCTGGTCATCGCATGTTGCCGGGCACTGCTCCTCAGCGATATTCCTGATCTGCTCCTGCACGCTCTCGATATTGAAGTTTGCGGTGCTGGTGGACTTTCCGTCAGGATGGAGCGCAGAGACTTTCACATAATAGCTCCCGGGCAAAGCATCCCCGGATAAGGGCAATGTTTTTTCCCCGGAAAATTTGTCCTTGAGCGCAACTTTCTCCGACCCTGAGCCGATAAGCTCATCCCGAAGGCTGAACAGCTCAAATTTGACCTCGGTGTCTATCAAAACCCCTTTTTCAGGATTATCGAGGGAATAAAGCACTTTGACAGCATCGCCCGGCTCGAAGCTTGTTCTTGAAAGCGACGCCTTGATGCCTAAGACAATCGGCCCTGCCCCCGGAGTTGCAATGAGATAAACCGTAAACCCGCTGCCAAGGAGCAGAACAAAAACAATGGCGATGGCAACAGCCGCCTTTTCTCTGTTAACCGGCTTTACCTGCGCAGCAGGCCTGCTGAGCTCCTGATAAGCCCCATCAACAGCCTGGGCAGGATAATGGTATCTGAGCAGATAGTCCCGGATCTGCTGCCAGCTGTAGCCGGCCCGCAGTTCTTCCCTGATATAGCTGATGAGCGAAGGCGGCGCCATGCTATTTCACCCCTCCCTTCCCACTGCCCATACCAAGCTCTTTCCTGATGTAGCTTTCCATCTTTGCAGACATATTGATGCAATGCTCTTTGCAATAGTTCCTGAATTCTCCGAACAGTTCTGCATCTATCGTGAAGTTGAAGCGTTCTTTGGTGATTTTATTTTTTTGCATTTTAGCCTTGGACAGTTTAGCCTTGGGCAGTTTAGCCTTGGGGTGTGCAGCCAAAAGCAGGAATACACACTTGTAAGTATAAATTAGTATAAATGTATATTCCATTATTTAAAGGTTTTGTATTCTGGCATCAGAGAAAAAGTAGGTATTCAGCATGGCAGAGCCGCTCCGAGGGGAGCTTAATTCATACGAGAAAAAGAAAAGCTTTTATAGCACCCTGGGCAGAACCCCATTGAAGCATTATGGGAGAACTGTCAAAAAGACTGAAAAATATATATCGGAATCTTGCTGCATTCTCAGAAATCACCCAAAGGAAATTGATTTTGAAACTTTCCCTCGACAGGCTGTCCAAAAAAAGCTCAACCGGCTTCCATCAGCAGATTCTCCGCCCTGTTTCCCTTCTTCAGGAAACTCTGGAAAGGAACAGCCAGGCTTACAAAGATTTGGAGGAAGCCCTGACATTTATGAATAAAAACGGCAGAAAAGTCCAAAATCTTTTTTTCCGTGCGGAATCTCTTGCAAAAACCAGAGGCTCAAAAGGGCTTTACGCCGATGCAATCTCACTGTGGGAAGCGCTTGGCAAAGTTGAGCCTTTGCTGAGAAACGACGGCTTTTTCGGGAGAAATAAGATATATCGGATTAACCGGAATCTTCTGGAAGCCCTGAAAGCAAAAAACCTTGAAGGCATCAAGTCTTCCCTTGCAGAAGAAATAAGCCTGCTCCAAAACCTTGATCCCATCCTCCTGAAGATTCTCCCCAAAGCTGTCCATCTGGAGGATTATTCTCCGCATATCCCGGCAAAAGTCAGGGGAAAAATTCGTCAATTTTTTGGCAGAGCTTCTCCCGCGCTTCTCAGGCTTGTCGGATGCATCATGATTTCGCTGTTGGTCATGCAGGCGCAGCCAATTCATGCGGAAGATGCAGCCGTTGCATCAGGCGCAGCCGCAGCATCTGCCGGAACACCTCTGCCGCCAGGCTCAGCATTTGAGAACGCAAAAAAGATTCTTCTCGAGGCCTTTAAGAAAAATGATCTCCCGCTTGGGCAAAAGAATGCAAGAAAAATCTTTGAATTCTCATTTAAGGGGCAAAAGCACTACCTCATCTTTACGACCGCCCCAAATCCGACAATGGCGCTTCGTGGGGCAAAAGCGTGGGTAGAGCAAAGGATAGAAAAAGACGGCACATCGATGAAAGTGTCGCCAGTTTTTACCGCAACTGCACCTGACGGAACCGAGTTAAACTTTGGCGTTGTATCTCCTTATTAGCCGGATATATTAACCTTCGAAGTTGTATCTTCTGATTAGCCAGAGTTTAGAAGTATTTAGACTGCCTTTTTACAGCAAGGTAAAAACTATTTGGTATCTGTTCAATACGCCACCGAGTGCAGCGTTTTCTGCGCAGCATTCCGGTAATTCTCAAGCAGCTCTCCCCTTAATCCTGAAGGCGCTTTGTTCTTAAGAAGCCTCGGTGTTCCTATAGTCCATGCATGAACTTCATCCAGAACAACTTTTTGGTTGTATCCCTTTGAAATCATCTCGCTCTTCAGGCTGCCGATGTCATACCTCTTCAGGATCCTAAGGACTTTTTTCCTATAGCCCGGAACAGTATAGAACAGCGCATGGGCCAATTCGTGCCTCAGCGTGTCCCTGCTGACCCTCCGTGATGCTGCAACGATATAAAAATCCTTCCTGCTCCTCGGAAAAGCATGCTCCTGGAAAAGATTCAGTACTTTCTTCTCCGCCCTGCTCAGTGGATTGAATTTTCCCTTGAAGAATGGCAGCAGGATCCTTCCCGGAAAGTTGAAGGCATCCCAGTCATGGTAATAGGAAAAAGAGCCGTGCTGCTCAGCATACCATTTCCTGAACTGCGGAAGTGAAAAAGTCTTGCCCCTGAACTTGGGGGATTCATAATATTCTTCAAAGCGGAGCATTGTCTTAGAAGCCTCTTTGCTCGACTTGAATTTTAGCAGGTAGATGCAGTGGTTTATCTTAGTTTTCGTGATATCCATACCGACCCCCTAATGCGCTTTGGTTGAAAATCTTTATTTAAATTCTTTTCGTTTTTACACCAGAAAAGCCATTATTATGGCTAAATCAAGTATAATCATTGATTTTTACTCATAGATTTGAGTCAAACAACCAAAGCTTATACTTTAAATATCCTTTAATTATCCATTATTAAGCATAAATTTCCTCATTTTTATCCAAAAGCTTTATATACAAAGACTTTAAAAGTACTTAATTTAGTATAAACCAGGTCTTAAAAACATGAGCAAACAAATCAGGATCACTATATCCAATGAGATAGATGACCTGCTTTCTAAGATTGCCAAAAAGCTCGGCAAGAAGAAATCCATGCTTGCAAGGGAGCTGATGGAGCAGAAGATGTATGACCTCAATGTGATGCAGAAAGAGCTGGAGAATCTGAAATGATAAGGGAACAGAAGTATTTGGGGGTAAGAGAGAAAAAAGCATTGCCGCAGCATAGAAGTACGGAGAATCTGAAATGAACAGCCACATTTTGTTTAATGGAAAAAGGGGCCAGCTTACTTTATTCATCGTCATCGGAGCTGTTCTTCTTATTGGCGGGGCGATTTATTTTTCAGCCCGTGAGCAGGCTGCAAGGCAGGAACTGCAGCCATTTACCCAGTCGCTCATCCAGGAAGTCCCGTCAGAATTCGCCCCCGTCCAGGCTTTTGTGGACAGATGCCTCGGCCAGACTGCAAGGGAAGGCCTTCAGATCCTGGGCGAGCATGCAGGATTCATCAGCCTTTTGGAGAACAACATCAACGCACGGGATGATGCGACAAATGCAGACGCAGTCCCTCTGGCCAGAGGCTCTGAATATGCGATACCTTATTGGTGGTATCTTAAGTCCGGCAATGGCTGCGCAGCGAATTGCGAGTTTTCTATGGTTCCGGGAAATAAGCTGTTCCTGAGGAAAACGCCGGGAAAAGCCTCTATTGAAGGCCAGCTGGAAGAATATATCAACGCAAACATCAATGACTGCCTTGCGGATTTCCGGGAGATAAAAGCCCAGGGCTTCAATGTCTCGCCAAAAAGATCACCAAGGTCAGCTGTCACTATTTATCTTGGGCAGATGGGCATCAGGCTGGACTTCCCGCTTGAGGTAACCAAAGAGGCAGCAAGAGAGCTCTCAGATTTCTTGATATCCTTGCCTCTGGATTTCGCAAAAGTATACAACACCGCCTCAAGGCTTGCTGCGATGCAGGCAGATATGAAATTCCTCGAAAAGCACACATTGAACCTGATCACTGCTTTTTCCGGGCTTGACAGGAACAAATTGCCGCCATTTGCTGACGTAAGGCCTTCCTTCGGGCCAAAAGTCACCTGGTCAGAATCCCAGTCCATGGAGCGCTTTAAGAATAATGTTCTTCCCCCCAACATCCAGCTGCTGAAAGTCTTTGGCGCTAAAAATTACGAGCCCTACCCTTTTTTCACAGACCCTCTGCTGGATTCGCTCTACAACCGGGGCATGCTTATCCCCGGAACAGCAAACTACAGCAGCCTTGAGATAACGTTTGAATACAACCCTTTCTGGAACATCTACTTTGATATTGACTGCAACGGAGACAGCTGCGAGCCGGAAACATTCCAGGAGAACTTCATCACAGGGATTATCCTCCAGCAGTATAACTTTGTCTATGACATCTCTTTTCCCGTCAAGGTCACCATCAGGGATACCGAAGCATTCAACGGCGAAGGGTATCTTTTTACATTCTTCCTCGAAGCAAACATACGGCAGAACGATCCGATGCCGTCCGCCTATTCAAGGATTGAGGCGCTGCAGCCGTCGGGAAATTCGCAGTTCTGCGATTCAGACAAAAAAACCTCAGGAGAGATAACGATTGAAGCAAAGGATTCTGTCAGCGAACAGCCGATACCTGAAGTTCAGGTCATAATCTCAACAGGGACAGAAAACTGCCTGATAGGAACGACAGATGAAGAAGGAAAGCTTGTATCCCAATTCCCTGTCGCTTTCGGCCCCGTCGTGAGCTTCACAAAACCGGGCTTTATCGGCTACTCCCAGAGAATTGAGCCGAGAGTTGACAAAAAGCAGTTTCTCAGCATTGCGCTCAACCCCAAGGTCGCCAAAAGCTTTGAGATCCAGAAACGCCTGAGGACAAGGCAGCCCGGGCAGAAAGACTGGGAGATCGGCAGCATCGCAAACCTGTCCAGATACGAAGAGGCAACAATCATTTTGACAAGACTAAGCGGCTTGCAGGAGCAGGATTACACAACCGGAAGCGCGTATGTTGTGAACCTGACCGAACTTCCAACGATAGATATTGCTCCCGGGAAGTATGAAGTCCGCATCATGCTCCTTGACAGCAGGAACCTCTCAATTCCCCAGAAAAAGATCAAAGTCAAAGATGAAAGCTTCACCCTGCCGGAGATCGGCCTTGGCGAGGGCTTCAAGACAGGCGGCGCATTGTATAATTTCACCTTCACCAAATATAATCTGCAGAAGGATAAGCTTGTCTTTTACGTATTGAATCCGGACATCCTGGCTATCCCTGAGCCGCAGAGGACTTTAGATGACCTTGATGAGCTGACAAATGTTGACCAGGCTTCAGCAAGATACTGGGAAAAGCTGACCCAGGGGATACGATGACAGCAAAAAACAAAACAGCACAGGCGCTCTTCCTCATCACCTTAGTATTGACCCTGCCGTTCTACTCATCCCTGGCGTATGCCTCCCTGAGCAGCCCTTCCGTCAAAGGGGCAGACGGCTTTCCCGGATTTGTCCGGGGAAATGAGCAGTTTCAGATAAATGTGACAGCCTTCATTGCGCCCAATGAGGTGATAACCCCCAACCAGCTGTCAACAGTTGACGTAAACGGCCCGCCATTTGACAGCTGCCTCGACATCGGCTCCGGGAATTTCCAGTGCATCAAAGCTTTTGATGCTTCAACCCTGTCGCAAAACCCTTTCACTTTAAACATAAAGCTCTTCAGAGACGGCGGGTCGCAGGAATCAAACTTATTGGTAAACGGCATTATTGACCAGCTTCCTCCGATAATAAATACATTTGCGATAACCCCCCAAAAAACATCGTCAGGAAATATCTCGCTGCAGTGGTCTGTCACCGACGTTTCCCACTCCCCAGCTGCCCTCACCCAATGCACCGGCATCAAGAAGGTCGAATTTTCATCATCTGAACGGGGAGTGTTCCGCTCAATACCGCTCAACAGCTTCCCGGTCTGCGGGCGGAGCAGGACAGAGAGCATTCCTGTTAGCCTCATCACCGGAAGTGATGGGAACATCTCAGTTACCCTGAGGGTTTTTGACGGGGTAAATCTGCAGTCAGCCCAGGAGAGCACCTTCGTGTTTGACACAACTCCCCCATCCATCGTCGTTGATTCGCTGAAGATTGTTGACAATGCAGGAAATGACCTCAGCTTCCTGACAAACATTTCAGCCCTCTCCTCGATAAAGTTCAAGATAAACGCCAATGACCTCAATGTGAGTTCCGTCTCTGCAGACATCTCTTCCCTCAGCACCGATCCCCCTGCTGATTTCAGGAAAAAGCCGGTTGGCTGCATCAGGTCTGCCTTCGATGAATTTAACTGCTCGATTGCAGGCATACCGGTGAGCATCAGCCAGTCCCTTAATGCCCAGATAATTGTCAACGCATCTGATGCTTTAGGGAATAAGCAGACAGCGCAGTTGGCAAAGCAGCTGAATTTTGACAATCTTGGCCCGGTTGTTGCCTCCATAACGACAGATTTCCGGAATGCGGCAGATGGAAGGAGCTTCGCAGGAAAAAAGACAAATTTCTTTGTCACCCTGGCTGAAGGGGGCGTGGGCGTTGATAAAAATGATGTCAGGCTCGATTTAAGCTCTGTCAACAGCGCGCTTGCATCTGCATCGCCCGATGAATGTGTTTCTTCCGGAAATGAGATAACCTGCGTCTTTGCAAATATCACCCCAACAGCTTCTGACGGCGTCAGGCCGATCAGGGTTCTTTCCTCTTCCCGGGACAGGCTTGGGAATCCTGTATCTGGAGCTTTGGAAGAGAATATAACCATAGACACCACCCTGCCAAAGATTGAGAAGTTTTCCGCCAAAGCGCTGGCAACAGGAACCTCAACGACCTTCCCGCCGTTCCTGAAGACAGGAGATGCGTTTGCCTTTGAGGTGAATGTGACGGAGAAAAATGATTTTACGATAAAAGCTGATTTTTCAAACATTGTGACGACAATGCAGGAGCCCGTTGCAGGACAGTGCTCAGTGGCCGCTGTGATTTCAGGCCTTGCAGGGCTTGGTGGAAATGTTTCCGTCTGCGCATGGAACACAAACCCTATAGATGTTCAGGGCCCGATAAATTCAAACATCCTCATCAATGTGACTGACGCTGCCGGAAACAGCAAGATTGGCTTTGCCAACTTTACCGTCCTCCAGTTTGATGATGCCGAGGTTGTCAACCACTGGACGTCAAGAGTGGAATGCTCTCCGTCGTTGGTGGACAGGCAGATAACGCCGCTGATCAACGCCAAAGTCTACTGCCAGGTAAGGCTGCAGCCCCTAAGCAATGACCAGGAAGTGCTGGACATAAAGCTGAATCCCTCCCAGTGCGAGAGCGTTGCCAAAGATTCTTTAGATTTTGTAGATCCAGAAGGGTTTGAGCTGACGAACGGCAACAGGGGAGCGACTGAGCCTTTCGTCTCTTTCCGGCTTGCAAAAGGCGAGATGGAGATTGACCGATTGGAGTTCAGATGCCCGCTGGAGATCATAACAAGAGCAGGCCAAACAATCAACAAGAACCCCGAAGTAGAGGAAGTAACGCTGCAGGCAGGGTTCTACAACAATCCTTTAGGCCAATTTGGCGATGAAGTGAAGAAAGAGATAAAGGATGCCAAGGATATTGCGAATAATATCGGGTTTAAGATTGTGGGGTATTTGAAAGAAATCGTAAAATATGCCACGATGATTTGTAATTTGATAGCTACAGTAGAAAAATTATGGTGGGCAATCCATAGTTTTACCAAAGGGATGACCACTGCTCACCTTGCCGCTGTTGGTCCTGCAGAAGTTGCCTTGGGCCAATATGCTTACCAAGGATGTGTTCAAGATCAATTTATTCAGAAATATAATGAAAATCTCTATACGGGATTTAGTTCATTCTGCAAATATGTAAACTGCCAATACAGCCCGGCTTCCCCTCAGGATCCTTCCAAAGGGGGCCAGATTACCAGTGAAAAGACAAAAATGGGCAAGATTCATGACTTTTTCAATTCCTGGCAGACCAAAGGAAATAACTTCTTTGGCAAAATAAGCCCTGCGACAGAAACAACGACAACCATCTCCCTTTTAGGCACTAATCTTATAGGCAGAAAAGGCACCGATAGTAAATTCCGTGACTGCAAAACAATTGAGGAATGCTCAGGTAAGCAGCCAAGCCAGTATATGAATGCGAGAGACAATCTTGGAGTTGCCCTTATGACAGGCTGCATCCCGGGAATTATTAACGGGTTGGATAATATTCGCCAATTGTTCTGCCTCAAAGCTGACTGCCTCCAGGATAATGCAAGAAACAATGTTCCAATAAAGGAGTGCAATGACCAGTTCTGGTATGCAACATGCAAATATATCATTGGCGAGGTATTTTCATTTTTCCCGCCGTTCGCGTTTTTTTTCAGATATGTAGGATACATCACAGAGGCATTGAGCGACCCCATAACGGCAGTATTCACCTTGTTAAACATCTTTTTCCAGCCATGCCAGGTTGAGTGCAAGCCAGATAAAGGTGGTTCTGTTGGATGGGTGCAATGGAGTTGGTTTTGCGGGAGCCTTCAGGTAGCAACCTACATCGGTGAGATTATCAACGACGTCCAGGGAATTATTGATACTTTCAAAGATGAAAAGATAGATTACTGCGAGAGGATTGATTGAAATGGTTAAATCAGCCAAATCAGTAAAGCTCCCAGGAATCGCAGCAGTGTCAGCAGGGATTCTCAACGAAATAAAAGGAATTATCTCGAATGCCCGCCATCGGGCGTTCAATGCATTGAACCGGGAAATGCTTACTGCTTATTTCGAAGTTGGCAGGAAGATATTTGAAGAAGAGCAGAAAGGGGAGAAAAGAGCAGGGTATGGTGAAAAGCTTATTGAAAACTTGTCTGTGGAATTGATTAAAGAGTTTGGAAAAGGATTTAGTATAACTGCTTTGAAGAATATGAGGATGTTCTTTACTGTTTATAAAGATAAGATTGGTCAGCCAGTGACTGACGAATTCTTCAGGCTGTCATGGACCCATTATTGTGAACTAATCAAGATTAAAGATGAGATAAAGAGGGGATATTTTGAAAAATACGCCATATCTGAAAACTTAAGCGTAAGGGCCTTAAAAAGGCAGATGTATTCTCTCCATTATGAAAGGCTGTTGATGAGTAAAGATAAAAAAGCTTTGATAAAGTATGAAAAAAGAGGGAATATCCCTGCAACAACAGAGGAGCTTATCAAAGACCCTTATGTCCTTGAATTTCTTGATCTAGGCGAGAAAAAAGCTTATACTGAAAAAGATATTGAGGCCAGGATATTGGATGACTTGCAAAAGTTTTTGCTGGAACTGGGGCAGGGATTCAGTTTTGTTGCGAGGCAAAAGAGGTTTACCATTGACAACGATCATTTTTACATTGATTTGCTTTTTTATAATATTTATTTAAAATGCTATGTGGTGATTGAGTTAAAAGTCGGCAAATTTAGGCATGAGGATGCAGGGCAGATGAACTTTTACCTAAATTATGTCAAAGAAGAGTTGAATAAAGAAAAGGATAATGATCCTGTCGGCATAATACTATGCACTGAAAAAGACAAAGTGCAGGTAGAATTTGCATTATCCGGCATCTCCAATAAGCTCTACGTTTCAAAATATAAATTATACCTTCCGAGCAGGGAAGAATTAGAGAAGGAAATAAAGAGGCTGCTTTAACATGCCCCGCCGCACAAAAGGCCACAGGCATACCCCAGGCATGCAGAACATGAAAACAAACAAATCAGCCAGGATTTCAGGAATCGTAATATTGTTTGCAGTTATAAGCCTGTTTGTGTTTGCCTTCTTCACAGCCCAGCTCCCGGAAGGCATGAAGCCGCTGGTTGAGGTCAGCATGAACGGTCCTGAGTCGGTGACGGGAGCGGCGGTTGGGGTGACGGGGATAAAATGAATAAAAAGACATTCAAAGAAACAGAACTCCTGGAATTAAAAAAATCAACCTCTGAGTTAAAGGAAGCTATAATCTCCATGGCCTCTATCTTAAACAAGCATCAGAAAGGAGAAATCTACTTTGGCATAAAGAATAACGGCGAAATTGCAGGCCAGGATATCTCAGGAAAAACAATAAGAGAAGTGTCTAAATCTGTTTCGGATAATATTGAGCCTAAAATTTATCCTAAAATCAAAGATGTCTTAATTGATGGCAGGAAATGCGTGCATGTTGAATTTAATGGCAATGATATCCCTTACTATGCATTCGGGAGGGCCTACATGAGAGTGGGTGATGAGGACAAGAAAGTAAGCGCCAAAGAATTGGAGAAAATGATTGTAGAAAAAAATAAAGATGAGTTAGCATGGGACAAAGCAGTATGCAAAGGCGCAAAAACAAGTGATATAAGCCTGCAAAAACTGAAAGTATTCCTCAAACAGGCAGCCTTGAAATTTGATTCCGCAGAAAATTCGCTTAAGAAGCTTAACCTGATAAAGGGCAGCAGCCTTATCAATTCGGCGCTGATACTATTCGCAAAAAATCCTGAGAAATTTTTCCCAAATGCAAAATTGCGATGTGCCGTTTTTGGCACAGACGATGCCTCTTTTATCATTGATATGCAGGAATTTGAAGGTGATTTGTTCTATCTGATTGAAAAGGCGCAGGAGTACATACTTAAAAATATACACATAGGTATGAGGATTGATGGATTGTACAGGGTTGATGTTCCGGAGATAGACAAAGAAGCATTTAGGGAGGCAATAGTTAACGCTTTTTGCCATAGGGATTACCACAACTATGACTCCGTAAATATTGCAATATTCAGGGGCAGGATGGAGATAAGGAGCCCGGGGTTATTGTATGGGGGGCTTACCATAGAAAAGATCATATCAGGAGCCGTTTCTGAGAGGCGGAATGAAATAATCGCAGAAATGTTTCATAAAGTCCATTTTGTCGAAAAGTGGGGAAGGGGGATTAATTTGATTCTTTCCAAGGAGCCGGATGCTGATTTTAAGGAATCAGGCAGGCATTTCGTTGTAGTTTTCAAGAGGAAAGAAAAAAGCTACGAAGTGAAAAGTTCGGAGAAGAGTTCGGAGAAAAGTTCGGTGAAGATTTTAGAGTTGATAAGGGAAAATCAGAGTATAACCGTCCGGGAAATTGCAAAAGAATTGAACATAACTGCAAGGGCAGTGGAAAAGAGCATCTCAAAATTAAAGCTAAAAGGCTTGCTTAAAAGAATCGGCCCGGACAAAGGGGGGCGCTGGGAGATCATCAAATGAAAAAGCTCAACAATTTCAAATCAGCAAAGATGTCAGGAATCGCAATAGTGTTTGCAGTGATAAGCCTGTTTGTGTTTGCCTTCTTTACCGCACAGCTCCCGGAAGGGATGAAGCCGCTGGTTAAGGTTAGCATGAACGGGCCTGAGTCAGTGACTGGGGCAGTGGTTGGAGTCACGGGGATGGCAGTAGAAACTTATACTCTTCCTACAAAAGAGGGGGTGGGTAAAAGTAAAGATATTGCACCTGGCAAGTATTACATTGAAAGCAAAGGCAGTATAGGTGAAACCAAACCTGCTCAGGTTCTCTTTGATTATACAGGCACCTTAACCCCCGGCACCTACACAGTTGTGCAGCGAAGCTCGGATGGAAGGGAATTTACAGCAAAAGATATTAAAGTTGAAGATGGAAATAAAATCACCGTTATTAGGACAGGTAGAGGAGATTGGGTAGAGGGGGGAGATGGGTCATCAACATACAAATCGAGCACTATAATGCTCGATAAGAAGGGTAAAGTAACAACAGATCCGGTTTTAATGGTTAGCCTTCTCCAAATCCCGGAAAGTATAGGGCCAAAAACAAACAAAGAGATAACAGAAAATAATCCCCAAATATTAACCTCAAAAGAAGATTTTTCCAGCCGCAATGCGGTTTATTTTAAAGATGATGGCAATAAAATAGATGCCCCCACTAATAGTGGGACAAGTAAGGGTACTTATTACGGAACCAGCATATTCAAGTTTGATGGGCAAGATTACTATGTGACAACAAAATATGAGGATGGTGAGGATAACAACAAAGCAGTGAGATATATTAGCGAAAACCCCCCTTCTCCAGCAACTGGATGGGGAACAGAGATAAAAGGATATGATGCCAAGACAGGCATCGGTAGATTAGATTCCAATGTTGGCAGTTTGAAAAAAGGGAAAGTTGATGTTTCTTGGCGGGGCTTTGACAACGGTGTGCCAACTAAATTTTCAAATATAAATTCCAACACAATGCAGTCTAACAATAATGGATTATACCTTAGTAGTAAGGAAGGCAGCCTATGGAGCGCAAATCAGCCATCAAATCCAGAATCGGGGGATATTTCTTACGGAACTTCCATTTATACTAAAGATGGACAAGAGTATTATGTTACTCAGAAGTATAAGTATGTAGTTAGTGGAAAAAGTGAAAGTTGGGAAGCCGTCAAAGATGAGGTTTACCTTGCAAAAACACCTCCAAACAATAAGGATGAAATAGAAAAAGGCGCGAGAGGAACAATCGAAGGCAACAATATCAAGATTACCGCCGCAGGTGAAGGATTAAAGGTTGGTGATGACTTTGATGTAAGGCCTCAAAATTCTAAATATGGTGCAACAGAAAAAGAGGAAGATGCTCTTAGGCGTGAGTTTAAAGGTACTAATGAGGAATTTGCAGCGATGCTATCTTCCCTCGAAAGTTCGACTGCAATAGGCGCAACATCAACTTCTTCCGCCGCATCAAGTTCTGCAGGGACCAAAGAAGTAAGAAGACCAATCTTCTTCAGGGGAAAATGGTTTGTTTTTGACTTTTCAGGTAAAAAGCCCATAGAGTTTCCTGATGACGAGGAAGCCAAAAATTATGCCGCAAAGATTAACAAAGCTATAGAACGAGGACTTAAACCCTCAGAATTCACCTCCGATAAAGAGGGAAAAAATGATTTATTTGCAAGTTCTTCAGGAACGCTTCTTTCTTACGACGACTCGAAAAAAGATTTCTCTAATCCCCCCGCTGGTACGGAATTTTGGAAAAAGGAAACACTTGGGGCAAACCTCGAGGTAAACGTAAGGCACGCCAATGTTGGCGGCGCACCATCTGGCGAAATTTATGGCGCCATTGGTAAGTTTAATATTGATATTCCAGCGCTCCAAAGCATCAAAAAGAACGTTAAACCGGGAACTACCGTTACCTTTGATAAAAATACAAAAACTTTTTCATTCATTAATCCAAAAGAACAATCTGTGCAGGAAATATTTTCTGCCAGTTATAATGTTGAACCTGATACTGCCCACCCCAATACGCCGCCAAAAGTTACAGGAACTAGGACTCAAACAACCACAGTAGATTATTACTTTGACCAATATGGGAGCCAAATAACCCGTGCAGCACATATCAAATTGGCCTATGAAGGTAATCCTGGCCAGGAAATTAAAGTGCCCGAATCAAACATTTTTTCGAGGAACGAAATATTCAAGGGAATTACGGTTTTAAACAATCTAGATATTAAACAGCAACGGACTGAGTTTGTTTTTACTCCCGAAAGTGATGGAACGCAAACCATCTCTGGATTCAAAACAACGTCATTTGCGTATGACTCCAATAAGGGAACTTTAGCAGGAATAGTGCTTTCTACAGGGGAATTAAATAATCAAGTTCAGGAAACGGTGGTTTATGATATGGAAAAAGGAACTGTTACGAAAACAAAGGAACGGGGTATTGAATCTGTCTATCTTGTGCCTACGCCTACCGAGGATATTAATAGTCTTAATGGTCTCGAAGAAGAAGCTGCACGGGTCGGCAACCGTGAGCACAACCGTAAAGCTTTTGCAGATTGGGAACTTAAGCTCACCCAATACCGGGGCTTATCTGGGTTTTCTCAGCTTTTCTTCGATGATGAAACTCTTGCAAAATGGCGTGAAAATGTAGATAAATACTTTGCCAAATATTTAGGCCAAGACTATTTTGAATCTTATATCTGCTCACTCGCAATAGACAAAGAATCCGGACCTGGCACACTCTCGATGGAAACCCCAAATGGATTATATGACATCATCGCCCACATCGAAGGCACAAGGTCAGAGCCAATAAATCGCCCAGACGGCACAACAGAATTCGTCTACAAATTCACCTACAATATCAGGAATCCAGAAGGCTCGCCCCATAAGAACTTATTATTCAACATTGCGCTCTACAGCGCTCAGGGAAAGAGATACCTTTACCCAAGATCCCTCGCTGTAAAAGAAGGGAAGCATTTCATCAGGGGCTTAGTCCTTAATGAAGCCAATGCAGACAAAGACTTTGAAAGAGGCCCTGTCGTCAAAGTCTCCCAAAACTTATACGGAAAGCTCTGCATCGAATTCGGCCAAACAATAACCAACGCTGAAGGGGACGAAGAATCGCAGGTCTGCAACACTATTACTGCATTTACCGGAACAGGAACTGAGTTTGAGGAGCGCACATCGGAAGAAGCCAAGCAAACACCTCAGGGCCCGAAGGACTTCAGCGAGGGGGAGATATGAAAAAAGAGATTGAAAGCCAACGAAGTGAATTAATTAATAAAATCTCAGAAATTGTCAAGAGAGCCAAAGATGAATTAGCTAAAACGATAAATACAAAGATGGTCGCTGCTTATTGGGCCATCGGCAGATATATTGTTGAGCATGAGCAAACGGGCAAAGAAAGAGCTGAATATGGCTCTGAACTTATGAGTGCCTTATCGAAAGAGCTTTCCTTAAGGTTTGGAAGAGGATTTTCCCGTTCAAATCTTCAGAATATGCGGCTTTTGTATTTGGCATATCCAAAAAGCCAGACACTGTCTGGCAAATTGAGCTGGAGCCATTATTGCCTGTTGATTTCTCTTGAAGAAAGGGCAAAAAGAGATTTTTATGAAAAAGAAACCCTGCAAAACAATTACTCATTCAGGGAGCTCAAAAGGCAGATAAGCTCAGCATTATATGAGCGGCTGGCATTGAGCAGGGATAAACATGGGGTTTTGCAGCTGTCCAAAAAAGGCAATGTTATCACGAGTGCTGAAGATATGATAAAAGATCCATACGTGCTTGAATTTCTAGGGCTGCCGGAGTCTGAGAAGCTTTCTGAAAAGGGGTTAGAGGGATCTATAATAAAGCACTTAAGGGATTTTCTCCTTGAGCTTGGCAGAGGATTTGGCTTTTTTGGCAGGCAGTATCGGATCACCATGAACAATGAGCACCATTATGTCGACCTCGTGTTCTACCATGTTGAATTAAAGTGCTTCGTATTAATTGACTTGAAAGTGAGAGAATTCAGGCATGAAGACGCCGGGCAGATGAATTTCTACCTCAATTATTTTAGGAATGAGGTAAACAGCAGGGATGATAACCAGCCAATCGGAATCATTTTATGCCTTGAAAAGAATAAAGTTTATGTTGATTATGTATTGGGCGGATTAAGCAATAAAATATTCGCATCCAAATACCAGCTGAAGCTGCCGACACCAAAAGAGCTTGCAGAAGAGGTCAAAAAGGAAATGTAGTATACCCGATAACCAAGAAAAATCAATTAATAGATTAATGGAAAAAAAATGCGCCATAAAACACTGAAGTCGGGACAAAAAACCATGGCAACCCACAACACTCCCTTCCCCATCATCGCCCACATCGAAGGCACGCGCTCAGAGCCAATAAGACGCCCCGACGGAACCACCGAATTCGTTTACAAATTCACCTACAATATCAGGAATCCGGAAGGCTCGCCTCATAAGGACTTATTATTCAACATTGCGCTCTACAGCGCTCAGGGAAAGAGATATAGCAAAAGACGCAAATATTCAGATAATAATGCCCGTCTTTTGCTTATTAATAACGGACAACTATGGTTAAATAATTATTGTCCGTTATTATACCTCTACCCAAGATCCCTCGGTGTAAAAGAAGGGAAGCATTTCATCAGGGGATTAGTCCTTAATGAAGCCAATGCAGACAAAGACTTTGAAAGAGGCCCTGTCGTCAAAGTTTCCCAAAACTTATACAGCAAGCTCTGCATCGAATTCGGCCAAACAATAACCAACGCTGAGGGAGACGAAGAATCGCAGGTCTGCAACACTATTACTGCATTTACCGGAACAGGAACCGAGTTTGAAGAGCGCACATCGGAAGAAGCCAAGCAAACACCCCAGGGCCCGAAGGACTTAAACGAGGGGGAGATTTAGGATGGAAGTCAAAAAGGCCGGAGAGAAATCCAAGAGAAAAATCCTTATTGACTTGGACGTGATAACCGTCGCCTTGTGGAACAAGAAAAAAGAGATTGTTTCATTTATTGAAAGGGTAAAAGAAGGTGAATTTGAGGTTTACACCCCCTATAGCCTCATGGATTTGGTTGAGCAATGGAGAGATGCAAGATTAAGAAACAATATCAAAGAGTTCTATGCCCTTTACTCAACGGAGATTGTTTCGCTCCAGCGCTTGAAGAATCTCATTGAAGAGAGAGCTATCAATGAAACCGCTTTAATTGAGGTTTTAAAAACAAAGGAGATTAAGGAAGAAGATATTCTTTTGGTTGTCGTTACCGCCCTGATGAATCTCGATTTCTTAGTAACCCTTAACAGGAAGCACTTAAAAAACAAGGAGGAGGTCATAAATGCCATACTATCCAATCATGGGCTTAAAAAAGTTAAGATTATCTCGCCAGAAGAGGTTTAGTTTTCCTCAGTTTAGCGAGGTCGGAAAGGAACTTATCAGTAAGCCCTTTTTTTATTTCATCAGCCAGAGCAATAGGGTCAACATCCGCAGGAATAATGGGTTTCAGCTTCATAAAAAGAAAGGAGAGAAGGGATTATTTAAATCTTCCGCTAAAACAATGCGCCTTAGTAATGACGCCAGCTCAGAGCCCATCCAAAGGCCGGACGGAATGGACACGCTCAAAAGAGATCATGCCGCATCATGGCAAAAGCAGGGCAGGATGACCGCATGCAAAAGCACCCCCACTGCCTCCAAAGAGCAGGATGGGATGGCCGCATACAAAAGTATCACCGGCAGCCGTCAAAGGCCGGACAGAATGGATGCATCCAATTTCCACCCCGCCGCCAGTCAGGATGAGGAGAAAATGTTTGCATTGAATGGGGCTATAGCATAGCATGAAACCGATCAAAACAATAAAAAGAAAAAGCTCCTGGGGTGAAGCTCTCGGAGAATATTTCCGGGATCACGGAAAAGCCGCTTTCAAAGCAGCAAAAGCCTCGATGAACACCCGCACCCTGATGGCGGCAGGATACGCCGCAATATTATTCTCAGCCACGCTCCTTGCATTCTTTTTTGCGAAGCTTGCCCTGGTTCCAAAACTGGAAGCGCTTGACTCGATCAGCCTTGACCGCATCCAGGAAAAGGCAGAGGGTGAATTGGCGGAGATTGCCGGAATAGCGAAAGGATTCATCGCAGCCCTTATAGCAGTCGTTATAGCAGCATCAGCGCTCTGGGCTCTGCTCTTTGGCCTAATCGAGGGAAGCCTCATCAGAGGATTTACCGGCTCGGATGTTCCCCTGAAAAGATATGCCCTCCTTGGGCTTGTTTGGGCCCCCGCCTGGCTGGCCATATTCTTCCTCCTCATTTTTGGGGGCAGGTCGGAAACACTCCTCACAGGATTGATCATGCTGGCGCTGGCCTTCATCCACTTCAGCACGACAGTCTTTTGCCGCTTTTCGGCAACGAACAGGTTAAGGGCAATAAGGGAAGGCCTTGCCGAAGGAATAAGGCTTCACCATTATCTCCTGCCCTACATTTCCCTATACTTTATATACCGCCTCGGCAAATATCTCTTTGATTGGGCATTAATCCTGAGCAAAGCTCAGCCAGGGATTGTCCTGCTTGGGACCGGAATGGTTTTGATGCTGCTGTTCATCGGATTTGCGCAGGCATTCCAGATCAACACTCTCCTGCAGGCCAAACAAGCCAGATAGTCAGGCAAAGAAGCAGAATAGGGAAAGTTGGGACCAATCAAGCCCCTCAGGCCAAACAAGGTTGGCAAACAGGCAAACAAGCGGAATAGGGAAAGTTGGGACCAATCAAGCCCCTCAGGCCAAACAAGCCTGACAAGCAGGACAGATAGGTTATTGGCAGGAAACATTGCCCGGAAACATCTACCATGAAAAAAAGAGGGCAGATAACGGTTTTTATAGTGATAGGCTTATTGATACTCTTCACCTTCTACCTCCTCTCACGTGAAAAAAGAGAATCTATCGAAGATACAGAGATTATTCAGCCGGAACTGATCCCTGTCCAGCAGTTCGTGGAAAGCTGCTCGAAAGAGCTCGCAAAGGAAGCCCTGTTCCTCATCGGCGCAAACGGCGGCTATATCTATTTCCCCGAATGGATCGACCGGGTTCCGGGAAGATCGCTCCAGAACTCTCCCAACAGGGATATCAGGAATCCGCTGTGGTGGTTCGACGGAACGCTTGCAATTCCGCCGCTGGCCCAGATCGAGCAGGACATGGCAAGGTTCATCCAGGACAGGATGCCACGCTGCCTGAACAACTTCTCGGCATTCAACAGGACTTATGCAATCGAGGAGCTCGGAGACTTAAAAACTGCAGTCATCCTCGGAGATGACCAGCGGCTGAAAGATGATGTCACTGTCAGAACCCAATATCCTATAAAAGTCAAAGACAGGTTCAACACCACGCTCGCAGAGCTCCAGAAATTTGTTATTACACTTCCTATACGGTTCCAGCGCACCTACAATCTTGCAAAGCTTATCATGGAGAGGGAAAAGAAAGACTTTTTCATCGAGGAAAAGGCCATTGACCTCATCAACATGGACCCAAAGACCCCGACAACAGGGTTTGAGTTCACCTGCAAGAAAAAAATCTGGCAGACAGCTCAGGTAGAAGACCGGATAAAGAAGCTCCTTGAAGTGAACCTAAACCATCTCAAGGTCAAAGGCACAAAGTTCGACCCTGATGCTATCCTGCCCTACCTCGGCGATACTGTCCCTGATTTCCGTGGGAAGCTCACCGCCCAGCAGATCAAAGAAGCCTCTCAGGCCGGCAGCCCTTCAGCCACACGGGACAATGAAAAAGATTTCTCCTACCTGAACAAAGCGCTTTCTGACACGTATAAGGATTCATATTATTACGCCCATTATGTCTGGGACCTCGCAAGGGATCCCGAGCCATACCGGAACTTCAGGACAAATTTCCAGTTCGACAGGTCATGGCCGTTTTTGCTGAAAGCCAGCCCGTCGAAAGGCCCCATCATGGAGACTAATGCGATGAAGGGCTCCAAATTCCTCTCGGCATTCTGCCTCCACACATGGCATTTCACCTACAGCATGGAATTCCCGGTAAAAGTGACGCTCGTCGATGAAAAGGCAGAAAAGAACGATGGATACACCTTCAGTTTTGCATTCCAGGCAAAACTCACCAAGAACTACCCCGACCCTACTGCGCAGGATTTCACAACCATGCTCAGGCGTGATATCTACACTTCAGATGAATACTGCGCTGACATCACTGCAGAAAACCCGGTGATGGTGCTTATCGCCAGAGACCTCATCACCGATGAGGATATCAGCAAAGTGAATATGACCTTCACCTGCGGCAGATACGCCTGCGATATCGGCCAGACAAAGCCGGACTTCACCAATAGAGGAGCGCCTTCATTGAAGAAGCAGCTTCCTCAGTGCACCAACGGAATCCTCAGAGGCTCAAAGGCAAACTATGAAGATGCCCAGCGATTCATCAACACCGAGATAGAGCGCATCTACACTCTGCCGATGCAGCCGGTAAAATATTTCAATATTTCAGTCAGAAAGCACATGCTCAAAGATATAGGGGACAGCGGCTCCGGGATTGACTTTGCCGGAGAGCGCCTGCTCGGGAACGGCGAGGAAGCGTTAGTCATGGTGAGATATCCCCCGAAAAAGTTTGAGTCCTTTGCAATATACGATAGGTTTCCCGTCAGCCTTGATGACCCGATACAATCCTCATTGAAGCTCCTCGCCAAAGAAGACATAGAATATGAAGTAGAGGTTTACCTTTCCAGCAACAAGACCATCACCGGCGGCTATATTGCCAACTGGACAGCGTCAAAAGACCAGATAAAGCTCGGTGAAAACATCACCTTCCACATCGCAGAGCAGCCCCATAAGGTCGGCGAGGAGTTCAAAGAAAGCGACGACATCGCAATTTTGTTTTTCGGGGCATTGCCTGCAATATCAGAGAAGCTCCCGCCGCCTGAGATAAAGTAGGCCTGGAGATGCAATAAGTCAGAAGATAGGATAGGAGATATGGGAAGTTAGGAGATAAAAAGTATAGGAAAAAAAATAAAGCAGTATTGAAACGGCTAATAGAGGTTATGCGCAAAGTAATCAGTTGCAGGAGTTAGGAAAAACCAATCAAGAAAGAGCAGCTGAAATAATCTGCAAAAGAAAATCCCAACAACAAAGGGCTCGACGGTCAAAATTCCTTTCAGGAATTTTGCCCTGCTCGGGGGTTTCCGAAGGAACAACCCTCCCCCTCGCCTCGCCGATGTTGTTGGGATTTTCGAGGGAGAGGATGTTCATCGAAAAAATCCAGCCATGGCGGAGACGGGACGGGGGTCGCCCCCTCGGGGTGTCTCGTAGGGCATTTTGCCAAAAGCAAAATGACCGTCTCCCGCCTTGGCTGGCTGGATTTTTTCATGCTGGACGGAGCATACAACAAACTTCAAGAAACCCCATCTTTAAATATCCCAATAAGGCAAATAGGCAAATAGGCAAATAAGCAGGACAGCTGGATAAAATAAAAATGCAGGAGTGAAGATAAAAAAGGTGCAGGAGTGAAGATAAGAAAGATGCAGGAATGATGATAATAACCAAAATGGCCAAAATCACCGCAGTCCAGAGCATTGCCATATTCCTCATAGAGATTATGCTCTTCATGCCTTTTGCTTTTGTTGACGCCCTTACCATCTCAGAAGTCAAGGTCGAGAACATCAGGACAACCGGCGCTTCGATAACCTGGAAGACTGACGAGCTTGCTGATTCGACGGTAGAATTCGGGAAGACAAATTCATTGGGCCAGCAGGAGCGCTCCGACAGGCTGGTAAAAGCCCACATCGCCAACCTCAATGGGCTTGATCCTAACGCTTCTTACTTTTTCAAAGTCTCCTCAGCAGGTGTTTCAGTCTCAACTGAGGTCCAGCCCCCGACTGCTGCTGACGACAATGCAGGAAAGCTTTACCAGTTCAACACCCTCCGCCAGCAGCCGATGTTCATCAATGCGACGGTGCCTGCGAAGCTGAATTCGGGCCATACCCTCTCAATCCCCGGAAAGACGCTTGTGTTTGCGCTGGTGCAGTTATTCATCAACAGCACGCTCCGTGAGGAAAGGGTAGCTGACAAGGATGGAAACTTTGTGTTTCCAGGTATTACGCTCGGAGAAAACACCCATAAGATTCGGATAACATCAAGGCGTGAAAGCGAATTTGCGGAAAAGCAATTCTCAATAGTTGTCGATACCAAAGCTCCTGAGCTTGAGCTGAAGGATTTCCCCGAATCGACAAGCAGCTCAGAATTTTTCATCGCAGGAACTGTATCCGAAAATGTAACCTTAAAATTTCAGGTAAGCCTCGCAAGGCCCGACAAAAACCCGCCATCAAAGATCAGGAACCTCAATGCCTCAATCACAGGCCAGAATGCAGTGAAGATTTCCTGGGCGCAGTCAAAGCTTGCGAACGGGACTTTGACTCCTGACTTTGCAAGGTATATTGTCCTGAGGGATGAGATCCCTATCTTCTCGACCGACGATATCTCAGGAAATGAAACCACAGATGCCAGGGCAAATGCCAACCGCTCCTACACCTATCAGGTGATTGCGATGGACATTTTCGGCAATATCGGCGAAGGCGAGGAAAAGGCCCTAAGCATCGGGCCTGAAGGAAGGCAGGACATCCCCAATATTGAGGCTATTGATGTCTTTGAGAATCTCAAAAGCTTCCAGAAAAGTGTGACGGCAAAAGGAAAGTTCAACGAGAGTATCATGCTGGATGAGCAGGACCAGTTCTACAATATCCAGGTGCTTGCCATTGACGGCGCTGACAACCAGGTTTCTGTCACCAAAGAGATTCTTCTTGACCAGACTCCCCCCACAATCCAGGTCCTGTCCCCTGTCCCTGGGCAGTCAATTTTCGAGAACTTTGCCGACGAGGTGGTCATACGGGGTGCGACTGAGCCTGGCGCAAGAGTTTATTTGTTTGTCAACAGGCATCCTTTTGCAGAATTCTCTCAGAAAGGCGATATAGCAGGAATCCCCAATGAGATAGAAAACCTTCCTGAAGCTGACCTTCAGGCGGACTGTGAATTCAAAGTATTGGGATTGGACAGGTGCAGGAAGCATGCTGACTACCAGGCAATTGCAGACGAAGAGGGATTTTTTGAGATTGAGGATGTTGACCTGACGAGCGTCTTTGCCGGAGCTATCAGGATACGGCAGAAGAACTTTACTACATTCTTTCCTGATGAGCTTGCAACCCTTGAAGGCATAAAAGATTCCAGCCAGGCAAGAGTCTTTATCATTGCGCAGGACATCGCAGGCAAAAGAGCGCATCAGGCGTTTGGATATAAAGTTGAGACCTGCTTTTCAGGAAATTTTACCTTCTCAGCAAGGCCTTTGGTGCAATACCAGTCCCCAACATTCCTGAGCGTTGAAAGGCTCAGAGAAGGCTCTGAGCAGATCTTCTTTTATTTCAATTTCTCCTACAACGGCCAGGCGCAGAGGGCTTTCATCCAGAGCCTTGACATCCAGAAAGCATGCGGAGAGTTTTTAGGCGATCCGGAGCAGAGCGCCCGCTACAATATTTCCTGCGAAGTATTGGGTCCATGCCTTGCAAGAATGAATCCGGACAGGACAACTGCCTATGTCACATGCCAGCTCGACAGGCTTGAAGTGCTTGACAATGCCAATATCACTGACCTTGAGAAATTCCTGAAGGGAGTGGCAAAGGAAGTTGCTTTTCCCCTGAAGCTGACATTGAATTATGAGGAAGAGTTCCCTCCAGCGCCCGTATCAAATATCCCTCCTGCAGCGATACCTCAGCCGGGAGTGGTTATTGAGCCGGCTGCAGCGGTGCCGCAGGCGCCAAACACGCTGCCAAACAGAAACACCGGCCTCCAGCAGACTTTCTGCGAAGAAGTGACCTATGTTTTAGACGCCTCTTTCATCAACCCAAAAGACGTGCTCCCTGACTGGCTGCTGTATGATTTCGTTGACATCCTCAACAAAACCCTGACAACCCTGAATGAATGGCTTGAGAAGATCCGTGAGATCCTCGAATGGCTTGCCATCTCCTGCGTCGTTGCATTCCTGCTGAAATTTGTCATCCAGATCTACAGGAGGATAACTTGCCATTATGACAGGTTCTACAAAAAGATTTCAGGCAGCATCGGTGAAACCTCAAAATCGGGGAAGGACGACTGCCAGAAATGCATTGAGCAGGAAAAAACTGAAAGAGAGTCTCTTGCCTCCAGCATGACTGCATCAGGAAAGAAACTTTATACCGCTGATGACAAATATTACCAGGCTTCTGTTGAGAACCTGATTGCGGGAAAACAGGACATCCAGGACAGGTTGAGCAATAAATGCCTTAAGGCCTGTTACCCGACCTGCTCCGGCGCTTGGAAGGCAGAAGAGATGCTTTACAATGCCTACAGGTTTGCCTGTGACCGTGTTTTTGGCCACGCATCCCCTTCGGGCTGGACTAAAGACAAAAGTGATGAAGATCTGAAAAAGAAGCTCAATCTGGGAGTCGGCTGCACCCAGGACCAAAGCGTCAGGGGCAGGCCGGTAAGGGCTCAGAAATGCAGGGAATTAGAGCTGAAGTATTCCCTGATCGGAAAATCCTTTACTGAAGATGACACCTGCGTGGAAATTGAAGAGCCAAAGGGAACATCAGCAAGCTTTGGAGGGACACTCTATAAGATTGGAAACCCCTATGATTCCAACAGGGGGGTCTATGAGATGACTGCTGTAACAAACCCCTCAAAGGTAGAAGGGGAGTATATTGTCAAGCAGAACGAAAAGAATTATCTTTACAAGAGGAAAGAAACCTGTGAGGAAGTCTGCGGCGCAAAGGGAAGGGAGCCTCCGGCAAAAATAGTAGGAAAGCCAAAAGATCCCCCACCGGCACCATCAGGAAAAGCCGGAGAGATTGACGCAGGGAAAAAATCCCAGAGCTTCTGCATGCTTGCCAGCGACTGCTATAATCTTCAGAAAGAGGGGCAGGATAAGAAAAGCGCCGGTTCAATAATTAAGACTATTGATGATCCAAAGAAAGGGGGGCCTGTCCCGGTTACTGTGGACGAAGCAAGGCTTGAAGGCTACACGAGCGACTGCTGGGAGGGCTATGCGCCATTCTACATTTCTGGAAAGCCTGAAGAACGAGTGGAATGCTGCTGCATTAATCCTGCAGTAGGCCAGATGTCTGATTATTACGTTCAAAGTGATGTGGAAAGCAAGTCAGATGAAGACGCCAAAGCCTCGGATATTGGAGACATGAAATGGTCCTACCGCTACTGGAAGACAAACTGGAGGGCACCTTCAGGGGCAACTGCTTACAACCCAAACAGATACATTGCCGGAAGGGATTTTACTGCATGCTTCGGCCAGAACCATATCATCTATGACGGCTTAAGCGGAAGAGGGAATCTCCTTATCATTGATCCCATCAAGCAGCATATTGCCGCATTCCAGTGCCTTGCTGTCTCACAGATTTACAACAGGCTAACGCTGCTCAAGAACATCCTGACTTCATTGCAGACATGCTTATTGCAGATACGCACGACGGGAAAAGCCGATGCGGGAGTCTGCAAGGAACTGTTCTCTCAGTTCATCTGCTCGTTCCTCTGGAAAATCATAACGTGGGTCACCGACGGATGTTTGCCGTTCGGAGCCGGATTTGACCTCTCAAAGTCCGATAATGCATTTGCAGAGGCATTGGGCGTCGGGCTTAAGGGAGTCACTGATTCAATAGCAGACTCCCAGACGGAGATTGCGCAGGAATATGGGAATGCGAAGATCAACAATCTTCTGGGAGCTGGCCAGGAAGCTGTCTTCCGGAAAGTATGCCTGCTGGCATTCGGCTATGACTGGGAAATAGGATTAGATGATATCATTGATGCTGCCTATGATGTTCCTTTTGCGACTCTGGTTCAGGCAGTTTTGCCGGCAAGGGAATACCTCAACTTTGATCCGATCGCAAGGCAGTCGGTGTATGAATACCGGTCTTCATGGCTCATCAATCCCGGCTGCGATCTGGCCGGCTACCGAGTTGACTTATCCTGCGTCACGAGGGATGACATGCTCCAGTTCCCCGACGTCAAAGGCACTCCAGGAGGCATCAACTGCGGCAAGCAGGGAGATCCTTTCGGCAGCAACTGCGACTGTCTCAATGCGCAGGTCCCTCCGACAGCTCCTGCCGGCGGCCAGACTCCCTACTCAGGCGGCGGCCCGGCAGATTTCTTTTACGAGGACAGGTCCACCCTCAGCCAGAATCAATACATCGAAGTTGACTCATCGCAGATTGACAGAAAGATCAGGACATCCCCATTTAGGTATGACCATCTCAAATTTACCCTCTTTCCGGACCAGAACTATATCAGGAACGGGGGAAATGTGAAAAACTGCTTCCCCGAAGGGCATGAGAACGGCGTGTTTTATTTCCCGATCGTCGACTATACTGCAAGGGACATCACCGGCTGTGTGGTAACGACAGACGGAAGGTTCACCTGCGATTCATCCACCGCATTTTTCTTTGACCAGGGCAATGCAAACATCCAGCAGATAACCCTGAAAAATCAGGCATTTACCATAGCCCAGAACCTCCAGCCCCAGACAGCAACATACTATGCCGGAAGCAGCGAGAACATCGAAGGCGAAGTCACCTATTTCTCCGACGGAAAATCCCCGCAATGCCTGGTCGTGAGGCTGCTGGACCCCGCAGGAAATATCCTTGAAACCAACCAGCTCAACGTCCAGACCTTAAGCCCCGACCTTTCAGCATCCAATGCCCCCTACGGAACAGCAAGCACGCCGGGAGTAAAAACAGCGCCGTTCAGGGTGAACAGGCAGATAACTTCAGAGGATATCGGCGGCCAGGGCGGCTTTTTCAAGATTTTCTATATCCAGAACGCATTAGAACAATCTGCTGCCGGGTTTACTGTAGTTGATAAAACAAACGCCCAGGAGGGGACAGGCTCTTTGGCTTTTACTGACAGTAACGCAAATAATGTTGTTCCGGATCCTGGAGACCAGTATGTTATTGGAACAGGAGGAGCTGTGACGCTGGCTGCCAGCGACTGCGAAAGCACCGGATGCACAATAAGGCTTCCGGTAGGAGTCACCCTTAAAGCAAGCGGGCTGCAAAAAACTCCGAAAGGCGATTATGCTTACACATTCGATTCAAAGAGAGTTGCTCCCACAACAGTAGCCGGCGGCGCAACAAAATTCTTCCTGCACCTTGACTTAAGGCACCCGAACAAGGCAAACAACGACTGCCAGACCGTAGCTGGAAAATCCTACGACAATACTAACATCATCGTTTCCGGTGGATTGTCGCAATCGATAAACATTCCTATCGAAGTCCTGCCGGGTGCAAGAACCGAAAACAATAAGAAATGCGAACCCAGATTTGAGGCAGACATTATCGAGTTTGAAGCTCTCGGCGTAAAAAAGCAGTTAAGCGCAGCTCCCGGTAATGATATGACAAACATCTGCGCCTGCAGCAGTGCAGTTCAGCCCAACTGCCCCCAAAAGTCAGCTGCCGGAGAATATTACAAATATTGTTATGGAACGTGCAGGGAATATCCGAAGTGCAATACGGGAATTGATCTGACCAATAGTCAATGCGTCTGTAATCCGCAAACTGCTCCAGGGAATTATGATTGCGGAACTTTGCCTTCTGGTGATGCAATAACAGCTGGACTACCAGTAGCAGAAAGGAAGTTTTGCAATGAAAATGGTGGGGCGAGAAGTTGCGGAGCGACACAAACTAATATTCCACAACAACCAACTCCCCAACCCCCTACCAAGGGGTCTTTAAGCATAAGTTTAGGTGGTAAATCAATACCTGATAATGCAAGGACAGAAATAGAAAAGCAAAGGTTGGTTAACGGCATTATTGTAGTTCCACAAAATTTCCCCAACCTAAAAGGAATTTCAGTTGATACTCTATTTGGCAACATTAATACCGCAATACTCTCAAATTTAGGATCACGATGGGAGCTAACCCCCATTACATTGTCCGAAAAAGCAAATAATGCAATTCTTCCTATTGATGAAACAATAGTCATAAAGATAGATTCAGGATCAAACATAATTGAAGAAAGGAGGGATATTAAGATTATCCAACCAACCACAACTTAATCAAGTCCATTTTCAAAATTATTTTTTTCGAGAATAACTCCTGCCCTTTCCGAGCCGAGCTCTCTTGCCTTTTCAAAAGCAAATCTTGAAGATTTCTTATAACCTTCGATAAAACAATTTTCCCCAACTCTGAACCAAAGGTCTGCGATCATTTCTTTCTTTTCAACAAGAGGGATGGCTTTCTTAAAATAAGAAATCGCCTCTAGCCTTCTGTATTGTTTTTCTGCAACATCCCCAGCCATCTCATACATCCTACCACTCTTCTCATGCTTTGTCAAGCCTTGTTCAAGAATTTCCGCAGCAAGATCAAGCTTGCCCGCATCCTGCAGAGCACGTGCCTTTCCCAGATAATAGCCCTCCGTTTGGTTTTCAACATCTTTTTCAGTTATGCCATAAGTTGATAAGTTTAAGGCCACCGATGCCAGCACAGCATCAGGAGAATTATTTGCAGCAAACTGACCGCCAGGAGGGCCAATAAGCATAATCAATTGTCCCCCTGCGCTTTCAACCGATATTCCGGCATCCTGGCGCAGGACACTAGTGGATACTCTCCTGTTGCCCGGCAGGATGAGTGACCCATCAGGCATCCGAGTGTAAGTTCCACCGTCTCTTCCCCTGAACGTAACCGGCCCGCTTTCTGCATAGCCGGAACCAAAAGAAAATAAAGTTACAAGAGCCGTTAAAGGCAGTAAAGCAGCAAGAGGAAAATACCCATGACCTTTCTGAGGTAAAGAAGGTTCAGCCTGCAGATTAAAGGGGTTAGAGTTTAACGCCTCGTCCAGACTTTCCACCGCCATTTCACCACCTATTAATGCTAACTTCTATAAAAATCTTGCGGTGGAAATCAGCAAAAAAAAGATGCACTATGGATGCTTCAGAATAAGCAAGGCAGAGTTTAAGCCGCTTCCCGGGTTATAGTCTTTACTTTATCAAAATCTTTATCAAAAGAGATGATTGTGGAGATATCATGCCTTTTCATCACCTCAATATGCAGCTTATCATTGATTGATAGGGGAGCATTGCTTTTTATGGCGTTGAAGAAATCACCTATAGAAACATCATATACAGTTATGTTGGCAAGCAATTCCCTGAAAAGTTCAAAAAGGTTCTCAATACCTTTTTTTTGCAATTTGTGATAGGCTTCGGCCAAAGCAAGGACTGAGGTCGCATACTCTTCCTTATTGAACTCACTTACCAGCTTTTTTACAGCCGGATCAGACCAGCTGTCGATAATGATGTTAGCATCCACAAACTTAGTCATAGAGGTCATCCCTGACAGCTTCTTCCCTCGTAAAGTGGATCTTTTTCCTTTTCATTTCGGCATCAACAGCCGTCCAGGCCTCCATAAGGGGCTTCACTTTCAGAGGCTCAATTACTATCCTGCCGTTTTTCATTTCCATAACTACGCTGTTGCCTGGAGTGATCCCAAGCTCCTCCCTCCAGTTTTTTGGAAGAGAGATATTTCCTGTCACAGTTACATGGGCAATTGACATTTTAGATATCAGATATGAGATAAGCTATATAAACTTTTCGGATTCCTGTATGCAGTTAATAAAAACAAAAGGTTTATATATCAGTTATAAATATTATGACTCCTATAACAGATATAACTTACTTACAAGCAGAATTAAACAAACCTGACAAAATGGGTAAAAGGCCAAGTGTCATTAAACCGGACTCAAGGGAGAATAAAACCACCATCCAGGTAACTAAAGATATAAAAGATACTTTGGCCGGGATAGGATCAAAAGGAGAGAGCTACAATCAAATAATTGAAAAGCTGATCACAAATTTCGAAAAGCATGCCAGCCAATCTAAAGGCCCCGTTGGACCGATTGAAGCAATGCCTTCTTCTGGGCAGATAAAGATCGGTAAAAATGTGATGCTGTCAAAATATGAGAGGATAACGATATCCATAAAAGATGCATCCAACGCAGAAGATCCATCTTGGCATGGTGGCCCGCCAATAACCCTTGAAGCCGCATATAACAAGCCATTCAAAAAAGAGGAGGATCTCTATCAGATCGATTTAAAGATAAATAAGGTGATTTTTGACAATGAGATATACAGCCCCAAGGAATTTTTTGGGGTTTTGCAAAAAGATATGGTGTATTGCAAAGAATTTGTATATTACTACCTGAGGTCTATTGTAGAGGTCCTAAAGATAGAATTTAAGAAATCAAATTATTTTTTTGGCAGTTATGGGGACTACTTTGATTTGTCCAGATGGAGGACTCTTTTCCTGAATTCCAGGCTTAGCCCGGAAATCCTTTCCGCCGATGTTGAGAGTGTGCTGTCAGACCTGAACAATGAAAGAACAAATAGCAGATTATTGGAAGATGTCAGGGGCTCATATTACAGAAAAATAAAGGGAAACGGGAGCATCGAGGCAGTATGACTGGCGGGCTGAAATTTTTGCATGAGTTTTTCACAAAAAAGAAATATGATGCCGGCGGAATGACGATAACGCTTGATGAGAGGCCTGCTTTTGACATCAGTTCTGAAGATTACCGGTTCAGGGTTGTTATTGCAGAAGTAGTGGATGAAGTTGATATTTATTATAGGGATATGGCTATCGAAGACCATCACCAGCAGGCTAAGCATCAGAGGCCCCATCTGCAGTTTAAACTGCACGCAGATGGAGTGGGGCATATCCATATTTTTTTGCCGATCAGCGATGCTAAAGACTACAGAAAATATATCTTAAGCTTTTTAGATATCATCGGTTCAGTCCTGGTTGCGATGGACAATGAGAAAAAAGAATTGCAGCATAAATTTATGATATCGGGCAGCTTTGATAAGATAAAAGGCATGGGCGATAATATTAAACGGGTTGTTTATGACAGCTATAAAAAAGGGGAATTGACGCTGGTAACGCTTGACAAAGAGATAAAAGTGATTGAGGGCGATTACTTAAAAAAGATCAAGGATATACCTCAAATAGCCCCTTTTTTTGAGAGAGTATAGGCTTTTTTTCTGCAGGTAAAAAATATTTATGTAAAGCAGGGTGAATATCCGAGAGATACCACCTACCGCCTCTCTTTATGAATGGGGCAAAAGATTTGTCTTGTTGAATATGCTGCCTCTGTCGGATGGAGAGGAGACTTTATGAATGGGGCAAAAGATTTGTCTTGTTTAAAATATCTAAAGGGACATTGTTTGCCAAAAACTGCCCCTTACGGCAGAGAAAACTCACTTCCGTCAAACTTCCAGTTCACATCCTGGTTCACATGCATCCAATACCCTATGCCTGGCTCGAAGAATTTCAGAGAATTCGCAGTCTCATTCCTCCTTTTGTCAAAGCTTATCCATGCACCATTCTGGTAGGATGCTGCCGAATCAAAAGAGCTGTTCACCCCCTGCAAAGCATGGGAAGCATTTGCTCTTAGTGCCGACGGATAGCTGATGAGGTTCCATCCCTTCAGGAGGGAAAAGCCTATCGGGTAAGTGAAGCTCAGGCCGTCGAGAGAAAGGTTTCCGGGAGTGTTGAGCTTTATCCAGAATCCCTGCAGCGGATCCAGAGTGCTGAAGGTGAAATTAGTCCGGTTCTTGAAGAAGAGATATCTTTTATCCGAGCTGTTGTAAGAAAAGACTGAAGACACGTTCAATCCCGAAGTGATAGCCGCAAAGGAATAGTTGGTGAGGTTCACCGGCAATGATATCAGGCTCCATGCAGAGGGCAATACTGCCGCAAAAGTGATAGAGCCGTTGGTGACATTGAGCAGGAAGATGTTGTTGGTCTCGTTCGCCTCATCGACAAGGTTGTCAAAATCAGCGATGATGAAGAAGCTCGAATCCTGCGAAGAATTTGCCTTCAGGCTGATGCTTTTGGATTCTCCCGGCGCAAGGATATCGATGATATGCTCGTCCAGCTGGGTCAGGTTGCTTGAAAATGCTGCCACGGAAAAGGAAAATGCATTTGCATCCCCGCCGTTGGAAGCCTCAAAGGTGATATGCGTCGCATTGGTCCTCGGGTTATTGACTGCGATGTCAGCAAAAGGCGGCTGCTCAAAATCCGCAAACGTATAAGGCTTAGTGGTATAAGCTTCCCCGGCAGCATCCAACGTGATATTGCCCTGCTCCAAAAGAAGCGACTTTATTTTGTAAGGCCCGTTCAGCTTGCTCAGGAATACCATCGTCCCGTTGACAGGGAATGCAGCCTTTTGCAGCCCTGAAGCCAGGCTGAAGCTTTTCTTCTCTGAAAGGACAAATCCATTGAACGGGTCAACAAGGTCAAATGAAATGTTATAATTCCCAGCCCCTTCAACAAGGAGAGATATGTTGAATTCCAAAAGGTCAGTCTGGTTATTGCCGTTGAGATCAGCAGTTCCCTCCTCAAAGCTGTCAGCAAAAAGCGTCTGCCCTGCTTCCAGTTCATCCAGCCCGTATGAGGTGTTCAATCCGAGCTCGAAAAGATAATTCACCCCGTCCCTGATGATCAGCTGGTAGACTGTGCCGTTTTCCAGCCGTAACTTCTTCAGCTGGGAGCCGTTGATGCTGACGGAAAAAGAGTTCTGCCCCGCAGCGAGGGAAACAAGCTTTTTTGTTCCCAGCGAGCTGTTTCCGCCCTTGATCTGCATGCTTAGGTTAAAATCCCCGGTTAAGGTAGTGTTGATAGTCCCGTTGACCTGCAGGAATTCCGCCCTGCCGTTGGCATTAGTGTCCAAAAGCCCAAAAGAATCCGCAGAGGCAGAGAAAGCCGGCTGGACAAAATCAGCGCTGTCGTAATCAAAGGAATGCGCATTCTGGCGCTGGTAGACTGTAAGAAAATCCTTTTGCACCGTAAGCGAGAGATTATATGCCCCGTCAGTAAGCAGCGTAGCCTCATAAGCCAGCGTAACATTATTGCTCCCTGACTGAATGCTGTAAAACTCGGTAACAGTAGTGATCCATCTGCCGTCCTTGTAAAGGTCGCCGGTAAAAGAATAGTTGCCGGCCTGATTGTTGGTAAGAATATGGATTAACAGCTGCTCATAGCTGGCGTTTCCCTCGGTGTCGTTTGCCCCCACCGTGAAATTGGTTATATTCATCTCAGGACCGGTGTAAGAGAAGTCGTAAGATGAGAGAAGGTCGGGGAGGGAGAGGGAGTAAACTGAGGGGATAAAATATGTGAGAAGGAGCAGAGATGTAAATACTATTATGTTAGGGTAGTTATTTTTTTGATTATTTATCATATATTCCGCCTCAAATTTAACTATAATCCTTTAATTGGTTTTGCAGACCAAATTATTAAAGTGATAAAAACTATTGATAAAATTATGAAAATGGAGAGTAGTATAATCATTAAGGTTTTTGCAACTGTTATGTTTCTTCTATAAAAAAAAGAGGTGATTAATCCAAATAATCCATAAAACAGTCCCAAGGTTAAACCTCCTGAAAACAAAAAAACTCCCAGGGGGTTTCCGCTTTTATTTGAGATAATTAAAAAGATACTCCATTGAAAAAAACCAACAAGTAATGGATAAACAAATGATTTTGTTTTGTTATTCATAAGGTTTTCAAGCATATGCATAATCTCATCCCCCGATTATTTTTGAACTGTTAACCAAGTTCAAGTTTCTTTCAAGAAACCCAAACTCTTGTTTGTTAAGAAGTTTTATTATTAAATCTTTTGAACTATCTTTATCTTCAATACCCTTGTGTGTTGCAAAAACTTTTAACAAGGTTTTATTTGCATTAACTTGGTCATAAATTTGGATTGCATCTATCTTTGTAACAATTCCATCACTTCCTTCCAAACCTGACCCAAACAATATTGCAAAATTGTCTAATTCAAGATTTTTTCCAGGTTGACCATCTTCCTTGTTTTGGATAAAAGCGAAATAATTACTTAAAAGATTAAAAGAGATAAAGTTTCCTTCTCCTGTTAAAATTCTTCCGAGTTGACAAGAAATGTCAAAACCACAATCTTGGATAATAGTATCTCTCACTTTTTCAAGAGTTACATGGCGGACACTTTTATTGTTTAAGTTGGCTAAAGTGTTACTCCCATGATTATCGACTAATTCGGAAAATATCGAGCTCCCATTAAACGCCCCAGGACACCCCACCCCCACAAACGTCTCCACTTTGTTGGCATCAAACTCTCCCTTTTCAAGCGACGATAAAACACTCCTGCACCCATTGCTGAACCCAACATACTGCAGCTTTGATTTATTCGTCGAAGAGATGACTTTGTTCAGCAGGGCAGGAACATACTCATCCGTCAGCGTTGAAAAGTTATAATTCGGGCAGTCATCCGTCTCTTTTCCTGCGCAGTCCGTATCAGGACCGCCGGTTATCTCGATCAGCCAGGTATCTTTGCCTTCTTCACTTGCCAATTCAACCCCGAAGTCTTTCCACGAATCTAAATTGGACCAAAGGCCGTGCCCCAGCACAACCGGCAGCCCCGCCTCATCCCTAAACGCAGTAAAATTCTCAGAATATGCCGGCTTCAAATGCAGCAATCGTAAATTAACCCCATTCACCGTCGCATTTACCTGATCCTCATCCTGCATGTCGTCCTCAAGCGCCCTCTTCACAAGACTTGCAAAAGCAGTTGAATTCTGCTTGTAAAACGCCTTATTAAAAGAATTATGAAGAAAATCAAAGACGCCGATAGCAGGCACATACTCCTCGCCGAGAAACATGGCAGCTTCCCTGCTGATGAACTTTTCCTTGTTGGCAGCAAACTCCTTTGCGCCGGCGATAAACCCTTCGATGTCATTTGCCTCGATCGCAACCTTCTGCTTCCCGTTCACATTTTTGCTTCCGACAACTGCGCAATAGGGCTTATTGCAGAACTTGTCCTGGAACCTCAGCCCGCCGCCCTGGAACCCCCATCCATTCTCTTCAAGCGCGCTAAAATGCCAGACGATCAGAGGATTGTGCCGTGCGACAAGGATCTCCACATCTGCATCGTCAGAAGCAGTTACAAATTCCGCGCCGGGGATGTTCCCCTTCAAAAATTTAGCAATCTCGATGTCAGCGACATCAGGGGGCACATCGGAGCGTAAATAATACTTAGTCAGGCCGAAAAAAAGCTTTGAGGCAATGTTGTCTATCCTGCCAACTTCATTAAGATTATTATCTGGGTCTAGGATAACTGTAATTTCGTGCCCCCTCTCAACATCCCAGCTTGTGGAGAGCTCTCTTGAGCTGTTTGCATAAATCCTAAAGCCAAATGTTTCAGTCTTTTCTTTGATGAGCTGGCCGCTGAATTTGTCAATAAATTTAGCTTTCAGGCCGTTCACATCAGACGCTCCATTATTGGCTGCCTTAAACACTATTGTCAGGTTTCCCCCGGAATTAAAGGTGAGATTGGAGATTGAGATATCATTCAGACATCCAATTTGGCAGGATCCCCCGCAGTCAATGCTTTCCTCGTTTCCATTCTTCACATTATCAGAACAGCTGCCTTCCCTTTGTAATTTGATAAGGTAAACATTATAGTTTCCCCCCCCGAAAGGGCCGGAGCTAATATACCCGGCAACAATAAACCCACCGTCGTCGGTTTGATGGGCAGAAGTTCCAACAGAAAAACTGTTGTTGATGCTCCGAAAAGTCTTGTTCCACTGCAAACTTCCATTGAGAGTCACCTTTACAAGGTAAACATCTTCATTGGTGTTTCCAGCAACGATATACCCTCCATCGCTGGCCTGCAAAACTGACCGCCCAGCATCATCAAAATTAACCCCAAACGACTTGTTCCACTGAGTCTTCCCACTAGCATTGACTTTCAGGAGATAAACCTGTTGGCCCGCTGCTTGACCCAGTGCGCTGATAGGATAAATCTCCCCCGCAACGATATATCCGCCATCGCTGGTCTGCTTGACAGAGTACCCATAGTCCTCTCTCTCCCCCCCAATCGTTTTACTCCACTGCAGTTTCCCCGCAGAATCTGTTTTTATTAGGTAAACATCCTTATCTTCACCGGGAATGTATCCAGCAATGATATACCCCCCATCATTGGTTTGTTGGACTGAGTACCCGGAATCATGGTTTCCTGGGTCTCCAAATGTTCTGTTCCACTGAATCGTACCATCAGAATTAGTCTTTATGAGGTAAGCATCTCCACTATACGGGCTAAGGGTGTTATTAACACTCCCCGTGATGATATACCCCCCGTCATTTGTCTGCTGGACAGAGTATCCATAATCATAATTTGATCCCCCAAAGGTTTTGTTCCACTGCGCTTTTCCGTCAGGATCGGTTTTCAGGAGGTAAACATCAGAGTTTCCTGCGCCGAAAGACGAAGTTCCTCCCGCAACGATATATCCGCCATCATTGGTTTGCTGGACAGAGTATCCATAATCATAATTTGATCCCCCGAAGGTTTTGTTCCACTGCATCTTTCCGTCAGGATCGGTTTTCAGGAGGTAGACATCAAAGTTTCCTGCGCCGAAAGACGAAGTTTCTCCGGCAACGATATACCCTCCATCGCTGGCCTGCTGGACAGAGTACCCATAATCATTTCCTGAGCCTCCGAAGGTTTTGTTCCATTCAGCATCTGGTGATTGCACCTGGATGGAGGCAGAACTCACAACTGCATAGACACCGGAGTTTATCATTATCAGAGAAAGAACAAAGATTACCCAGGACAATGCCTTAACCCCAATAGTATAAAGTGCTTTGATATTACATCACAGGCATATAAATTCAAAGGTGTTTATAAACATTATTAGGGAAATCCGCCCACGTTGCCCCTAAGCGATCTAGTGTTGGGAATTTGTTGTTGAGCAGCTGCAAGGGTTATATTCTCCATAAAAAAGGGAATGCCCTTAATTTTTTCCTGGCACGATTCACTTAACCCATTATTTAGGCGGTAAACCACTTTTCGCTCCTTGGTACCGAGAATTGGAAAGCCCCACATAAGGAGAGGGTCGTTTTCAAACCTGAAGTCATAAGAGTCCTGGCCTTGCCCCCTGTTGGTTTCCAGCCTTGTCAATTCACCTTCCATGGCGCCTTCATCGTCCTGGTCATTTTCCCTCCTGAGCTTTTCAACACACTCTTTAGGCAGAAACTCTATATAGACAAACTCTTCAATCTCCCCCTCATTTGTCCTGAATTTAAGCTCAACAACAGTTTTGTCATGCACCGAAATGACCCTTTTAACCCCCACATTATCTTTCACCCGCTTTAATTTTCGGTCCTTACACCTTCCTTTGATATATTCAGTTATGCCGCTCTTGTCGCCTTCAGCCCCTGAGACGCCAGGACCGGCGAAATCTTCCTCAGTAGTACAATCATCAAGAGGAACTGCTTCAGTAACCATCGTATCAACATCCGCCGGCGTTGGCTGAACCGCAGCCTCCCTCGCCCCGCAGTCAAACCTCTTGTCCTTATGCCTCAGCTTAACCCGGGTTGCGTTCTCTTCAAGGAACATCTCCATCCTGCCGTTAACAACCTTAAAGCACTGGAAGTATGGGAATTCAATGCTGATATTCCCCCCGAAGGCTGCCTTCTGGATGATGCCCTTGACAGAAAAGAACATATTTTTCCCAGTCCTGGGGCTGTTCATATCCAGCGGATTTATGGGCTGAAGCGAATCCCAGAGCAGAGGCATATCCACAAAGACGCTTCTCACAAATTCATCGGAAGTATCCGCATTGTCTGTATCAACAAAATACACCCTGTCAACTCCGCAGGGGATCTGGAATGATTTTTCAAACACGCTCCCTTCGCTCCCGACAGCCTTCTCGACAGCCGCCTTGAAGTCCTGCTCAAACACCAGAGACTGCGCAAGGCAGTTCTGCGCATTGACTTTTGTGAAAGAAGAATATCCAAAGATGAGAATCGCAGACGCAACGATCAGCGCAGTCATATAAAGCAGCCAGTGCGTGCTCATCTCCCCCCTTTTGCCCATACCGCCTCCTGAAGCGGCGGATTATATTAATATTGCGGTATTCCGGCTCGATTCAAAAGAACGCAATATCTTAACCCTTTGAAGCCTATCAGAGAATCTTAAGAGGTTATATCTGTTTGAAAATTTCAACAACGTCGGCGAGGCGAGGGGGAGGGATGGCTCCTACGGAGTCCCCGAGCAGGGCAAAATTTTCACAGAGAAAATTTTGACCGTCGAGCCCTGTGTTGTTGAAATTTTCAGATGCACTGCCCCAATTAATAAAACTCAGATTTTTCAGATGCGCTTCACCAATTAATAAAACTCATATTCATCCAAAATGCCCCGGTTTGAAACAACATTTAAATAGTCCCTCCCCAAAAAAAGAAAGAGTATGTTCCTAGTAAAAATCATCAGGCAGTCTTTCCGGATCATGCTCGGAAGCAAAAAGAAAACATTTGCCATTCTGGGGCTTCAGCTTCTCTACGGAATCCTCCTTTCAGCCATCATCTTCACCACCCTCATTCCTGCGACGGAGGAAGCAAGGAAGGCTCTTGACGTCTTTGACAACGCTCAGGAGAATCTTCCCGGCGCCCCGGAAGAAAACGCCCTCCCTTCAGAGCAGGCGTTGGCCATCTATCAAAGCGCAGCAAGGATGGCATCCTACCTGAAGGATGCCGGAGTTTATTCAGCGGCAGTATTTATGGTGTTTAGCTCCCTGCTCTGGGGATTTTCCCTTTCTCTCGCCAACAGGCTCCCGGTGAAAAGGCTGATACAGCCGGCATTCACTATTTTCATCCTTTCGGGAATTGTGATATTCCTGGCAGAAACCGTCATTGCAGGATACATGAGATCTGCGTTTAAGCTGATTGACCAGGGCTCATTCACCCCCGTTTTTGCTCTCGCAGGAACTCTCCTCCTGTTTGGCTATTTCGGCGCAGTCGCATTCTCCCTTGCCTGCAAAAGGCCAAAAGATTTTTTTCCGGCGTTTATTTCAGCTGCTTTTGGAAAAGCCCACCGCCTCATTCCGGTCTTCCTGACAAGCTTTCTCTTCATCTCCGCTGCGGCAGCGCTGATAATTTTGACAGCAGAAGCCAACCTTATCATTGCGCTAATCCCTTTTCTGATATTGATTGCAGTTCAGGCTGCCGCAAGATTGTTTATGGTCGTTGCAGTGAAAGAAGCAGCAAAATAAGCCGAAAGAATTCATAAATTGGGGTTTGATAGGGCAACCTCAAGGGGATTACTCGCCGCCACCATCTCCGCCTGAAGAGCCGTCTCCCCCTGATGCGCTGCCCCTGCCTGAAGATTCTCCGCCGGAATATCTTTCTCCGCCAGAATCGCCTTCACTTCCAGAAAAGCCCCCATCATCAACTCCGCCTTCACCGCCTGAAGAGTCTCCCTCACCCAACTCACTTTCCATATAATTCCCTTTAAGTTCATACTCCCCTTTATCTTGAAAAAGAGCATACTCGCCATCTGCAGAGCTTTCAGATCTATCGGAATGCCTTTCAGCATAAAAATCATCAAAATCATCAAAAGAGCGATCTTCATCAAGGATGTCGTCAAGGCTTTCGGTATTCATTACCGGCTTCCTTGTTTTATAGACTTTATAATACCTTTTGACGGTAGCCACATCATCCCTTTTTGCCGCTAAGACCTTTTGGTAGCGCATTTTCTCTGACGGCACCCGGGAATCCTCAGCCAATTTCTCAAGTGCATCAACAACATGGTTTTTAGTAGCTCTCTCTTCCTCAACCCTTTTCGAAAGCCTGTTCACTACCGGCCTTTTGTCAAACGACTTCCTGTAGATGTGCGAGAATTCTTCAGCAAGCGATTCAAAGACCATATCCATATTGTCTGCGCTATAATGCTTCCCGATGCTCTCAAGCATCTGGTAAAAATCATAATTTGCGACGATGACAATCTTCCCTTCATATTGCTTTGCTTCGGGGCCAAACTTCTCGCTTAGGCCTGAAGGCATCCTTCCGACGCCCATGATCCCCGAATCGGGAGCCTTGCTGACCATCACATAGTCTATATTCTCAAAGTCGCAGCCTTTTTCCGCAAAAATACGGGAGATTTCCCCGCCGAGATCAGATTTCATAAATGCCCGCATGAACAGCTTATAACTGCCTTCCTTTGAAGAAAACTTCCCGATGTCCCTCATATTCATCTGCCCAAAGGCATAAGCCATCGTAGTCCCTGAATTTCCCGCCCCCCTCTGGTCAAACTTGCCGTTGACAGGGATCATCAGCGAGACAGAATCTGCAGGCTCAACATACTCAATATTGATGCCTTTGGGCGCCAGCCATTCCCCGAATTCTTTGCCGTTGTCCTCCCTGAGCCAATTTCGCCCGTATCGGGATTCATACTCCCTGTCTTCTGCAGCATCAATAGGATTGATCCGCTCCGGTATGCTGAGCCCCTTCCATAAAGGCCCACCCTGAGAATCCCCTGCAAAGTCAACCATATACTACTAGTTAGTGATTAATCTATATAAAGGTTTCGGAATTTTGGGGTGGAAAAGCATGGTTTTAGCAGCAGAAATTGACCGGGATATATTTTCCCATGAACTTAGAATACAGGAATGGAAACTACTTATAGCAAAGACAGCAACAAAGAACAAACATCCAAATCGAATTTATGCAATCTTGCTCAAAATCAGAAAAAATAATAGAAGATTTCTATTAATACACTCGCCAAGATATTGCAAGGATGGATACTTAGGAATTTAAAGTTAAAGGGTTTAAAAAAACTATGCTACTTTCCTGTCCTCATCGTGGTAAACGGGCTTTCTCAGCCTGTCGCTATGTTGAGCCCTTTGGTCGACCAGAGTCTGGTTCTGATATAAGCCCTGCATGTGTTCCAGCACTTTTGAAGGGTCCGCAAGGTTATTGATTTCAGCGGCGGCATTTTCAGCAAACCTCTTTCCCCCGCTAGTTTCATAAAGTTTTGTAATAACTTTTTGGGCACCCCTAAGGTCTTCATAAGCTAAATTGGCTAACGTTGCCGGGTGGTGGCCTACCATCTCCCCATGCACCCTGGCTGATAATTGCCGGGATAACCTAAGAAGGATATCTGGTTGAATGGAACCCCCTTCATAGTTGGAAAGGATGTCTTTGATGACATGCTTGGGAAGGCTATACCTGTTTAGAAGCTCTTCCTCAGAAATATTTGCCCCCCTTGCCCCAATGGCATCCCGAATCATACTTGCGACTTCGTCAGAATGAAGAAATTTAACGATAGTATCAATTGTTTTTTTATTAACCTTCTTACCAACAAGCTTTTTTTCATTAAGAATCTTTGCAGAAAGCTCGGCAGAATACTTCTCCGATATTTCATAGGCTTCCTCAAATTCTTTGACTATATCTGGCCCTCCACCATGCCCTTTCTCCTCACCATGCTTTCTAAATGGGACAACGTTTGAATGATTTCCAGACATTTTTCTTCACCTTAGTATTAATTTTTCTAAAAACACTTTAGATACTGCCCCCATATAAATCTTTCGCTTTTTTTCCCCTTTCCCCGGCCGGCAAAAACAAATGCAAAAAGCAGGAGATTTACCGACGGAAAGAAACAGCCGCCCAAAAGGCTCGAAAGATAAAAAACGCAAACATCGTATTATTTTCACCACCCATCAATAATTACTCTTTATCAAAAAAGCAAACTTTATAAACTCACTTTAAAATACGCCCAGTAAAAGCTTTTATTTCCCATCATGGCAAAGAAACAGGATAAAAAGAATGGAAATGACAAGGCTCCTTCTCAAAGCTATAAATCCTATAAGGCTCATGCAGGAGATGCAAAAGTTCATGCGGGAGATGTAAAAGCTCAAACGGAAGATGCAAAGCCCCAAGGCGTAGACACCAAGCTTCCTGCAGGCCCGATGCAGCCTCTTCAGCAGGCCCAGCCTTCCCCTCTTCAGGCTCCTCCCTCTCCCGGATCCCCGCAGGGCATGCCCCAGCTTCCGCCATTGACAAAAGAGCAGGAAGAAAAGCTGAAAGAGATCAAGGCAAAGCTTGAAAAGTTCCAGAAGAAGATTGTTGAGAAGTTCGACAAATATATCATGGGTGTCGCTCTTCTCCCGCCTCCGAGGCCGAAAGAAGGCGAAAAGCCGGATACCGAAAAGATTTCAGTCCTTGTTCTTGTTGATGACACTGACTCAAAGAAGATGTCCAAGCAGGAGCTGAAGCAGAAGCTTCTTTCTATCGTTGACAAGCTTGCCCAGGAGATTGACCCAAGGATCATCCCTGAAGTTGTTATCTTAAGCGAGCTCTGGCAGAACTGCTATGACGCAAAGTATGATATGCTCCAGCTGATATCGATGTCCGCTCCGGTTTTTGACAACGGGATGCTTGGCGCAATAAAGATTGCAGAGATCCATAAAACGATGGTCCTGAGAAAATTCGAGAAGTACATCGTCTCCTATGTTATGGCAGGCTCCCTAATCCAGGGCAGGGCGACAAAATCTTCTGACATTGATGTCTGGATCGTCATTGATGACACCGACGTCAAGAGGATGACCCGTGCAGAACTGAAAGACAAGCTCCGCGCGATTATCATCGGCATGGGGATAGAGGCAGGAGAGCTCACTGGGATCAAGAACAAGCTCAATATCCAGGTCTATATCCTCACTGACTTCTGGGATTCCCTGAAGGAAGCAAACCCCATCATCTTCACCTTGCTGAGAGACGGCGTCCCCTTCTACGACCGCGGCATTTTCATGCCCTGGAAGCAGCTGCTGAGGATGGGCAAGATCAAGCCCTCAGCTGAAGCGATTGATATGTTCATGGCGTCCGGCGAGCAGATGCTGACAAGAGTCAAGAATGAGCTGAAAAATATCGGGATGGAAGATATTTATTATGCCATCCTTACCCCGTCGCAGGCTGCATTGATGCTGTATGGCATCCCGCCGCCGGCTCCAAAAGAGACTGCTGAGCTGATGCGCGAGGTTTTTGTCAAAAAGGAAAAGCTTCTTGAGGAGAAATTCATAGAAACCCTCGACAGGGTTGTCACCATCAGGAAAGAGATTGAGCATGGAGTGAAGAAAGACCTTTCCGGCAAGGAGGTTGATGAGCTCCTGGAAAACGCGGATAAGTACCTCAAGAGGATCAAGCGCCTGTTCACCCAGATCGAGAAGATCCGCGAGGGGAAGGACATGCTCGAAGTTTATGATTCTATCATCACCATCATCCGGGATGTCCTCAGGCTTGAAGGCGTTGAACGCGTGCATGACGAGGAGGTCATCAAGTTTTTCGAGCATGAATTGGTCAGCGAAGGGAAGATTCCGGCAAAATTCCTCAGGATGCTGAATGAGATCATGAAAGCAAAGAAAGACTATGAAGATGGAAAGCTCACACAGCCGGAAGTGGACAAGCTGAAAAGAGATTCATCCCAGTTGGTCAAGTTCCTGGTTGAATATATGCAGAGAAAGCGGGGAAGGGAGCTCGAGCGCGCAAAGATACGTGTCAAGCACGGCGAGCGGTACGGCGAGATTCTCCTCCTGGACGACACTGCGTTCATCATCCACGACATTGACAAAGAGGAAAAAGAGATCTCAAAAGCAAAGATCAACCCTGACGGAAGCCTTGCCCTGCCCGCAAAAACAACTCTTGAAGAGATGGAAAAACATCTTGCCAAAGTCAATATCCCCCCCAAAGTCTTCATCAAAGAAAAGCTCTTCGGCCACCTGAAGGACATTTTCGGAAAAGATGTGGAAGTTCTGGTGAATTATTGATTCTGAGGTATTTGTTTAGCATCCTCAGGTCGAAACGCTTCTGGGCCTACTGTTGAGTCCGTCGCGGGGGGATGACCCCTACGGGGACGCAGGACCATTAAGCCCAACGTCGAGCGTTTCGAAGATGCTAAACAAATACATTCTGGGAAAAGCATTTTCCGACGCCACTTTAATAAAATCTTGACGGAAACCTTTATATACCTTCTTCTCAAAAAGAACTGGCATGGCAGCTGCAAAGACACCCTGGCTTGAATACGGCGAAGGTCCGCTGTACATCCGCAAGGCCGGTGTCTGGGACATGCAGGATCTCTATGAGTCTATGGCTGACTTTCTGAGGATGCGGAAATACAAGCTGCACGAAAAGATTTACAAGCACAAGCGCCCAAGCCCTTTTGGGGCAGAGCGGCAGTATGTCTGGGAGGCTTCGCGGGAGGAGACGGAGTATTATGAATTTCATTATCTTATCTATTTCCACACCTACGACGCAAGGGACATTGATGTTGTCGACGCCCAGGGGAATAAAAAAAACTTCACCAAAGGGAGGATCTGGGTTGAGCTTCAGGCAGACCTCAGGACGGACTGGGAGAAGCAGTGGGGAAGCAGCAAGTTCTGGGGCGAGCTGAAGAGTTTCTTCAATAAGTATATCATCAAGAACAACATTGTCATGGCAGTCGAGACGAAATTGAAATACGAGCTGTACGAGCTTCATGCGATGATCAAGCAGCGCCTGCAGATGGAATCAGATGAATTCGAGCATCTCCACCTTTCAGGGATGCACAGGAAATATTGAGGCAGTTTTTAACTGTAAACACCGAGGCAAAAATGTCAATGATCAGGCTCATCGTGGACCACCTGAAGCTGGACTATCAGGGGACTCTTGACCTGAAGGGCCTCTTCCGGCTCATCAATGCATGGGCATACGAAAAAGACATGGAAAAGAATGAGAACAAATCAAATGAATTTGAGGCGCCGGAAGGGAAATCTATTGAATATGAGAACCAGGTGACCAAAAGGCTTTCTGACTACACAATCTTTGTCCTGAAGATCCGCATCCTGGGATCGGGGCTCAAGAAGGTCGATATCGCTAAAGACAGGAAAAAAGCGAGACTTGACCATGGCAGGATCCAGTTTTTCCTCGATGGGTTCCTCCAGACCGACAGCGAGAGCAAGTGGGAAGAAAGGCCGTTCTTTGTATTCCTGAGAACCCTGTTTGACAAATACATCTACAGGCTGTATACCGACAGGTTTGAGCAGCAGCTCACCAGAGACTGCTATGAGCTGTTCCACCTTGTCGAGAAGTTCCTGAACATCCACAGCTATCCCAAGCCAGCCCATCACTCCCCGGTGCATTAGCATGTCAGAAAAAAAGATTGTTGTTGAAAACAGGAAGCTGCTGTATGAAGGCCCGTTTGAGATTGCCCAGTTCTTCGCTGCCGTCGAAGGGTGGATGGAGCAGAAGGGCTATGAGAAAGAAGTCAAGATGAAGCGCCAGTATGTCGAGGAGAAGCGCAAGAATTTTGAGTGGGTCGTTGAGCTGTTCGGCCACATTACAGAATATGCATCCCCGGTCATCAGGGTCAGGGCATTGTTCCAGGATCTTTCAGAAGTGAGCGTCAGGGCAGAGAAGCGGATAAAGAAGCTCGACTGGGCAAGAGCCCTCATCGTCTTTGACGGATTTTTGGAGACAACCCTTGCGCACCGATGGTCGCAGCGGCCCTGGTTCATCTTCTCCCGGGCAGTCTTTGAGAGGTATATCTACAAATTCCAGGAAAGGAAGTTTGACGATGTGGTGGCAGATGACCTTGAAAGCCTCTACCTTGCGCTTAAGGATTTTTTCAACAGATATGCTTTCGAGCCAGTCCAAAAGCCAAAAAAGCATTAGATTGGTGCCTCTGAAGTTCATTCGCAAAATCCGGAGGCGCCGTTTCTGGGATTCTCTAGATCTAAACGACAAAAAAAGTCCCATACTCAAAAAAACAAAAAACTGTTTTTGCAATAGATTTAAATAACGAGCAAGATTATATTTTTTCTCAGGCTATGCGAGGGTTGCCAGGAGAATGGCCCTCAGAGCAAAGCCTGGTCAAATGCGCGGGACTTAAGAAGGTAGTAAATGGAGAAAAAATTCACCTGCAGATAAGCAATCCCGCTGGTTAGTCCATTCGCCGGTTCGAATCCGGCCCCTCGCATTTTTCTTTAGGGGTCTTCTCTATGTTCAGGATTAGAACCGGCGAACGGTTGACTTTTTCAAATATTTTTGAGTAGAGCCGTCATAGATATAAAAATCATCAGGATTAAATTTTTTAAAGCAGATATAATACTCCCAAAAATCCAGGAAAATAACCTCAGCGAATTTTACCTTAAATCCCAATGCCATCCCCTCTGAATAGGCTAAAAGCGAATTCGAAGTGATCTTTGGCTTAAAACGATGCTGCTGAACATAGGAAGGGTCATAAAGGTTTGTGCATTTAACTTCATAAATTTCAAGATTAGTTACTTTTCCATTCTCAACGACAAATGCAAAGATGTCGATAGTGTACCAGTGTTTTCTCAGGAAATCTTTTATTGTTTGGGGGATTTCATAATTCCGGATTTCATCTAAAAAAGTGGGTGACACTTCCCTCGGCCTGTGGCCAAAGTTTATCTTATGTTGGACGATGACTTCAGCAATATCCCCCTTTAATGTGCTCCCTTGATTTTTAAGGTTATGAATTAATTTTGGATCCATCCAGGAAGGGTATCTTTTTTCATTGAACATGAGGATGATGATTAATGAGAATACATAAGAATCTTTCTTTTTTAGAGATCAAGCATAGCTATCATTGCTGAAAATTCCTTTGTAGGTTTCATCGCAAATTGTCCCATATAGATCGTATCATCCCGCAAATTTTCCAATATCGAGTTTTGTTCACAATAAACTTTTTATAATACCCTCTTGCCCTCAAAGTTATGGGACACGAATCAGGGGTAGTAGTATCTGGTTATCCCGCCACACAAGGTGCAATAGCAGCAGTTGCCCTTTCCAGCAGTTCAGGTCAGCTGGAACAAAAAGTCATCTTTGAAAGTGAGCCAGGTGGAAGAACGGGGTATAAGACATCCAAATCCTGGTTAGAGCTCACACAAAGCAACGTTAGGTTACCCACGCCTGTGGAACTAAGTTTTCTCAGAAAATCTTTTTCGCCGTATGGATTGGAACATGCATTTGCAGGCAGCCCCTTTGCAACACGGCATTGCATAGGAAGATACCCTGAATCGTCAGATGGGCTGATAATCGCAGAAGCGGTCGCCCAATCCGGCGCGAATGAGTTTATTCCTGATAAGGACAAGTTTGCAGCCGTTCCCGTAAAACTCCTTGAGGATTTAAGAAACAAAGGCCAGGGATTCATCCAAGGTTGGGAAGTGATTAGTAAATACTCAGACAATTCCGGAGACCCGAGATATTTTGCTTTTCCCGTCGTAGGTACACGCTCACAAAATCTTGGATGGACTTCAGCAGCCATGCTAAACTCGGAGAGTTTACTCCCTTGGGTAGTAGGTGGGCATCAGGGCAATAGGGATGGAGATATGCTGGGAACCTGGAATCCCCATGAAGAGATAGGGTATTGGATAATCAAGGGGATGAATCCTAATCCCGGACAAAGTTGAATTGATACCGCCCAAGTCCAATTTTTAGAGGCCAGCCAATACTTTTATAAATAATTCCAAAACATTCCTTCTACACGCCTCTGTAGCATAGCTGCACCCTTTCTTTCCAAGAAAGGGGCAAAGAAGAGTGCATACTCGCTATGCTCGCATGGCACGAAATAATGCGCCTCCGTAGCATAGC
>JACPBV010000033.1 GCA_016180135.1 Candidatus Woesearchaeota archaeon
TAAGTTCTCTGCCCAAAGGGCAGAAATGTATTGCAGAGCTATTGCCCATAATCTTTTTTGTTGGTGGGATGACTTTTTGAACGGAGCCAACAGTAACCGAAAGGTATAAATATATAGGAAGGTTAGGAAGAGTATGGATATTTTTAGTTGGATTTTTAAGAACAGAGAAGCTGGTTTCTGGCTGCCAGAGAAGCATCTGCCTCAGGTAAAAGATTTGAGAAGCTCTATTGGGGGAGAGATTAATCTTTTCCATGAAGTCTGGAAAGCCCATGAAGCAAAAGCAGCTATTGTCCAAGATTTTTTGCATGGAAATTCTGAAAAAGCGCAAAAAGAACTTCCAAAAAAGAACAGCCAGATGAAAACCGCTCTTGCAAAGATTCTTGAGCTGGACAGCAAGGACGAAACGATAATCCGAAAGATTCTCTTTGAGGCAGTTGAAAAGTTGCACGAAGCTGAAGCATGGGTGTGGAGGTATGGAAAAACTTCTTCTCCATCATGGTCGCCCACTGAGAGGGAATTAAGCTCACCCCAGGGGAGAAGAACACCTTACGGCATAGAAACAAAAAAGCGGGCAGTTTGGGCTTTAGTGCAGGACAAGCAAAAGCTCGCTGATTTTATAAAAAAATCCCAGGCAGAGCTGAAGCCAGATTTTGAAAAGCTTGAAAAGTGTTTTACCCAGCTCAGAGAGATTCAGGTAAAGGAAATCCCTGTGTTGAGGGAAAACGCCCTTAGATTGATTCGTGAGGAAGATGAGCTGCTCATCGCAATAAGGGGGCTGTTGAGCAGTATCACTAATAAGCTCCTGAACCTTGCCCAGGAAATTTCAGGGGTAGAGATTGATGAGCAAAAAATCAAGGAAGATCTTACCAAACCTGGAATATCCTCCAGGAAAAGGATTGGTGTGATGCTGATTCATGGCATTACGTCCCATCCTCAGGAAATGGATGCCCTTTCCCTCTATCTCAGGGGAAAGTTGAATGCAATAACCTATGTCGTCAGGCTCCCCGGCCATGGCCGAACATTAGAGGAATTCGCCCTTACACCCATCGCTGAGATTGAAAGTTTTATGATTCAGGCATACAAATATTTCTACCAGTATATGAAGAGCAAAAACGATGGCGATGGCAGGTTTTATACCATTGGACTTTCTATTGGTGCAATGATGCAGCTGCATATCATGGCAAAAACATGGGGGAATATTGCAGCAAAGAGGGGAGCAGGATACCCTTACCAGGCTATGGTCAAGGGAATGGTTTCTATGGCTGCATGCATTGTCCTTACGGGCCTGGGGGCATTGGGAAGGCTTGAGCCACTCATCACAGGAGCCGGATCTTCAATTATGATGGGACTGTCTCAAATGAATAAGAAAGGAGGAATTATCTATAACCAAGATCCCATAAACAATAAAATTTTGGGAATCAAAGAGGAATTGCTCAACCAACGTAAAAAGGATCGCCCTAATGAGGATATTGCCGATGCTGCGCTTGAAATTAAAAATTTGCTTGATGCCGGGACGCTAAACAGAAACGAGTTTAGAAAAAAAGGATTGACGGAGATTCCCCCCCTTTTAGAATCGATGATCGAACTAATGAAGAAAGAAGGCTTATCTCCCGGGGATTTATACACTTATGCAAACGAAGACCTCAACAACCTATCGGCAGAAAGGCAGATGGCAAATTGGATTACTACCTTAATAATAAAAAATATTGAGCAGGGGAAAAGGCCAATAAGCACCTCAAGCATGTTCGACATCCGTGCATTGATTAACCGCAGGAACCTAGATGGCCATGCCCAAAAGGCTCTGGGTGCGCTCTCTGACCTCATGATGCAATTGAGAGAAGATGTCAAAAAAATAAAAATCCCCATATGTGTTATTCAGGGAATGAGGGACACAGTTTCTCACCCAAAAAAGAGCGGGGAGTGGATTTATAACAATGTCCAAACACCAATGAAACAAAAACGGATTTTCCTCCTAAAAAATACAGGCCATATCCCCACCAGGGATTTTGACAAAAAGACAACGTTTGTTGAAACTGCGAGGTTTATTCAGGAGATAGAAAATGGTTATGCAAGTCAAATTGAAAAAGATAAAAGAGATTTGCTTGCTGCATAGCCGCAATAAAACCTGCCGTTTTTCAACATTTCTTAGGGGGAATGAGATTGGAAAGAATCACCCCTGAACAAAAGAGGCACCATTCTTCAACTCCTCCACAACCCCAGCATCCGCCATAGTGCTGACATCTCCAACCTCTGCAGAGCCGGATGCAATCGCCTTCAGCACTCTTCTCATAATCTTCCCGCTTCTTGTCTTCGGCAGCCCTTCGGCAAACTGTATCGCCTCAGGCTTCGCGATTGCGCCAATCTCTTTCTTGACGTGCTCAATCAATTTGAGTTTTAGTTCATCATCTCCGATTTTCCCTTTTTTCAGCACCACAAACGCATAGATCGCCTCGCCTTTGATTGGATGCGGCACAGGCACTACAGCAGCTTCCGCCACCCCGGGATAAGACACAAGAGCCGACTCAACCTCAGCAGTCCCGATCCGATGCCCGGAAACTTTTATCACATCATCAATCCTTCCGGTTATCCAATAGTAGCCGTCTTCATCCACCATCGCACCGTCGCCAGTCAGATATTTTCCATTAAACTTAGAAAAATAAGTTTCAACATACCTCTTTGGATTCTTCCAGATTGTCCTTGCGATTCCCGGCCAGGGCTTTTTGATGGCCAAATACCCTCCCTCCCCAGCTTTTGCCTTTTTTCCATCCTCACGCAAAATCTCAGGCTCAATCCCAAAGAAAGGAACAGTTGCGCTTCCCGGCTTTAATGGCACAGCCCCGGGCAAAGGAGAAATCAGAATCCCGCCTGTCTCAGTCTGCCACCACGTATCGACAATCGGGCATTTACCCTTCCCAATATTGTTAAAATACCATCTCCACGATTCAGGGTTGATAGGCTCTCCGACAGTCCCTAACAGCCGTAAGCTTGAAAGCTCATGCCCTCTTGGCCACTGCTCCCCTTCTTTCGCCAGTGCCCGTATCACCGTCGGAGCGGTATAGAATATGCTCACCTTGAACTTCTCAACAATCTTCCAGAACCTCCCGGGATCAGGAGCATCAGGAGCTCCCTCATACATAACTACAGTTGCCCCATTGCACAATGGCCCATACACAATATAACTATGCCCTGTTATCCATCCGATATCAGCAGTGCAGAAATAAACATCTTCCTCACGCAGGTCAAAAATATATTTCATCGTCAAAGCAGCATACACCAGATATCCTCCGGTGGTATGCTCCATCCCCTTAGGCATCCCGGTTGTTCCTGAAGTGTAGAGCAAAAAGAGAGTATCCTCTGCATCCATCAGTATAGGTTCGATAAAATTCCCGACACCCTTTTTTTCCATCTCCTGATGCCACCATACATCTCTCCCGCGCTTCATCCTGATTTTATTTCCTGCCCTTTTTACGACCACAACCCTTTTCACATGTTTGCACTGCAGCAGAGCCTCATCTGCAGCTTCCTTCAGCTCAACAATCTTTCCCCTTCGGAACGACCCGTCGGCAGTCACCAGCAGCTTTGCCCCGGAATCATTTATCCTTTTTGCCAGCGCCTGAGCAGAAAATCCCCCAAACACAACCGCATGAATTGCCCCGATTCTTGCGCAGGCAAGCATGCTGATAGCTATCTCAGGGATCATCGGCAGATAGATGCACACCCTGTCGCCTTTCCTGACGCCAAATTTTCTCAGCACATGGGCAAACTTACAGACCTCCTGAAGAAGTTCAGTATAAGTCAATACCTTCACATCCTCTTCCGGCTCGCCCTGCCAGATGATTGCTTTTTTGTCCCCCCTAAGAGCGATATGCCTGTCAATGCAGTTGTAGGAAGCATTCAGCTTCCCCCCGGCAAACCACTTGCAAAAAGGCTTTTTCTTCTGCTGAAAAACCGCAGTGAACGGCTTGAACCAATTAAGTATCGATGCCTGCGCCTTCCAAAACTTTTCAGGATTCCTTATAGAAGAGCTATACAATTTCTGATATTCAGAAAAACTCTTGATGCACGCTCTTTGAGAAAAATGATTAGAAGGATAATAAACTTTTTTCGCGGATTTTCTTCCAGAAGAAGCGGAATCTGTCATAGTGTTTCCATCAGTTTCTATCAATTTCCATTAAAGATATGGATTTCCAATAAAGATAGGGCGCTAATAATTGAGCTTGAACCTCAGCAGCGCCCCAATCCCCCCTAACCCGTCTAACTGCTGCCCCCCATCATGCCCTGAGGAGATTATATGGACAGTTCCTTTTGCCTGCTCGGTGATTTTAAATATCCCTTCAAGCAGTGGATAAGTTCCATGCTCTCTATGCTTGCTGATGCATCCGTCAGTTACTAACAGTTCCTTAACCGCTCCGGCCTCTGCAGCCTTGCCGGTTTCTTCAATTCCATACGCCCCAAAATTCTGTTTGCTGATCTCCTGAAGCAGGTCATCGACAAGCTGCACCTCTCTTGCGATTCTGTCTTCTTTCAGCGCCTCCTTGACCTCCGGCCTTTTGAGCACCTCGTTAATCCCGTTCCTCCCTACCGCATTGCAGGTTGCAAGAAGGATTTTTGCCTTAAGGCTTTTTTCATGCGCCTCTTTGAACACCTCTTCCTTCCAGAAAGCAGGGCTTGCCAGAATAATTTTTATCAGCCCGTATCGCTCCGAATATGAGGAAAGCTGCGAGATGATTTCCTGATAAAACTTCCCCTCCCCAGATTCATCCATCCCTTTTTTGGAAACTTTGCCTTTAAGGCTGCTCAGCACTTCATATCCATACCTTTTGAGCAGCGCAAAATGGGCTTCCTCCCTGTCCATGACGCAGACAAGGACTCTCGAGGATTTTTCAGAAGCTGCTTCCTTCAGCCGCTGCAGCTGGAAATTCAGCCACTGCCCCTTAGACAGCTCAAAGATTGTTCCTGCCTCAAGATTGAAAGTATGATGCTCCCCTTTCTGCACTTCTTCCGGGCCGTCCGTAATCACCCCAGTAACCCTAAGAACTCCTGACTGCGGCGAATATTCCGTTTTCTCAGCCCGTATGCTCAGCACCATAGGCTTCCTTTCAACTTCCTGCTTCCTGTCGCCTTCTTTCCCGATCTTAATTTTCCTGAAAGACTTAGCCTTTAAGATATCCCCCTGCTCGATGATCTGGTTCAGCGCATACAGGTCATCAGCATCTTCAACCGAGATTTTTGCCTCTTTCTTCTCGAAACGGAGCAGTTTCATAAAAAACAAAAAGGGCAACATTTATATATAAACCTATGTATGGTAAGTATGTGATTAACGCCATAAGGTCGAGCTTAGCTCATAGATAAATTCCAGACGACAGGGGGGTCGCCCCAACCGGGGAATGTCGGCCCTTGCTAATGGAGTTCAAAGCGAGAAGGCGATAATCACATACTTATGGAGAAACCAACCCTAGTTTTTGCTCTACCATGAAAAACCTGAAAAAAAAGAGCCAGGACGGCACGAATGCCGCAATCCTCATCGCCATCCTTTCGGCGTTTATCATAATCTATATCATGTTCCTCCCTTCCGAAGACCGGCAGGACATCCTGGAAGGAGATGGCTCGGGAGTTGGCTCTTCCTCCAGCCCATCAAAAATTACCCTTCTGAAAGAATCTGTCGGAAGGCTGGACCCAGTCAGCAAAGTCAGGGACAAAGCGCTGCCGAACGTCAACATCTTTGAGGCCACAAACGCAAAAGTGCTTGAGCAGTTCAATCCCCTGACGGTGCGCAACGGCTGGTTTGAAAAGAAGCCAAGAAAGCTGTCATTCATCCTCAACGATGTTGATCAGGCGGATAATGTTTTCCTTTCATTCTCTGCCCCGGTAAGAAAAGGCATCCTCGCAATTGCCTTCAACGGCGAGGTTATTTTCGAAAGCAGGCTTGCCGGAATAAATGTTGAGCCCATCAAGGTCAGGCGCTCCCTGCTGAAAAAAGAAAATGAGCTGCTTTTCTCCGTATCTTCCGTCGGCGCAAGGTTCTGGACTGCCAACGAATACACCCTTCAGGACATAAAGCTTATAGGAGACATCACTGACCGGAGCAGGCAGGAAAGCCAAAACAGCTTCTCGTTGAGCGATAAGGAAGTCAGCAACATCGAAAAGGCAGAGCTGAGGTTTGTGCCCTACTGCACCAATGCGCTGCTTGTCGGCAGCCTTGGCGTCTCAGTCAACTCAAGGAGCGTGTTCTCTGCTGTGCCCGTCTGCAATGACAAATACACCGTCGAGATTCCTTTAAGCGCCCTTAACGCAGGCTCTAACTCCGTGATGTTTAGGACTGATAAAGGGACGTATGCCGTTGAGCAGATACGGTTGGCATTCACCCAGAAAGAAGAGCCGGAAACGACCTTCTTCTTCGAAGTCAACGAATCCACGTTCAAAAAAGTTTCCGGCAATAACGCAACGCACAATGCTTTCTTCGGGCTCAAGTTTGTAGATGACAGGGACATTAAGAAAGCAGACATCAACATCAACGACCGCTTCATCCGCATTGACCAGGACGAAAAGGCATTCCGGAAGAACATCAACAGCTTCATCGAAAAAGACAACAACTTTGTCAAGATCACTCCAAGAAGCGTCCTGGAGATCGTTGAAGTGAGCGTCGAGCTTGAGCGCAGATGACTTTTTTGCTGGTGTTCTCTTCCAAGAGGTGGATAGATGCCCATTGATTACCAAAGATATTACTCCCCGACAAACGAGCGCCCCGGAGTGACAGGGCTTGCTTGGATACCCATCATTTTTTCTGTAGTGGTTTTCTTATATGACCTGACATCCAGCTTTAACGGATTCCGGTTTGACCTTTTCTTCTTCAAAGATTTTTTTCTCCGCTGGGTTCTGACATTACTGGCAAACGGCATCTTCTGGATATCTCTCATTGGGTATATGTTCCTGAAAAGCCGAAGAGTGGGGTTGCGGGAAGATCTTCCGGCGATGGCAGTATTGGTTTTAGTGGTATACACCATCCTCTTCCATGGAGGGCTTTCCTCTGGAGGGGCGGTTCACCTTGCGATGGCATTCTTGTTCTATTGGTTTGTTTTAAGGGACTCAAACGAAATTGGGCCGTCAAAAGCAAAGGTAATTATTGCATTATTGATTCTGGTTGATTTTTTTGCTTATGGCATCATAAAGTATTATGCGGTTCCAGCCTATCCTATCCTTAATTTTTTCTCAGTTAACAGAATTTTCTTCCCCCTTTGGATTTTAGCATCCCTCCTTATGGCAGTAAGGAATAAAATTCCTGGCTATATGTATGCTACAATCGCCCTTCTGGGAATTTTCTTTATGTATATGTTTTATTTCGCCAATTCCGTGATTGTTCCGTTATACAGCGCCAACTTAAACGATTTTATGACCTCTGAAGAAAAAACCCAGGCTCTCCAGTCAGCAAAAACTGCCTTTCAAAATTTCCGTTCATGGGCAAAGCAAATCGTCGTAGATGTCCGGAAAGGCTTCACCACTCAGCTTGAATACGCCACCGGAGGCTATTATCAGGGCAAAGTTGAGGAGCAGCAGGACCCCCGCAACAAGATTGGAGTTTACCTTGAGAACGTGCAGTCAGCAGACACCCATTTCTTTGAGAACGAGGAAGCAAGTGTATGGGGGGATTTGACTGCAAGGGCATTGGATTTTGGCGACGTGGAAAATCCCATCAATGTGAAGATTTACTGCGATATAATAAACGCCCAGGGTGAGGCGGTGGAGAAAGGAACAATAATGCCAAAAGAATTGGAGACCGGCTACAGCATTCTCCTTCAGGAGCAGAAGCCTTTTGAATGCAAATTCACGAGATGGCAGCTTGCGCCAGGAACCTACAATGTAAAGATTGGCGCGCAGTTCAGCTTCGAAACCTATGGATTTCTGAAAACCTACTTTATGGACATCAAGCGTGCAAGGGCATTGAGGCTCCAGCATATTGATCCCCTGGAGCAGTATGGCATCACCGAAAGAAAGCCCATTGCGAAATACACCAACGGCCCGATAAATCTAGGCATTGGCACGACTGAGCCGCCATTGGGGCTGTATATCGAACAAGAAGAAGGATCTGACGGCACCGCTATCTCCTATGTCGGCGTGACTGTCCAAAGGGCATGGGAAGGCATGGTAAAAAGCATTGACGGCCTGAGGATCCAGCTCCCAAAAGTGATTAAGCTTGACGACGAAGGGACGGGGGCAGTGGCAGGAACGGATAAAAGCTACTGCAGGGGAGATTTTCATATGATTGGTGAAAATGACAAAAAGTTTACAGATACCGATAAAAAAACTGATCTTGAAAAGAAAAAATTAGGAAAAGAAAAAGCAAATATCATTGCTGCAGCAAAGGAAGGCTACGACACCTACGAGCTTGACAAAAAAGTAATGACTGAAGAAAACAAAAAGCTTGCCGGCGCCCCATTCAAATCCTGGCGCTGCACGATAAAAATCCCTCAGGCAGACTCAGGTAAGGTGCTTGGCAAGAATCCGGTAGCAACCCATTTCTACCGCGCAAATGTAGACTACACGTTTGAGATTGCAAAGCAGGTTCCTATCCTGATAAAATCGGTTCCTGAAGAGAAGAAGCTTCTGGACAAATGCAATGTCCTATGCACCAGCTCAGCAGGATGCATTTGCCCTGAACAAGGTCAGGACACCAAAAAGGCATGCTTCACCCCAAAAGGGAGGGTTATCCCAGGCGGAACGACATGCGACAGATACAAAGATTGCGCCAGCAAACAGAGAACATTTGAAGAGGCAAAGATTGATATTGAGAATATTGTTGGGTATCTTAGAGCATTGGTTACTTTTAATGAAAACTGCTTGGCTGGCGACCCGCAATCAACACTTGACAAGCTTGAAGGGACCGATAGGGCGCAGGCGGAAAAAGACAAATGGGTAGAGATTTGCAAGGAAAAAAAACCTGCAGAGCTGCCTAAAGTCCTTGGAACTTCCCAAGAACTGATGAAAAAGATGTATGATTGCGGATATAACATCGTAAAAGTTGTTGATGGAAAGGGAGAATACCGATCTGCCAAAACGGGATATGGGGACGTTAAAACGATGCAGAAAAACATGATAGAGACTGCAGATTACATTATCAAGAGCTGGAATGAACGGATTTCCCGGACAGAAAACTCTGTAAAACTCCAAAATGATGTCGCCGATGAAAATTTTATTAAAGGAGAAAAAGGGGAGATAACCAGGCTATTTTCCGCTATCCCATGAAAAAACCAATCCTTATCATAATGATTGTAAGCCTTGCCTTTTTGCTCAGCTGCAAATCCGAATCAGGCTTCTTCGGCTTCGGAAAAGAGAAGATGGCAACAAATAAGCAGAAGTTCTCCGGGACAGAAGGATTGGTATTTGAGTTCTTTGAGAACACTCCGCCAAAAGAAGTCTATGAAGGGTCTCCTTTTCCCATTGGCATCAGGCTTTTCAATAAGGGAGCATGTGACATCGGGAATCCCTCCACAAACCCGCCCTCTAATCCCCCCGATTCAGCGCAAAATGCAGGCACCCCCCACAGTGAGTTAGACAGGTGCTCAAGCTCCATTCAGGGATTTATTCATGTTGGATTTGAAAGAGACTATTTAGAAGTTTACCTTGGCCAGATTACAAGCCTTTCAACATTCGTAAAATTCGATGAACCAAAACAGCGGATTGTGTTTTCCTTGAAATCCAAAGACATCCAGGATCCAAAAGGCGGGCAGGACCTCTTCACCTTTAACGTAAAGGCAAAAGACCTGAAAACCCTTGACCCTCAGACTGAGCTGAGAGACACCGTTATGACTGCAACTGCCTGCTACAAATATAAGACAATCGCAACGGTAGACACATGCATTGACACGAATGTTTTTGACCTCACTAAGACAGAAAAAGTCTGCAAGGTAAAAGATCTCAGCCCAAGCAGCCAGGGAGCTCCCGTGATGGTCACTAAGATTGAGCCGGAGATGACCCCGAAAAAAAGCGATCCTAAAACCCTTGTGGTTCCAAGATTTGTGATTACTGTAGACAATAAGGGCAAAGGCGAGGTGCTTGACCCCAATCATTCTATCATCGAGGGCGCTTGCTCTTCAGATATTCCTGTCAGCTACAGCAACTGGAGCAAAGTCATTATCAGGGTTTATATCCCGGACCCGGATAGCCCTTCTAAATTAGCTCAGCTTAACTGCGCTATCAGCGAAGAACAGACTGATGAAAACAAGCCAAAAGAAGGCATCCTCAGCTTAAAGCGTGGCGTTGACAAGATCCGCTGCGGCTACGAGAAAGGCATTCCAAAATCCAAAGGCACCTACACCACTCCCCTAATCATCGAACTGGACTACGGCTACACCGAATCAATCTCCAAGAAGATAACCATAAAGAGAGTGCTTACCTATTAGCCAAAAGAGAGGATAAGAGCTTATCCCGGCTAACAAATGGGTAGGTTGAGCATTCAACAAAGCTTGCTAGGCCGGAAACACCGGCCAGGATAAGCCCCAATCTCTAAGCCAATAGTGTGCAGGGCATAGAAAAGTTTATAAAAGCGAGCACTCAAAAATAGCAAAAGGATACCATGAAAAAATCAATCATGATGATTTTGGCAGTGCTTTCTCTCCTATTCCTTGCTTCATGCGGCGGCTCACGGGTAAGAGACCAGCAGCCCAAGGAAGCCCTCTTCAGGACAGGGACGGAGGGGATTGTGCTGAAGTTTCCTACAAACCTTCCAGTCAAGGTTTTTGAGGGGGACAATGTAGATTTCCTGCTTGAAGTAAGGAACAAGGGGGCTTTCCCCCAGGCAGATGAAACCACAGAGCGTTCTTTTTTTGAGGGAAGGATTTTCTTTGGAGGGTTTGACACCGAGATTCTGAAGATAAAGGATGGAGATACTTCGCAGGCGATTGACCCTGCCAACGGAATCACTATCAATCGAGGCAACGGTGAGCTAGATGGAAAAAGCCCATTTAACTTAGACGGAGGATTTATCGGTAAATCAATAAATGTAGCAGTGCTGCCTTTGCCTCCGGGAATTTCATTTTATAATCCTAAAATAAGGGCGGCAGTAAACTACAAATACAAGACAATTGTAAGCCAAAAGATCTGTGTTGACCCTGACCCCCGTGGAACAAGAATCAAGGATAAGCCTTGCATCTTTACTGAATCAGCAGGGTCAGGAAGCCAGGGCGGCCCAGTCGCTGTGACCAGGATTGAGCAGGATGCCACTTCCGGGAATCTTTTATACAAAATAACGGTCCAGAATGTCGGAAGGGGGGCAGTTATCAAGCAGGAATTAGTTAATAAGAACCCATTTTCTGAAGGATTTGCATTCTCAGAAATAAACAAAGTTCAGATAGAAGAAGTTAAGCTGGGCGGGATTGTTACTCCTCTGGCTTGCAGACCCACTGTGAATAACCCCATAACGTTGATTGATGGAAAAGGTATTGTCATCTGCACAATCTCCACTCAGAGCATTAAAGAAGCATTTGAAACTCCCCTCACAGTTAAACTCTCGTATGGATATACTGAGTCAATTGAAACTCCTATTGAAGTGTTTGAGCAGGTTAAGATTATATAAAGGTGAATAGGATATAATTATCCAACATAAAAAAAGAGGTGAACCATATGAAAAAATACATTATAGCAATCATGGCTATGGCGCTCCTGCTGTTGGCCGGCTGCAAAAGCAGCAGCACAGGCGGAACAAGGGCAAAAGCATTTATCGGAGGCACGCAGGCTTTGTCCTTCGATTTTGTTGAAGGCTCCCCTCCCCCGGAAGTCTTTGACGGCGGCAATTTTCCTTTTGATGTGACCCTGAACATCCAGAACAAAGGAGAATTTGACGTCCCGAAAGAAAAAGTTAAGGTTTCTCTTAAAGGGTTCTTCCCCGGCGATTTCAACACACCAAACACTACAAAAAATCCGGAAGAAAATATGGACAGGTCTTACATCGACTCTGAAGGCAACACCATCCCCGGAACCGTGACTTTCTTAAGCTTCCCCGGATTTAACTTTTTGGGAAAGCTCCCTGCAAACAACCAGTTCAATATCCGGGCTGAGCTTTGCTACAATTACGGGTTCACAGCTGCAACAGATATCTGTGTCCTGGATGACCTTACCCAGTTCAATGACCTTGTCTGCACCGTCAATGAAAAGAAAACAGTTGACAGCTCAAGTTCCCCTATCCAGATTGAGAACTTCCTTGAAAATGTTGCGGGGACAGACAAAGTAGGATTCAACTTTGATGTTGTCCACAGGGGCGCAGGGCTTCTGTCAAAGCAGGACACCCAGTGCAATGACGACCAGCCGAACAAAGACAAAGTATTTGTCCAGGTGGATTCAGGATTGCCGGGCTTGACATGCTCAGGATTGGCTGATGGCAACGCAACGTCAGGATTTGTCACCCTCTTCGGAGGCAAACGCATGATCAGATGCACCCAGGACACTAGCGGCGCAGATCTCCAGGGCCAGGACTTTGAGAAGAAAGTCACCATCACCGGCACTTTCGGCTATAAAGAGCACAAGCAGCGGGACATCCTGGTAAAGCACGCAACCGGCTAAAGCCGGAATTTTTTCTTTTTTATTTATATTTTCTATTTTTTTCCTTTCTCTTCTTTCATACCGCAATCTAGAGAAGAAATAGTTACAAACTGAAGAAAGAATAATCATTCAGCATTCTGAAAATGCCCGTCGAGAGAGAAAAACACCTTCAATTCGTGCACCATCGGTGAGCATCAAACAGATGAATGAATGCCAGAAAACTCATGCTTTCAAAGGCTCTTCCTTTGCCAAAGCAACCTGCGCCAGCAATGCCTCAAGCTGGATAAACTCGTCGCTTCCTTCCGACAGCCTGAACTCTGTCTCGCCGCACTTTTCGATGAGCCTCATCTTCCCCCTGTCAGCCACAGGAAGCAAAAGTATCTCCTTCTGTATCTGCTTAATCAAGTCAATTCCGGAGAGCCCGTATTTCAGCATCGTATCAAGCATCTTGCTGCGCGCATCAGCAAATTTGCCGGCAAGCGCAAGCAGCAAAAACTGGTTCACTTCCTTTGGCTCTGCGACAGAAGCCAGGGAATAGAGTGATTCTCTTGAGATCTTGCTCCCCATCGCCGCGCACCCCTGCAGGAGCGTCTCCAGCCTCCTGCAGTCCCCCTCTGCGATTTCGACAATTGCCTTCATTGCATCGCCATCAATGGCAAGATTCTCTTCCTTTGCGATATGCTCAACAATCTGCGCCATCTCTTTCTCCGATAGAGGCTTGAACCTGAACACCGCGCACCTGCTCTGGATAGGCTCGATGATCTTCGAGGAATAGTTAGCAGACAGGATAAACCGGGTATGCTGGGTGTAGATTTCCATCGTCCTGCGCAGCGCCTGCTGCGCTTCCCTCGTCAGCGCATCGCACTCGTCCAGAAAGATTACCTTGAACGGCACATCCCCGATAGGCCTCGTCCTTGCAAAGTCCTTCACCTTGACCCTGATGACATCAATGCCTCTTTCATCAGATGCGTTCAGCTCGATAAAGTGCTGGTGCCAGTTATCTCCGAAGAGGCTCCTGGCGATGACTAAAGCCAGTGTAGACTTCCCTGTCCCTGGCGGCCCTGCGAACAGGAGATGCGGCATGCTGCCCTGCTCAGCCAGCGCCTTCACCCTCTGCACAATCTCCTTCTGCCCCCTGACCTCAGAAAATATTTTCGGCCGGTATTTCTCCGTCCAGATAGCAAAATCATCTTGGGCCATAAAAGAAAAGAAAGCCGAAGCCATTTAAATAAGTATAGGTTGAAACGCTCTGAGGGTAAACGTAAATCCTCCTGCGGGAGTTTAGTGGTGGTGCCCCCCGGCATCCTCTAGGTTGAAGGTTATTTTACTACTTCTTAGAAGTCACTTATTGGGAAGATTTATAAACAGATTTCGACCCCCGAGCCAGATGGATAAAGCTGCACTCTTGGAAAATCTGATAATTGTTTCTGAAGCGGATTATTTGGCAACCTACCAGCATCCGGGCCATTACCAAGCTAAAAATTCTTCACGATTTTTAGGGCAAAAAGGATTGCTGCCCTTAAGATATGGCTCACCCCTCTTCCCGCAGTTGAATATACTGCTGTCAGCCTGCCTCTGGAGCGGCTCGATTTCGAAGGGTAGCGGGGAAGGGGTCAGAAGGCATGGGCAGTTTATGATGGGTGCACACCTTGATGTTCCAACGCTGGAAAGTATTACTGATGCAACCAGCGGCCTCGAAATTGATTTTGGGCCAATTCCCGGTCGTGACAATAATTTCTATGTCTCCGATAATGGGGCAGCCTATGCGCGATTAGCCAGTAAAATCCCAGGGGTTCCGGTTTCGGGGGGGACAAAAGAGCATCCTGAAAGAAAAGGCAGCCATAAAAAAATCATTCCGGATTATATCTGGTTTCTGGCAGATAGATATAGATGGTTGACTGGCAAAGATAAGGACATTGCAAGGAAAATTCTCACGGATTTTATCAACGTGCTGTTTCAAACAAAGATGGGGGTGGATTCTGGCTCTTATTTTTTGATTCCGCTTTTTAAGACAGAAACAAAAGAGGAAGGTGAAGAATTCGGCAAGAAAATTGTCAAGTTGATCTCGGCAGTGTATCCCAGAATTGGGCTTTCTGAAAATTCCGTCCGCAGCAGCCGATGGGGAAAGGGCAGAACAAGTTCTCAAACCCGTATTTGCTTTCCAGAGGAAATGGTATGGGCTGCAACAAAACATTATGGGTTGTTTGACATTAGCCTCAATAGGGATTTCCTGCCATTGGGAAAGAAACTATCAACTAAAAAGAGAAGCCCCAATAAATGATAAAAAAAATTTGCAAAGTTGCGTTAAATGATATCCTCTTCAGCAATCACTAAGAAATCTCCCATCGCTATCACAGCGGAGAAAGGGATAAAGATATTGCCTTCTTTGTCCTTCTCCAGCTCAAGCTTTGCGCTGTAAGAAGTTGGGTTCCGCAGGATGATATGGATCAGCTCTCCTGATCTTGTCTCAAAGATGATGTCTCCGACTTCTCCGAAGCGCTTCCCGTTCTTGGAAACGACCGTCTTGCCGATCAGATCCTTAGAAAATATTTTCTGCTGGTGCTCCTCTGCCATCACAATCCCCCTTTCACTACGCTAATGGGTAGACAAATGTTACCCTAAGTAGTATATAAATGTTGTGTTTTTCTCTCGGTAGAATTTTTTTCCCGGTTGGTGACTAATTCCCGTATTTTCCCCCCGTTATAACAGGTTTCCCTGATGCCGCAGGAGATGCATTTGTTCTTGTGCGCTGTGAAATCAGGCACGGTTAAGGAGCCTAGCATCAAAGATACCTGTTTGATAAGTTCTTCAACCTCAAGCCGCATAAAAGGGTTGAAAACGACCTGCTTCCGCTCCTTGTGGTCAAGGTAATATACAAATCCTTCTTTGATCTCTTTTTTGAAATGCTCCTCAAGCAGCAATGCATAGGCAGTCAGCTGTATCCTGTGCCCCGGCCAGATCCCGTCTTTTGGGGACTTGCCCGTCTTGAGCTCAATAGGCACAACCCCCCCTGGATAGACTTCTATCCTGTCAACAATGCCTGTCAGCCCGAGCATCGGAGAGATGATCTTAAGCTCTGCCCTGATTTTGGGCAAAAGCTGCTGCCAGAGCTCTTTCCCCCATAGCTTATGCTGCCTGCCGAATCCGAAGACATAGTCCGCTCTTTGGCTGAATTCCTCAAAAACTAACGGAAGAGTATCCTGAAAAAGCTGCTCTGGGGACAGAGAAAATCTCCTTAATTTTTCCTCGTTCTCCTTGATAGTTTTTTTCAGCTCATCCTCGCACATTGAACGGTATGCCCCTCTGAGCGCTTCAAGCGTCAGTCCATCAGTAAATCCGCTGACGATGCCTTCTTCCCCAAGAAAAACGCGCTCATGCGCCGCATGCCTGATGCTTCCCTTGACAAGAGCCGGCTTCAGGGGCTCCCTCAGCCCAAATACCTTCTGGAGATAGAGCTTCCTTTCACAGTAGAGAAAACTGCTGAGATCAGTGACGGAGAGCATAGCCACACCAAGAAAGAAGCCCCATTTGTTTATATACCCTTCGTGCGGTGGTGGCAAGTGGCAAGTGGGGGTAAGGTGCCAATAACAACACTTCTAAGCTCATTTACATCTTATCAGTGGATACGGAAAAAGCAGTTATGGGAACATAAAACTGCCCCTAATAGAGCTTAATCCACGAGAATTTGGCTGGTTGGGGATAAGAAGTGTTATGTTTAATTATTACTCACCTTAAAGCTCGTCATTCTTCCTCGCTTTAAGCTTCCGTCATAACTCAAAAAGCATATTGTT
>JACPBV010000034.1 GCA_016180135.1 Candidatus Woesearchaeota archaeon
TATGTGCAGATCCACACTTTTCACAGACTACCATAAAATCACCTCGAGAAGCCAAAAAGAGGTTCTTATATTTAAAGATGACGATTAATTGACAGCATCCGGCGACCCCAGAAAATCTCCATTTTTGGTATTTGTTTAGCATCTTCGAAACGCTTGACGGGGGAGATGGTTGTCCTGCGTCCCCGTAGGGGTCATCCCCCCGCGACGGACTCAACGTATGCCCAGAAGCGTTTCGACCTGAGGATGCTAAACAAATACCATTTTTTCATCAAAATAGAAAGTTTTAAAAAGAGGCGCAAATTCCATCGTCGAGATGGTCATTAGTCTTTCTTTCGCTCAACAAAGCTAAGCTTTTTTGTCCTTTGGCATCAAGGGAGAGACTAATCCATCTGTGACACAATGCCCTGGTAGTGTAGCCTGGCACGGAAGAAACGCGAGTTTCCGCCGCAGCAGCTATCATGAAGCCCTGTCACGGCTTCGACTCGGGTTCAAAACGGCTTTTTTCCTTCGGAAAATGCCTGAAATCCAAAAATGATTTTTGGCGCATTAAGGCCATTTGGCATACGTCTGGCCTGCATGGAAAGAAAAGGTGAAAGTCCCGACCAGGGCGCGGGCTCGTAGCTCAGCCTGGTAGAGCACCTGAGTCTTGAGCTGGTGAAGCTTTTAACCAGGGAGTCGCGCGTTCGAATCCGGCACAGCAAGCTGAGCGACAAGGAACGGAAAGAGATATTAACTTTTTATAAAATTTCTCCAAAAGAACTTCCCAAAATCAAAAAAAAGGATGCTGCAATTGCCAATCTCGAAGTCAAAGAGGGAGATATCATCAAAATCACCAGAGCATCGCTCACAGCCGGCGAATCAATCTTTTACCGGACCGTCGTGAACGCTTAATCAGTCAAGAGGCCCCGTATGTTCAAATACAGCAAAACACTCATCGCAAAATATTTTAAAGGCCATGCCTTTGTCAATTCTAATATCGCTTCATTCAATGATTTTGTCGAGAAGGAGCTGCATTCTATCATCGAAGAGAACAAGGAGATTGTCCCTACCATCATCCCGCAGAACATCGATGATTACAAAATCACTCTTGACAAGATATGGGTCACCAAGCCTGAGATCACTGAGGCAGACGGGAGCAAGAGGCCCATCTTTCCGATGGAAGCAAGGCTCCGGAAGCTGACCTATTCAGCGCCTGTGTTTATAGAGGTCAGCGCCCATATCAATGATGTGCAGCGCGAATCCTTCACGACGCAAATCGGGAACATCCCCATCATGCTCAAGAGCAATTTCTGCCATCTTCACAAGCTCATCAAGGAAGAGCTGATCCAAAAAGGAGAGGATCCTGATGATTCCGGCGGATATTTCATCATCAACGGGACCGAGAAAGCGCTGATCAGCATCGAGGATCTTGCGGCAAACCGGATGCTCATAGAATTCAGCCAGCAAAGCGGCTACCTCGGGAAACTTTTTTCAGAAAAAGGCTCCTACAAAATTCCCCACACTTTTGAAAAGCTCAAAGACGGCCTCTTTTACCTTACCTTCACCCGCGTGAAGCGGATACCCCTCATCGTCATCATCAAAGCCCTGGGCATGCTCAAGGATGAGGAAATCGCAATGCTCATCTCCAGGGAGAAGCATTTTGATGAGGTTACCGTCAATCTTCTCGAATTCGCGGATATCAAGAACCAGGAAGATGCTATGGATTATGTCGCAAAAAAAATCGGCATCACCCAGGCAAAAGAGATCAGGATTGAAAGGATGAGAGAGATTCTGGATAAATATCTCCTTCCGCACCTGGGCCTCAACAAGGAAGACCGGATGCAAAAAGCCAGAAACCTCTGCAAGCTCCTCAAGAAATATCTCCTTGCATCCCGCGGCGAGATAGGCGTTGATGACAAAGACAACTATATCAATAAGAGGCTCAAGCTCAGCGGAGACCTGCTTGCTGACCTTTTCAGGGTAAACCTCAAGGTGCTCATCGGCGACCTGCTCTACAATTTCCAGCGCATCGTCAAGAGGGGAAAATTTCCCAGCATCAAGGTCATCATCAGGGACAAGCTTCTGACCGAGAGGATCTATTCTGCGATGGCAACTGGGACCTGGGTCGGGGGAAGGAAAGGGATTTCCCAAAGAATTCAGCGGCTGAACTCTCTTGAGACTTTAAGCCATCTTCAACGGGTCGTTTCTCCCTTATCAGCTTCCCAGGAAAATTTTGAGGCAAGGGAACTTCATCCTACCCACCTTGGGAGGCTATGCCCAATCGAAACTCCTGAAGGGACCAATATCGGGCTCAGGAAAAATCTTGCTTTATTGTGCTCTATCTCAAGAGATGCAGATGAGGACCATGCCCTGAAGACTATGAAAGAAATCGGGCTGAAGGCGGTACCATGAGCGAAGTCTACCTCAACGGAAAGTTTGTCGGAGAAGTCGATGAGCCGAGGCTTTTTGTAGAGAGGATCAGGGAAGAACGCAGGAGGGGGGCAATCTCCCATAATCTCAATATCGCGTATCATCCAGCTCCCGATACGGTTGAGGTAGAAAGCAACAGAGGAAGGGCACTAAGGCCTCTGATCGTCGTAAAAAACGGCCAGCCTCTGCTCACTGAAAGGCATGTCAGGCAGCTTGAGCGGGATGAGATCTCCTGGGCAGACCTTGTGGAGCAGGGCGTCATCGAATATCTTGATACTAACGAAGAAGAGAACTCCTTTGTCGCTTTCTCTGATTCGGAGCTTACGCCGGAGCACACGCATCTTGAGATTGCGCCCCTTGTCATGCTGGGGCTTGCAAGCGCGCTTGTGCCCTATGCAAATTACAACCAATCTACGAGATTAAATGCAGGGTCGAAAAACCAGAAGCAGGCATTAGGGCTTTATGTTTCGAATTATTCCCTCAGGATGGATATGGATGTCAATGTGCTCCATGAGCCGCAAATGCCTATTGTCCAGACCCTGCTCCATAGCATTTCCGACTACAATAAGCACCCTTCAGGGCAAAATGTCATCGTCGCTATCATGAGCTATAAGGGATACAATATGGAGGACGCCATCATCCTCAACCGGGGAGCTGTTGAGCGGGGGCTTGCCAGAAGCAGTTATTTCAGGCCGTCTATCGCAGAAGAGCTGAGATACCCGGGGGGGCTTGTCGATGAGATCTGCATCCCCGACAAGGATGTGAAGGGATATAAGAGTGAAAGGGATTATAGGCTTCTTGAAGATGACGGGATCATCAGCCCTGAGGCTCAGATCCACGAAGGCGATGTCATCATCGGAAAGACCTCTCCGCCAAGGTTCCTGAGCAGCCTTGATGAATACAGCCTTGATTCGAGCACCCGCAGAGAAAGCTCGGTGACGGTCAAACATGGCGAGAGGGGAGTTATTGATTTTGTCCTGCTGACGGAAAATGATGAGGGCAACAAGCTTGTCCAGGTCCGTGTAAGGGATGAGAGAATCCCTGAAATCGGGGATAAGTTCACGAGCAGGCATGGGCAGAAGGGTGTTATCGGGCTGATCGTTCCCGAAGGAGATATGCCATTCTCGGAATCCGGAATCATCCCTGATATCCTGTTTTCACCTCACGGCATCCCTTCCCGTATGACTATCAGCCATCTTATCGAGATGGTGGCAGGAAAAGTTGGCGCGCTCCATGGAAGATATATCGACGGGACTGCATTTGATGTCGAGCCGGAAGAGAAGCTCCGCAAAGAGCTCCTTGCGATGGGCTTCAGGGAGAATGGGGTCGAGACGATGTATAACGGCGAGACCGGAGAAGAATATAGGGCAAAGATATTCATCGGGAATATGTATTACCTCAAGCTCAAACACATGGTCGCAAACAAGCTCCACAGCAGGGCACGAGGGCCAATCCAGCTCCTGACCAGGCAGCCTACTGAGGGAAGAGCCAAAGAAGGGGGACTGCGCTTAGGGGAGATGGAAAAAGATACCTTTATCGCCCATGGGGCATCACTCCTGCTCAAGGAGCGGTTTGACTCTGATAAAACGATTCTGCCTGTCTGCGAGGGCTGCGGGACAATAGCGATCCACGATGAATTCAAGAACAGGTCCTACTGCCCGCTCTGCGGCGATAATGTAGAGATATCTTTTATCGAGATGTCGTATGCCTTCAAGCTTATCCTTGATGAGCTTAAGTCCTTATGCATATATCCTAAATTAATGTTAAAGAGCAAATACTGAGAAGGAACTGTTAATGAGCAAATACTGAGAATGAACTTTATGCCGGAGGAAAGCATCGGCTCCGAGAAGAAATGCTGGAAAAAATTTACGTATGAATACCGAGCAATAACCTCAAGCAATAACTAAGCAATAAACCTAAGCAATAACTAAGCAATAAACCTAAGCAATAACTAAGCAATAACTTTAGGCAAGGAAACCCCATGGCAGAAGAACAAGATGTCAAAAGCGCTGAAGCAGAACTGAAGGCCGGCATGATGCCTGGCCAGGCAGCTGATCCGGAAGTTGGCTCAAAAGAAGGCTCTAAATCAGGCTCAAAAGAAGGCCTGACAGCTGAGGGAGAAGCACAACCTAAGCCCGAAGGGGCAGCGGGGGAGTTAAAGCGGGCAGAATCACAGGACCGCCTTGTCAGCAAAAGTGTCAAGAGCATCATCTTTTCGGTATTTTCTCCAACTCTGATCAAGAAGATGGCTTCTTCAAAAGTTGTCACACCTGAGCTTTATGACAAAGAGGGGTATCCTGTCGACGGCGGGCTTATGGATATCAGGCTAGGGGTCATCGATCCCGGACTGAAGTGCAAGACCTGCGGATCAAAGCTTAAGGAATGTTCTGGGCATTTTGGGTATATCGAGCTGGCGAGGCCTATCATCCATATCAAGTTCATCGATCTTGTGCTGAATCTCCTGAAATGCAGCTGCAGGGACTGCGGCCGGATTCTGATTCCAAAAAATAAGATTGACAAAGCAAAAAAAGAGCTGGCTGATATTGAACGGGAGATGGGGATTGAAGAAAGGAGGAGAAGCGTCAAGGATATCATCGCAAGCCTGAAGACTATCAACAAGTGCCCCTGGTGCAATGTTAAGCAGCAGAAGATTACCATCGAAAAGCCGACTACATTCCTGGAGGCGGAAAAGAGAATCAGCCCCATCGAGATACGGGCAAGGCTTGAAAAAATTCCTGACGATGACCTAGAGCTCTTTGGCCTGAGCCCAAAGCATATGAGGCCTGAATGGAGTGTGCTGACGATACTTCCCATTCCTCCGGTTACGATGAGGCCTTCCATCACCCTTGAATCTGGGGAGAGAAGCGAAGATGACCTCACCCATAAGCTAGGAGACATCGTGAGGATCAACCAGCGGCTGTTCGAGAATATCAATGCGGGAGCGCCGGAAATCATCATCGAGGATCTTTGGGATTTGCTCCAATACCATGTGACCACTTATTTTGACAATGAGGTTGCGCAGCTTCCTCCGGCAAGGCACCGCTCAGGGCAGCCACTAAAGACGCTGACTGAGAGGATCAAGAGCAAAGAAGGGAGGATCAGGCATAACCTTGCAGGCAAGAGGACTAATTTCTCGGCAAGAACCGTCATCAGCCCGGATCCGATGCTTGAGATAAATGAAGTGGGAGTTCCCTATGAGATCGCTATGAAGCTTACGGTCCCTGAGAGGGTAAATCCCTGGAATATCGCTTATCTGAAACAGTTTGTCAAGAACGGCCCTAAGAAATACCCCGGGGCGAATTATGTCGTCAGGCCGGACGGGAAGAAGAAGAAACTGACCGATGAGACTATCGAGGCATCCATGGAAGAACTGCAGCCAGGATACATTGTCGAGAGGCAGCTGCTCGACGGAGATATCGCAGTCTTCAACAGGCAGCCTTCACTGCACAGGATGTCCATGATGTGCCACCGCATCAAGATCCTCCCTTACAGGACTCTCAGGCTTAATCCTGTCGTGTGCCACCCTTACAATGCTGACTTTGACGGAGATGAGATGAATCTCCATATCCCCCAGACTGAGGAAGCAAGGGCTGAAGCAGAGATACTGATGGAAGTCCAGACCCAGCTCATCAGCCCAAGATACGGGTTAAGTGTCATCGGATGCATCCAGGATTCCATCTCCGGGATCTATCTCCTTACGAGGGACATGGAGGTTTCCAGGCATATTGCGATAGACCTTCTTGCCGCAACCGGCTTAACTGAATTTTCAAGGCTCCCCAAGAAAGAGAAGATAACGGGGAAAGAGGTCGTATCTGCGCTGCTGCCTGACGATTTTAATTTCACCGGAAGATCAAAGACGCCCATGAGCAGGAGCTCCTCCGCAAAAGGAAGGGCTGAAGGGACTATCGTCGAGATCAGGGGGGGCAAGCTCGTCAACGGCGTTCTTGACAGCAACAATCTCGGAGAGGGGTCAGGCCTGCTTCTCAGGACGCTGCATAAGAGATACGGAAAGGAATTCACCATCGACCTGCTCGGAAAATTATTCAGGCTTGGGATTGAAGTATTGCTGCGCTTCGGGTTTTCGGCAATCATCTCCGACACTGACCTGCCGGAGAATGCGCAGAAAGCGATCAGAGAGACGCTTGAGCAGGCTGAAAGAGATGTTCAGGAGCTCATCAGCCTTTTCCAGAACAACAAGCTTGATACTTTCCCTGGGAGAACCTTGCGAGAGACTCTTGAGCTGAGGATCCTTGAGGTATTGAACAAGGCAAGAAACAGGACTGGAGAAATTGTTGCGGAGTTCGCAAGCCCCAATTCACCGACCATGGTCATGGCGGAATCAGGCGCAAGGGGAAACCTCCTGAACCTGGCCCAGATGGCAGCTTGCGTCGGGCAGCAGGCCATGAGGGGAAAAAGGATTGAGAAGGGCTACCATGGGAGAACATTATCCTCATTTAAGAAAGGTGACTTAAGCTCCTCTGCGCGAGGGTTTATCGCCAACGGGTTTAAGTCCGGGCTGAACCCCCACGAATTTTTCTTTGGGGCGATGACCGGGAGAGATTCACTGATGGACACTGCTCTCAGGACGCCTAAGAGCGGTTATCTCTACAGGAGGCTCGCAAATGCGATGCAGGACCTAAAGGTGGAATATGACCATACTGTCCGGGACGCTGCAAAAAGGATCATCCAATTTATCTATGGCGAAGACGGCGTCGATGTGTCCAAGTCAGAAAACGGAGTAATTAATGTCAGCAGGATCATCGAGACTATGGTGGAAGGAAAATGAGCGCAAACAATGATCAGGAGATGCTCCCCAAAAAAATCAGGGATGAGCTTTCAGAGCAGACCAAGGGAGTTTCTGAGGCAAAAGCAAAGAAGGCTGCAGAAGCTATCGTGCAGGAATACCAAAATGCCCAGGTTGAGCCCGGCGAAAGTGTCGGAATAGTCTCTGCAGAAAGCATCGGCGAACCGGGGACCCAGATGACGCTGAACACGTTCCATTTTGCAGGTGTCGCAGAGATGAATGTCACCATGGGCCTGCCCCGCATCATCGAGATTCTCGACGGAAGATCAGAAATCTCCACACCTATGATGGAGATCTATCTCAAGGGAGCCAACGCAAAGGGGAAAGACGTCCAGGAAATTGCGCTCTCTATCAAGGAAACCAAGCTCAATGAGATTACAACAGGATTCCATATCGATATCGCTGAACGGTCAGTCACCATCGAGCTCAATGAAGAGAAGATGAGGATGTTTGGCATCACCATGAACCATGTGAATAATGCCCTGAAAGGCACGAAAGGATATACACTGTCATCGGGAAAAGAAGGGATTGTGCTGAAAAAGAAAGACAAAGAAGAAAATATCAATGCCCTGTATGTGGACAAGGAGAAGCTTAAGCAGCTCCATATCAAAGGCGTTAAGGGAATCTCCCAGGTGCTTCCCATCAAACGGGGGGATGAGTATATTATAATCACTGCAGGGACCAATCTCAAGGAGGTTCTCGGGCTCGATTTTGTTGATGAGTCGAGGACAGTGAGCAATGATATCTATGAGATCGCTGCCACTCTGGGGATCGAGGCAGCAAGGCAGACTATCATCAATGAAGTATTCAAGGTGATCGAAAGCCAGGGCCTTAATGTTGATATCAGGCATATAATGCTTGTTGCCGATACCATGTGCAATCTCGGGGTTGTCAAGGGAATCACCAGGTATGGTGTAGTCTCTGAAAAAGCCTCCGTCCTTGCGAGGGCATCATTTGAGACGCCCATCAAGCATATCATCAATGCCTCTTTGATCGGTGAAGAGGACAAGCTTGACTCTGTCGTCGAGAATGTCATGATCAACCAGCCAACGCCTGTCGGGACAGGGCTTCCGGGGCTTGCCGTGAAGGTGCATAAATAATGGCAGAGGAACCAGCTGAAAAGCATGCTTCGGAAATCAGGAAGCTCCTGAAAGAAGGGCAGTTAATCATCGGGACAGACAGGACACTAAAGGGAATCAAGCAGGGAAAAGTTGTAAGGGTCTTTCTGGCCAGCAATACTGCCAAAGAGACCAGGGAATCCATAGAGCATTATGCCTCTCTGGCCGGGTTTGAAGTCAGCATCCTGCCAGTCCTCAATGATGAGCTGGGAGTTGTCTGCAAGAAGCCTTTTTCTATTTCTGTATTAAGCGTGAAGAAATGAACATTTTGGACAACCCTAAGGAAAAATTGATGTGAAGCAATGACCCGAGTGAAGCTTTCTCAGGATGAGCTGTTTGTGATGAGCCTTTGCGAGAGGCTGACCTCTGCGAAGGTCAAAGATGTGGTGTCGGGCGACGGATCGCTGACGTTTATCATCGAGGAAAAAGATATCGGGCTGGCTATCGGGAAGCAGGGCATCAATGTACGGAAATTAGAGAATGCGCTGCACAAGAAAATAAGGATGGTCGCGTTCAGCGATGATGCCGCTTCGTTTGTGCGGAATCTTCTTCTGCCTCTGCAGGCAAGGGATGTCTCTTTTGAGAACGGGGCAGTTGTCATTACCGGGACTGATTCCGGGCAAAAAGGCCTGATCATCGGAAGGGAAAGAAAAAACCTCAATGCGCTGAAAGATGTTCTCCGAAGGTATTTTAAGGTTGAAGATGTAAGGGTGGTTTGAGCTGGAAGGTTGTTCTTCCGGTTATCTTTTTTCTGGCTGCACCTTTTTACGTTCAAGCTGCTTTCTTTTTTCAAAGGATAATCTTCTCAGGCAGTAATCTTCATAAAACGAGGGTGGGCTTCTTTTTTAATGATTTGCATCGAAAGCTTTTTCAATAGGGCAAATCTTCTCCTGATTATGCCCATCATCACTCCAAAAGAAGGCGAAGAGCCTTTGCTGAACAAGGCGAAGAAAACCAACGGCGGGAACGCTTTTGATGAGGGGGCTGTGAAGTCTGCAGCCCTCTGGCTCAAGAGGAGGATCCAGGCATACAGCAGGTTTGACGGATTCCACAAGATGCAGGTGATTCCTGTGGCAGAAGCGCTCCCTCTGCTGAAAGAGGCATTTGCCGACGTATTTCCCAAGGAAGAGGCTCCTGCTAAAAAAGAAAGTGATGAAAATTCTGAGAATGCTGAGAATAAATAAGATGCACTTTACTCCCAATCTTCCTTGATTCTCTTCTATTGGGAAATCTTGGGATTTTCTTTATGGTCAGACCATCTTCAGCTTTCCTGTAATCCTGTCAATCTTGTCTTCTTTGTCAGGCCCGATCCCTAAGCACGTCACTGTTCCGGGCTCAACGACGGTCTTTCCTGCATCTTCGATCAGCGCGCAGACAAGATGGGCATCTTCAGCCTGCATCTTGAACCGGAGGAGTTCATCCAGATCTTTTACCTTGAGGACAATCTTGGTCATTCCTGTATTCTGCCATCGGGCAAGGTCATCTTTGTGGCTCCTGAGCAATGCGGCTGTTGAGGCGTGGGCGACCTGCACGGAAAGCTTTCCCTTTGGCAGCTTTAGGTCTTCTCTTACTAGAATCACTTGCTTAAGCATAGATAATGGAAGAAATATCCCTGTATATTAATGTTGTGAGCAAAAATCAAATTCACGGAGAAGTTCAATTTTTGGCAAAGAGCAGGTGTTATCCAAGAAAGATTCTTCCTCCTTTAATAGACACGAGACCATCACCGGACATCTTACGGACTATGGGCAGGACAACGTGGCCAGGGAACTTTTTTTTCAAAGCATTGATGCTGATTCCGGGCTTCTTTCCAGGTTTCTTTCCCGGATTCTTCAGCAGGATCTTCACTATCTGCCCCCTCACCTGCCGTTCTGAGCTTTTAAACTTTCCCTGCTTTGAGACGGGCTTTATCCCTGTCTTTTTGGCAGTCATCTCAAGAGCGCCGTAGTCCATCAGGGCGTTGTGCCAGATCCTTGACCTGTTTTCTGGAATGCAGCGCATGGCTATCCTGCTGAGGCCTTGCTGGCTTATGCTTTCTGGCAGCCTTAGGCGGTGGATGAGGGCCCTGCGGATGTTTGTGTCTATCACCGGAGCTTTTTTGTTATAGGCAAAAGCCAATATTGCATTGGCCGTGTAATTCCCTATCCCCGGCAATTCACGAAGCTTTTTCTCTTCCATCGGAAGCTTTCCCCCAGATTTACTTATTATGGCTGCCAACTGCTTTAGCCTAACCGCACGGCTGTTAAACCCCAGACCGGACCACAGCCTCAGGATGGCCTTTTTCTGCGCTCCTGCAAGAGCATCCAATGACGGATATTTTTTTATGAACTTCAGGTAATAAGGGATGACCCTGTCAACCTGAGTCTGCTGGAGCATCACTTCAGAAATAAGAATACTGTAAGGGTCATTTGTTTTTCTCCACGGAAGATTTCGCTGGTTTGCAGCATACCATACCAGCACTTCTTTCCGGAACTGAAAAATCCTTTTTTGAGAAACAGCCATCCTGCCTGCATCAATCGGTTCTTTCCGGTATCTCTTTTTTCTGGCCATCTTCAATTTTTATACATTCCCACAATCATTCCAGCTCATCAAGCTCTGCCATTGCAATGTCAAGGTCCTGGAGCCCTGCTTCCCTTACCTGATCAGGAGACCTTGCTGTTTCTGTTCCCATGCTGCCATCACTTTGGCTTTGCTGCCGGCCCTGGCCCTCCATCCCCTGCTGGGATGGAAACTGCGTTGCGCATCCTGATACAATAATCGCAAGGATTATCAGGGCAATAACTGGGGGGGCAATTAAAGCTCTCATTGTTTCACCTCAACTTCATCCATCAGCCCATTCCAATCCCGCTTTGCCTTTTCAATGAGCTTCTTCCGCTCGGCTTTGCTTTTTGCAAGGTTATATTCAAGCTTGCTTTGCTCCATCTTGACGACAAATGAGACAACATCCTCTTTGGATAACCAGCCTTTCTCCATCATCCATTCTGCCTCTTCTTCGAGATTGTAAAGCCTGAATTTAATCACGCTGTGGGCTTTCTTTTCCAATCCGGATATGCAACTGCCTCTTTCCGCCGGAGGAAGGGCCTGGCATTTTCTTTTTTCTTCTTTGATACTGCCAAGAGCAGCCTGTTTTCTGACACAGGCTATCCTCGCAGGCCCCGCCGGAGATTTCCAGCATTGCTGCACTGCACGGTAGCCCTTAAGGCAGTCGGCCGAAGCTGCAGGGCCGGATGAGCCCTGCATGGCTTTGCACTCTTCAGGATAAAAATTTTCATACTCATCTTCCTGCTCCTCGCGAAGGCTTAACCTGCACCTGACCCTGTCTTCAAGCCCCATATAGCCGCCGCATTTTTCTTTTGAGCCGGGAGTTTCTTTGGGAATCTCCTGGGGAGTTCCATTTGGGGATCTTGAAGTTTCTTCTGATTTCCCTGAAAGCCCTGATCCGGCATTTTCAGGGCCTGCATCATCAGCAGCGCAAACAATAGTAGAGTAGACATAATATCTTCCGACGCAGGGCTGGAGGGAAATCTGCAAGGCTAAGCCCTCAGGAGCTTCATCAACTGTAAAGATGTAGGAATCGCCGCTTTTCGTTATTTTTGGGTTGATCAATTCTTTTGAAGAGCTTACGCCCTGCTGGAATTTTAAGATTTTTTTGTCCTGCTTTCTGAGCTGGAAAAGCAGATATTCAGGAGAGCCATGCTCCAAAGAGAACTCTGCGATGAGGCTTTTTGCCTTCCTCCTGCAGCTTTTGATAGAAAGCGATGCGAGCCTGCAGCTGAAAACCAGGCCGGGGCAGGTGAATTCCTGGTCTCCCGAGGGGTCTCTTAGGAAATGTTTTCCTGACTGGTTGAGCTCGGCTTCCTCTGAGGTAAATGTTGAGCTGTCCCATTCCCCAACAAGCTCTCTCTCGGCGCCATCTGGCTGGAGAACAATTACTTTTCTTAATGCCGTGGCCTTAGAGAATACAAACATCCCGGAATCATCGCACTGGGGCGAAGCGACTGCCATTGCGCTTCCAGAGCCTCCTCCGCCCCCCTTTGCAAATGCGATTGAGACAGATGCAACAGAGGCAGCCGCAAGAAGAAATAGCGCCCATGTAAACGACAGGAATAAGGAAGGCTGAAATGGGGCTTTTTGGTGTTTCATGAATTTTCCCTGCTTCATAACGATTGTTAACTTTCTATCTATTTAAATTTACCTAAATTTTGCTGCTGGGCTCACCGACAGGAAAATAGAAAGTTTTATATAGCTTAATCCTGAAAATGCTTTTATGGCCAGCGCCTTCCGTGGTGTCATTGAGTTCTTTGATGAAATCGGGCTCTATGACGTTGTTTTGCCGTTTCTTCTGGTGTTTACTATCGTCTTTGCGATTTTGGAAAAGACCAAAGTCTTCGGCACAGAGACCATTGATGGGAAGAAATATACAAAAAAAAATCTTAATGCAACTACGTCTTTTGTTATCGCATTTTTTGTTGTGGCTTCGTCAAAGCTTGTTGAGATTATCACAACCGTATCGTCTTTTACTGTCATCCTGCTGATGCTGGCTGTGCTGTTTCTCCTCTTAATCGGCTCTTTCATGAAAGAAGGGGAAGGGGTTTTCCTGGAAGGAAACTGGAATACCTTCTTTATGCTTATCATGTTCATCGGGATCGTGCTTATCTTCATCTTTGCCCTCGGGTGGTGGGACCAGCTTTGGAGCTTCCTCCAGTTCGGAAGAGGGGGAGATACTGTCGGGGCGATTGTCCTTTTAGTCATCATCTTCCTGTTTGTGTGGTATATCGTCAAGGGCGAGAAGGCGGGGCATACCGGCAAAAAATCATCAGATGAGCATCATTAAATCCACTGAATACTGTCAATAATGAGTCAAAGATCATTGAATATCATCCTCATCAAACATTAAACATCATTATCCATGAATATTAAACATCACTGAGGTGTAAACGATGGCAAGCAGCGCATTTCAACTCGAAGAATTTATACGGATACTTGATTCATGGGGGCTGACTGATGTCCTCCTTCCCTTCCTGCTTTATTTCGTCGTCATCTTTGCTATCCTTGAAAAATCAAAGATCCTCGGGGCGGACAAGAGGAAGTATAATCTGGTTTTTGCGCTCGTTGTCGGGCTGCTGGTCGTCATTCCCCATGTCCTTGACCTCTATCCTCCAGAAAGGGATGTTGTAGCTATAACCAATGCGGCGCTGCCACAGGTTTCCGTAATCGCTGTCGCTATAGTCATGGTGATGATCCTTATAGGATTGTTCGGGGGCGAAGCAAAATGGGCGGGTGGCTCGATGTCAGGATGGATAGCGATCATCGCCTTTATCATCGTCCTTATCATCTTCGGAGGGGCAGCCGGCTGGTGGGGAAGCTGGTCGTGGGTTGATGATGTGTTTGGAAGGGAGACTGTCGCTATAATTGTTATGCTGCTTGTCTTTGCAATCATCGTATGGTGGGTTACCAGCAGCGATGAGGCTGCCGGAAAGAATGCGATGTCCAAGTTTGGCGAGTCAGTAAGCGAGCTGTTCGGCGGCAAAAGCGGTGGCGGCGGCGGCCATCATTAGGGACCATGGCTACTTTTCTCGACATCTCGGGGCTTGAGGGATTTTCAAATATTTTTGCTTTCCTTTTTGTTTTTTTGGTTGTCTATGGGGTTTTGCTGTGGAGCAAGGTCTTCGGCGGCAATAAGCTCCTCTATCTCCTGCTTTCAATCATCATCGGGCTTTTTACGCTGTTCTCACCTGTCGCAATCGGCACCATCAGCTATATCGCCCCATGGGTTGCGCTGATCTTTATCTTTGTGACTTTTATCATGATAGGCTCGACTATGTTCGGCGGGGAGGGCATCGAGTCTCTTGGCGGGGCAAAGACTGCGACTTTTGCGATCCTTATCCTTGTCGTTTTTGTCGGGGCATTGAGCTATATCAGGGACCAGGTGAATGTGCCCGGTGATGAAGGAGAAGAAACCGATTTCACAAAAGCAACGACGGTGCTGCTCCATCCCAAAGTGACTGGGGCAATCTTTGTCCTCTTAGTTGCTATCTTTGCAGTTGTCCTTCTTGCGGGCGGAGCTTACATCGGCGGAGGAGGGCACCATTAGAGTTTTATGGGGGAATCATCGCCGGTATTATCAGACTATAACAATATCCTCAGACTTAATCTGTAAAATCAGTTAACTTAATCTGTAAAATCAGCAGACTTAATCTGTAAATAATCTCTAACTAATCTCGGCTCCGTTCAAAATATAGGTTAGCAGCCTAAAGTAAAAATCATTTGCCTTATGAATCAAGCTGACAAGGGGGTCGCCCCAAACGGGGAATGTCAGCAAACGGAAAGAATATTTACGATTTTTAAGCTGCTAACCCGAGCGAGAGCGAGATTTTGAACGGAGCCACTAATCTCTAAAGAATTCTTCTTAGTTTATAAAGCATAAACCCATTTTATGCTTTACTAAACTTGAGAAAATTTCACTATTGATGATTCTTTTTGAATGCAACCATTCCATCAGGTCTTTGACCGGTGGTTGGAAGCAGTTTCCACTTCCAGAATGGTTGCATGCTTAAAAATCCGACCCGAGCGACCGAAGGGAGCGAGCAATTCCCCCGTCTGTGACGGGGAGTGTTCGGATTTTTTTTGAAATTTTCTTGTTATGCCCTTATCCCTTTAATAAACGAGAAAACTGCTCAAACCCGTTCTACAGAGGCTCAACTCTTCTTCTCATGGCCTGGGCCTGAGGCGGTGAGGCTGCAGGTGTTCCGCCGGAAACTCTCTGGAACCTGTTGATGCTGTCTGTCAATGTAGGGAGCACTTTGGAAAAAACTTTTTCCATCGCTTTGATCTCGGTGCCAACGGAAGCAAGATTCTCGTCATATTCACCTACTTTTCCAAGAAGGGTCTTGTGCAGGGCATCAAAAGATGCTTTTAGGTCATCCACCCTTTGCGTCAGCTGGACAATTTTGGTGTTGGTGTCTTCCTTCCATTCAGAAAGCCTGCCGAATTCCTTTTCGACCTCTGCCCATTTTTCCTGGATGATGGCTTCAGCAATCTGCTCGACATGCTCGTGGGAAGCGGCTGATTCCTGAGGGGCCTGCATGGGCTGCTGCGCAGGCTGCTGCTGCCCTGCCTGCTGCTGGCCGTAGCCCTGCTGAGGGTAATAATAATCCTGCTGGCCGTAGCCTTGCTGAGCCTGCTGAGGATACTGATCGAATTGAGGCATTCCCATATCAGGGAGCACTCCTCCCGGGGCCTGTTCCTCTTTCTTCTTCCCCATACCAAGAAAAGCCAATACTATCACCTCTTAAGCATAACTCTAGAAAGTGTCTATATAAAGATTTCTATTTGCCCTCCTATCGGGGAGGTATCTCTGTTCGTGATTTTTGCAATTGAGGAAAAACTTCAGCAACGCCTAGTTCTGATTGGCTTTCATCATCTGGGCAAGCTTCTCCTCGATGACTTCATGCAGCTCCTGATGGGTCACGAAGTTCATCGGCTCCCAGAGCTCGATGTATTTCTGGAGGGACTGGACATCGCCTTTTTTGGCAAGGCCCTGAAGCTCTTTGACGATAAGCAACGTCCTTTCTTTGATCTGATCTATCTCCTGGCGGAGCTCGCTGATGTCAGAGCCAAGAGTCTTGAGGTCGGTCCCAAGCTTCTTGTTCTTCTTGAGCATATTATCTTCAGTCAATTTGACTTCAGCGCGCAGGTTGTTATACCTCTCTTCAAGAACTCTGATCCTGCTGTAGATATTTTCTATCTCCTGCTCCGCCTTTGGCTGCCCAATCCCTTTTGTGTCGGGCTTGGCACTTCCTTTTGTAATCCCCGGGGCAGCACCCGGTGCGCTTGGCCAGTCAACCATATCAGCACTAAAAGAGAGAAAGATTATAAACTTATGTCATTATTATAAAGTGGTTTAAGAATGCCTGTTAACTTTTTTTTCAGTATCCCCTGAAGGCTGCTGAAATCTTCTTTATTCCTCCGGAATTTCCTCTTCAGCTTTCTTTTTGACGGCCTTCATCTTCTTGGTGACCGGAATCTTCCCTTTGCAATGCTGGCATTCGATGATATATGAGGGGACGCCCATGAAAGTCTTCCTTTTGTAGAGTGTTGTTCCCTCGCCTTCTTTTCCGCAGCCAGGGCAGGTGTATTTTGCTTCAAGAGTGAGGCTTTCCTCATGGACTGTTTTTTCTTCAGTAAATCCGCAGCCAGGGCAGGTGTATTCTTTCGCCCTTATTTTGACACTGCCATCCTCGACTGGCTTGCCCATCTTTGCTTTCTGGCATTTGGGGCAG
>JACPBV010000018.1 GCA_016180135.1 Candidatus Woesearchaeota archaeon
CTGCTCAGAGAGGAATGGAAAAGTAGTTGCGATAAGGGCAGTTGAAGACAGCGATGAGCTGATGTTTATTTCCAAAAACGGCATAACCATCAGGACCCCAGCATCCGGAATTTCCATTATCGGGAGGAACACCCAGGGTATGAGGATGATGCGCCTTGAGGAAGGCGATAAGGTGGTTGCTGCCGCAAAGATTGCCGGCGAAGGAAGGATAATTGATGAAGGGAAAGGTGTGGGTGAAGGAAAAGGTGTTGGCGAAGCAAAAATCGCCGGAGAAGGGAAGACTGTCAGGGAACAGGATATTGCGGAAGAGGAAAAGATTCCAGAAGATAAAAATGTTTCAGAAGAGAAAGAGATTGCAGATGAGGAAAAAGCTGCTGGCAGGGAAGACGACATTGAAAATCCGGAAAATCCAAATGGAAAGATTGAAGAACAGAAGCATTCTGAATAACCCCCATGAAGATCATTGAAGTTCCTATCGGAAGCAGGAAAGACAATGTATTATGGGCGATGATTAACAAAGAGTGGCCCGTAAAATATAATGATGAGTTCAAGGCGCAATTAAGCAGGTATGCCAAGGACAAAAAGTTCTTTACAGCCGCTATAGTGATTGTGAACCATGGCAAAGTCATCGGAGGCTGCCATCTCTCCGCTCACCCATTATGCCTGAAAGGATTTCTGAGGAGATTCCCATCGCTGAAGGATCAAAAGATTGTCCGTGCAGAAGATTTTGTCATCGCTCCGGAATTGAGGGGCAGGGGAATAGGGGAGAAATTTCTTGCTGAAGTCAAGAAAAAGTACCTTGCAAAGTTTGCGGGCATCATCTTCCATTCCAGAATGCCTTATGTGCAGGAGTTTTACCTGCGCATGGGCGCAAAGATGCTCTTTGACGGCAGAAAGTCCGGAGAGAAGTGGAAGCGGGCTTACGGAAGGAAGGTGCTTAGGGAGAGGAGTGTGTTTTTGATTCGGGGAAAAAGAAGCAAATAATTCTTTCAACAGAAAAGTTAATATAAGCGAGGGTATCACCAATCGAGAATGAGAGAATCAACAATCGACAAGAGGATAAAGGAATTGGAAAGCCTCAACCCACCATTAGATCCCGGGAAAAAGGAGGAGATTTCTGAGCTTATGGATTACCTCCACCCCAGGGCATTGGAGAAAATCTCAGGACCGCCCCCGTTAGTGGACAGAACCGATAATAGAGCAGTATTAATATGGCAAGACCCTATATATCGCCTTGAACTATCCGTCGGATATCCTGGCGAAGTGGCAGAGTGGTATTTGTTTGAAAAAGCTTGGCCATGTGGATTTCTCGACTCCGGAAAGCTTCAGCTTGTTCCAAGGGAGCAAATGCGTGAAGAGTTCATAAGAAGAAAGTGGATGGCTGGCGGATTGAGTATTGCTACTGGGATTGCCACTGCATCGAGCGCAATCTATTTTATTCATGACACAGTGAATTCAGGAAAGGATATAGGGTATTCTCTTGCAATACCCTTTGGCATTGCTTCTTTATTCTTTTTTTACCTCGCACAAAAGGTTGTGAGGGAGCCTCTTGAGAGGCACTACCCTACTCCAACAGTAACCAGAGAGATATAGCAAAAGACACAAATATTTGAGCTGTTTGATGTGTCTTTTGCTTACCCCTTAGCGGGGTACAAAAAATCATTTTGATTTTTTCGTATTAATAACGGACAACTATTGCTCAATTGATATTGTCCGTTATTATAGAATAGCTTTTTAACCTCAACCCCTATTTCTCCAATTCTATGAAAGCCATCGCAATCTGCTCCAAAGGCATCGAAGACATCGCAGCAAAGGAGATCGAAGAGCTTATAGGCGAAACAAGGTCAGCAAAAACAGAGATCAGAGACAGCTGCATCATCTTTGAGATTAAAACTCTTCTTGACCTCTGCCTTTTAGCTTACAAAGCCCAGTCGCTCGACAGGGTTCTTTCGCTCATTGCAGAATTCTCATTCAGCAGCAGGGAAGACCTCCTAAAAAAGATTGAAGCCAAGTTTAAAGAATTTAAGCTCGAGGTATGGCTTGAAAAAGATTCAACCTTCAGGGTCTTCTGCCAAAAGACAGCCAACGGCGCCTTCTCCTCGGAAGAGATTGCTGCGGATGTCGGCGGGATTATAATCGAAAAAACAAAAGCAGAGCATGGATACAAACAGAAAGTTAATCTTGACAATCCAAGTATCACCTTCTTCCTCTTCATCAACGGCAGCCAGGCATATTTCGGCATTGATTTTGCTGGCAAGGACCTGCATAAGCGCGAATATAAGATTTTTCCCCACGCCGCTTCCCTCCGTGGGACGTTGGCTTATGCGATGCTGAGGATTGCTGATTGGAAGCCTGATGAGATTTTGCTCGACCCATTCTCACATTCGGGGGAGATTCCCATTGAGGCAGCGCTTTACCAGGCCCAAACGCCAATCCGCTTTTACGAAAAAGAAAAGTTTCCGTTCCTGAAGTTCAGGCCATTGCAGAAAGAGAACTTCCAGAAATTCTTTGATAAAATTGACAAAAAGATCATAGAGCCGAAGAAAAACACTATTTTCTGCCTAGATCCCTGGATGCCCAGCCTCGCTGCATCGAAGAAGAACGCCAAGATTGCGGGAGTGAACAAATGCATCAATTTCTCCAGGACAGACACCGAATGGCTTGATGTCAAGCATAAGAAAGAGTCCTTTGACAGGATAGTGACTCATCCCCCGGAAGAGTCAGCAAGAATAAAAAAAGATTTGCTGGAAAAGTTATCCCGAGAGCTGTTCTACCAGGCAGAGTTCATCCTGAAAAAAGACGGCGCCATCGCCGTTATCTCAAGGAACATTGAGCCCCTCAAAAGATATGCAGAGCAGTATAAGTTCAGGCTCACCCATGAAAGGAAAGTGTTTGCCGGGAAAGAGGAGATGGAAGTGAACGTATTCAGGAAACAGGGCTCACCCTGACAAAAACTTTTGTCAAACTCGAGTTTAACTTTAGTCCAACTTTTATTAAAGTGGAGTTTAGTTATAGTAAGGTTTATTCGGCACAGCAAGGACAATACCGAGCCCCCAATCCCAGTTACTTTTATAAAGAAACCCCCGCTTATTGCCAATTGAGGACCACCACTTAGCTAACGGTTCCTCCCGCAGGGGAGTATGAACTGAGGAAAGTCCACCCTCCAATGGCTGCCTTAAAACAGCCATTATGGCCGCTCACGGGATTGAGGCGCAGCAATGTGCGGCTCCATCACAGAAACGAGACCGCTTCCTGAGGGAGAGATCCCGGAGGATGAAAGCTGAGA
>JACPBV010000035.1 GCA_016180135.1 Candidatus Woesearchaeota archaeon
TTAGACACAGTCAATCCCTCAGTAAACTCCATCTCAATCTCCCCATCAGTCGGAGCAGCAGGAACCGTATTCAATCTGACCGTAAACATCAGCGATGATATCAGCGTCCTTAATGCGACAGCATCGATACAGAAGCCGGATGAAAACCAGACAGCGCTTATCATCCTGAGCCTAAGCAGCGGACTTTACAACGGCAGCTGGAATTCCTCCGGAAGCGGGGATGGCTCCTATGTGGTTGATATCACCGCCTATGATTCAAGCGGAAATTCCGTTGAGAAGGAAAACGGCGCAGTCATACCCCTGTCAACCAATGCAGTCAATGTTTCCGTGAACTCTTCTATCAACCTCACTTCGGAGGTTCCTGTCATCATCAACGCAACAGCGCAAACTGATACGTGGATAAATATAACATCCAATGCAGATTCCAATGCATCGGTGGCAGTGGCAAAGTATTCTGATAACATAGAGAGCGTCGAAAACACTGAAGGAACAGAGCTTGGGAAATACCTAAGCATCATCGTAGATAATGTGACGAACCGGAATATATCCTCTGCCGTCATAAAAGTGTATTACACCGATGCGGAGATTGCCGCTAAAAATCTTCAGGAATCAACACTGAGGCTCTACAAGTTCAATGCGACTTCGGAAATCTGGGTGCTGACGGGAAACAGCGGTGTCGATACTGCCAATAATTTTGCCTATGGCAATGTCACAAGCTTCAGCTCCTTTGGTATATTTGGAACTTTAATCAGCGCAGCATCATCAGCATCTTCATCGTCGGCAGGGGCTTCAAAAGCAGGCGGGGTCTGCACTCCGAAGTGGGACTGCACGGGATGGGGCGAATGCCTCCCCGAAGGAAAAATGACAAGATCCTGCACCAGAGTCGGAACCTGTTTCATGGGTGATAGGCCCGAAGAAGAAAAACGCTGTGAATATATTCAGGAAAAACAAATCCCAGAACTAAATCAGGAGGCAAAATCACCTGACATTAAGGAAATTGAAAAAGAGCAGTTTGCCCCGCCCAATCTTCTTCCCTTCAGGATTATTTACATCCCCTTAATCGCTTTCACAGTCATCATAATCTCTAACTGGGCAAGGAGACGGAAGGGTAAATAACCTCGAGAAGGGTAAAAAACCAAGATAAGAGTAAAACCCAGAATTGGGCACAGCTGCCTTGAGAACAGAACAAATTCAGGCTCCTTTTAGCCATTTCACGAAAAACTCCTTATCTTTCCTATGGGTCAGCAGCTTCGCAACATCTTTCTTATCAACCCACCTTGCTTCAGGATTTTGCTTATCCCTTGGTTTCAGCTCGCTCTCATCGGTGGTAAACAAAAACATGCTGATTTCCTTCTGCTCTGACCTGTCGTCCTCCTCATTGAGCCCAATCTTAAACCTCTTGTATTTTCCCAGTTCTTTCTTGAAAATTAAGCTTTTTATCCCGCTTTCCTCAAAAATCTCCCTCTTTGCAGCTTCAAGGGCAGTCTCACCCTTTTCAATATGCCCTTTAGGCAATGACCATGAGTTTCCATTCTGGTTGACAACTAAAACCTCTCCTTTGCTGTTGAGGACGATGCCGCCGCTTATTTGGATGGTTTTCATAAATCTTTAGATGGGTGAAGGGGTTTAAATATCTTTCTTGTGCGGTTCTCAAAGAAAAGAGTTTGTTAATTGGTTATCACCACCTTCAAACATTCCTTCCCCTCAACAACCGTCTTGAATGCCATGGGAGCTTCTGCTAATGGGAACCGATGTGTTATCATTTCTTTCACGTTGATTTTTTTATTCTTCAGCAGCTCCAACGACTCTTCCAAATCCTTCGGCGCAGCGCCATAACTGGTCATCACCGTTAACTGATTCCTCCAGAAACCAACCAAGGGAACATTAACCTGAACATCCGGCGGTGGGACAGCAAACGGAACAATAATGCCTCCTTTTTCGACGCAAGAGAACGCTTGGTTCAATGCTGAAACTGCTCCTGCGCAGACGATGACCCTGTCAAACTTTTCTTTCAGTTTTTCAGGAAAATGCTCATCAGCTATCCATGCTTCATCAACCCCAAACTTTTTAGCCATCTCAAGGCGGAATGGATTGATATCAACGGCCAAAACTCTTTTTACCCCAATTATTTTTGCAAGCTGGATGTGGAGAATGCCGGACATTCCAGAACCTATCACCAGAAGTGATCTTGCCTCTTTCATTTTAACAAGGCGATGGCATCTCACTACGCACCCCAACGGCTCGATAAAAGTCCCTTCTTCATAAGAAATATTCTCAGGCAGCTTATAGGTTCCAAGCTTTACATTAATCTCAGGCACCCGGATAAACTCAGCAAAACCGCCGGGATAAAAGTTAGTCGTGTGCAAAGTCTCGCAGCAGGTGTGCAGGTCATTCAGGCAGAATTCACACTTCATGCAGGGGACATGATGGGAAACAAAGACCCTGTCTCCGATGGAAAATATATTGGCTTCTACCCCCTTTCTACTATTCTCCCAATATTCCCCAACCTCAACAACCTCCCCAGCCATCTCATGCCCTAAAACCAATGGGGCCTTTTTGATGCGATACCACTCAAGGACATCACTCCCGCAGATGCCGCAGGCTTTCATCCTGACAAGAAGCTCGCCTTTTCCGATAGTTGGCTTGGGTATTTCTTCTACCCTGATGTCGTGGTTGTTGTAATAGACTGCGGATTTCATAAGAATCGCTGAATAGGCTTGGTTTTATAAAGATTCTTTTCCAAATATTCATTTCCAAAGTAAGGGTTATTAGAACAATGCTTTTGGAATTGACGCCAGCAGCATAACTAATAATCAAGGAAAACCAAAAGATTTATATACCTGTTATAGTTAACACAGTTTAATAATCTATGTTAGGTTGAAATGACAAACAACATAATTCAAGCATTGGAGGAGGGCAACAAGTGGTGGAAAGGCGCCTTTGAGTTAGATTTCCATATGAGGGATGTTTATCTTGAGCTGCAGAAATACCTCCCTTTACGCCAGATTATTGCTCTCACCGGCTTACGGAGAGTTGGAAAAACAACAATGCTTCTCAAGGCCGCAGCAGATTCCATTAAAGGATTCGGCGCAGATAATGTGGCCTATTTCTCTTTCGATGACTTTGGCTATGTGAAGGTAAACGAAGTCCTCAGGGCATATGGGCGCCTTTTGAACAAGGATATTGACAAGGGAAAATTCCTATTTTTGTTTGACGAGATACAAAAAGTTGAAGGCTGGCAGGAGCAGGTAAAAAGAATCTATGACTTGCATCCAAATATAAAAATTATTATCTCTGGCTCTGAATCATTGTTCATAAGGAAACGCTCGAGGGAAAGCCTTGCTGGCAGGATTTTTGAGTTTCGGGTTGAAGCCCTGTCTTTTAAGGAATACCTTTCATTCCGGGGGAAAAAATACGAAAATAAGGAGCTTTACAGGGAAGAGCTCCTCAGGGAGTTTACCGGCTATCTTTCCTGCAGCGGATTTCCCGAAATGGCCGGCAAAAGCCCGGATGTTGTCAAAAAATACATAAAAGAGCTGGTTATCGAAAAGATAATCTACAAAGATATCCCTGCTATTTTCCATGTTGAGGAGCCGGCAATCCTTGAATCGCTGTATTCTATGATTCTTGCAGACCCCGGAGAGATCATTGAGATTGACAGTGTGGCAAACGACTTGAACATCTCAAGACAGACGGCCTCACTCTATCTGTCCTATCTTGAGCAGTCATTTCTTTTAAAGAAGCTGTATAACTACTCACGGAACGCAAGAAAGACGCAAAGGAAACTGAAAAAATACTACCCCACTATCCTATCGCCCGCATTGGTGGAAAAATCGGACAAATTCGGAAAAGTTTTTGAGGCAGCTATTGTCCTACAGCTCCAATCAGATTTTTTCTGGAGGGATACCTACAAAAACGAGGTTGATGCCATCAAAGTAGTTGATGGCCTGGTTATTCCGGTTGAAATCAAGGTGAAGGATGTTGAAGTGAAGCCTCTGTTGGTTTTTATGAGGAAGTTTAACATTAAAGAAGGGATTGTGCTTACGTATGAGGCTAAGGACACAATTACGAAAGACGGGTTTAAAATAGAAGTTGTTCCGTTCTACGAGTATTTTCTGCCATAACCATAATAGTGCAATGGGACACTCACCTAAATAACCATCACTTCTTCCCTTCTTTGTACACCTGGTATGCCTGCTCAACAGCAGCCTTATCATGCACCACAGCCCTCACTGCCTTTATCATCCCGGCAGGATTGTCGGACTGGAACACATTCCTTCCCATATCCACCCCCTTTGCGCCGGCGTCAACAGCATTCCTGGCCATCAAGAGCGCATCTTTTTCATCAATCTTTTTTCCGCCGGCGATAAGCACAGGAACATTGCCGCAGGCTTCAACAATCTGCTCAAAGTCTTTGCAGTAATACGTCTTTACCATATGCGCTCCAAGCTCAACGGCAATCCTTGAGGCAAGCCCCAGATAGCGGGCATCACGCTCCATCTCTTTACCGACGGCAGTTACTGCAAGAACCGTAATCCCATACTCTTCACCAAGATCAACAAGCTTTGCAAGGTTTGCAAGACTCTCCTTTTCAAACTCACCGCCGACATAGATTGAGCAGGTGACAGCAGATGCATTGAGCCTTATAGCTTCCTGGATTGAAGTGGTTAAAACTTCGTTGGACAGCTCTTTGAGGATTGACTGTCCGCCTGAAACGCGCAGCACGATAGGTTTGTTCATTTCAGGAGAGATCCAGTTTCTCAATGCGCCTCTTGTTATCATCAAAGAATCAGCATACGGGAGCAGGGGAGCAACAGCCTTTCCCAGATCCCTTAATCCGGTGGTAGGGCCCTGAAAGTAGCCGTGGTCAACTGCCAGCATCACCGTTTTTTTTGACACAGGATCAAAAATCCTTGACAGCCTGTTTTTCATTCCCCATTGCATAATGTCCAGCCTCAATCTGATTTAAGAACCCAACTCTTTTTTTAAGGTTATCCCTTTCTTTCGGGAAATAACTTCATCAAATTTTCTTCATCCGCTTTGCAAACCCCCTTTTCCGTTATCAGCCCGGTTATCAGCCTTGCCGGCGTAACATCAAAGCCAAAATTCAGCGCCCTGCTTTTTTCCGGCGCCAAAATGACTTTTTGCATATTCCCTTTTTCATCCTTTCCGGTGACAGATTTGACTTCATCCTCATCTCTTTGCTCGATATGTATTTCCTTCAGCCCGTCGGAAATCCTGAAGTCAATCGAAGAGGACGGGACAGCAGCATAAAACGGAATATTGTTTTCTTTGGCTGCGACTGCCTTAAGGTAAGTCCCAATCTTATTTGCAACATCTCCGTTCCTTGAACATCTGTCGCACCCGACAATGATCATATCAACCATCCCTCGCTGCAGCAGATGCCCGGCTGCATTATCAACAATGAGGGAGTAAGGAACTTTTTCATTCTCAAGTTCCCAGGCAGTAAGGGAGGCACCCTGATTCCTCGGTCTTGTCTCAGAGACAAAAACATGCGCTTTAATCCCTTTCTGCCTTGCCAGATAAAGAGGCGCAGTCGCAGTCCCGATATCGACGAAAGCAAGCCATCCGGCGTTGCAGTGCGTCATTATGTTCACAGGCTGACCATCTTTCTTCTTTGATATCTCTTCAATTAATTTGAGGCCATGCTCTCCGATCTTCCTGCACTGCTCGACATCCTCATCTGCAATTGCCTGGGCCGTCTCCAAAGCTATGGATATCTTTTCATCAAAATTGGTTCCTTTTGCGATCGCATCCAGCTGCCTCTCAACTGCCCATGACAGATTAACTGCAGTGGGCCTTGTTGCGATGAGCTTTTTGCCAGCAAGCCTCAGGAATTGGCCAAATCCTATGTTCTGAGGAGCCTCCAGCGCAGCAAGATACATCCCAAATCCGGCAGCAGCCCCTATCGCCCCAGCCCCCCTGATATGCATCTCTCTGATCGCTTTTGCAGTGTCATCAACATTGATAAGCTCCTCAATGGCAAATTTGAACGGAAGAGCTCTCTGGTCGATGATGTGGACTGCCTTGGCATTGCTTGGCTTCAGAAAAATGGTGCGGTAAGGGACGTTGTTGACGAGCATAAGCGCATAAAGTCGACCTGATAAATAAACCTAACTCTTTTTAACCGGCTTTTCCCTGAATAACGACGCTGACAATGCCCTGTATGACGGGAAGCATATCGCTTCTCCATCAATCTCTTTTCTGATAAGATAACCATAAGCAACAGGCCTGCTGAGTTCTGAAGGAAAAAAGCTTCCATTGAGGCCATATGCCTTGCAGATTTCAATATAGCTCCCCCGGTTCAAGCCAACAAAATAGCCGGCATTCATCGCAGCATGAAAAAAAGGCTCCAGCGCCAAAGCGATACCTGGCTCCACCGGGCTTTTTCCATCATAAGAGAAAGGATCAAATAAGTTTGTCAGGCATTCAGTCCCGGGCTGCTCACCAGAAATCTTGCTGACAAAATGAGGGAAAGGAAAATTTTCGTTGGGCAAAACATAATCTACTGATGGAGGAGATAATTCTTCAGTCATGAAAGATGGGGAAACAGCGGTTTGTTTTAAAGCTTATCATGCAAAGATGGGATTGCACTTTCCAAATAAAGGCTATAGCCTAAGTCCCAATACATACCACGTTCCATCACCTTTAAATCAATGCCAGTATTTCCTTTTCTTATGTTCCGCATCATCGGCATTGAGAAGCATTCTGCGCAGATGAACATGGCAATAGACTATGCGCTCTATGAGTCGGTCCTCAAAGGGGCTTCTCCACCGGTAATCCGCTTCTATAAATGGGAGCATGGCGGCGTTTCTATAGGAAAGGGGCAAAGCCCGGGGATTGTCAACCTGAAGAACTGCTCCGATGACAGAGTTGGTTTTGTGAGGAGGCAGACTGGCGGGAATGCTTTGTTCCATAACGGAGAAGATTTTACTTATTCAGTGATCGCCCCCAATATTATTTTTAATGGAATTAGCGGGACTGATAATGCCAAAGCTCAGGTCAATATACCTGCCTACAAGGAAATCTGCAGTTGGATCATTGCAGCCATTGAAAAAATTGGCCTGAAAGCCTATCTTCACGGCTCGAATAATGTGATGGTGGATGGAAAAAAGATTGCAGGAAGCGCGCAATATAACGGCGGCAGGGTATTTTTGCAGCACGGCTCGATATTCTTCTCAGACAAGACCGGGTTATGGGCAAGGTATCTCAATTTTCCTCCTGAAAAAATGAAGGATATCATCGGTATAAACGCCTTGATAAAGGCCAATCCTTCAGTTTTGTATCAGGCTCTTATCGGCTCTTTTTCATCAAATGCCATTGTCAAGTCTGCAGGCCCAGACAAGCTTTCTCTCGATGAGCTGCGAAGGGCGCATGATCTTGTAGCATCAGAATACAGCGAGGAGAAGTTCTTTGGTTCAGGCAGCGAAAGAAAAGGAGATGTGTGTGCGGTTGATTTTGAGCGAAACATTTAAATAACACTGGTAACTACTTAACTTACTGGTGTTAAAAAGATGCCTATTGACATCCTCTACAGCAAACATGCAAGAGAACAAATGGTGGAAAGGGGCATTTCAGAAAGGGAAGTCGAAGAAGGGATCTCAAGGGGGTCTAAAGGGTTTCAGGACCCAGGGAAAATTTTATCTGACTTTCGGTTTTTCACAGTAGTTTATAGGAAGATAGGAGAAAAATACTTTGTTATCACAGTAAAGCCGAGGTGGTGACTATGAAATGCCCAATCTGCGAAAAAGGAACCCTGCACAAGGGAAAGGTGCATGAAGAGATGTTTGGAGTTTTGTTAGGGGAGTTTCCGGCCGAAATTTGCTCATCGTGCCAGGAATCATTTACTGACTCTGAGACGACTGCCAGGATAGAATTGTCTGCAAGAGAAAAAGGCATCTGGGGACTCGGGCTCAAGACAAAGATAACCCGGACAGGGAACAGCCTGGCTGTCAGGATACCAAAAAAGATAGCAGATTTCCTTGAATTTACGGAAGGAAAAGAAGCCTATATCCACCCGGATGCAGGGAAACTTGTGATAGAAGCAAGATAACTGGGGCAGTTTTATATCCTTGCAACTCACGCTGTTTCCCGACCTGAGGGCTGAAAGCCCGAAAGTGCAACGTGGCAAAAATTTTTCAGGGAAAAATACGCTGAGTTTTTGAAAAGGCAGTGCATCGAGCCCAAAGGACAATAAAAGAAAAAGAATTAAGGGGCAAAAGGTTATTTCCCAGACAGTTCTGCTTGGACTTGTTCAACTAATTCGGGAGTAACTACCGAACCGGAGATATTAAAGTGAGTCCCGCTTCCTTCAATTGGTTTTTCAGTAGTAGGTCCATTATAATCTACATGTAGGTATATCTTTCTAGCTCTTTCAATTGGATCCCACTCTGGTGGGTTTCCATCATGGATAAAAATTCCGGGTCTAGAATCAACTGAAGCTTCATCAATAACTACTTTTCTTGTTTGACCATCTAATCGAAAAACAGCATCTATAACATCCGCCGCATGAACAGGTTTATCAAATCTCAATTCATACATACCTTCAACACTTTGAGCATTCATTTTCTATTCCATCCACCTCTTCAAATAACGGGAAGGCAGCACTATTTTTAAACCTTTCGCCCCCTTCACAATTTTCGGCATTTTCAAAAATTTTGGCTAACAAGGATTAATCTCCCTGGAAGTCTCCGGGCATAGATACTTATTTTATTGTAGATAGATACTTCTTTCATTGGATTATCTCTTTAAGGTTTTCAATAGTTTCCAACGCCATCTTTAATTCCGCCAAAAACCTTGCCCCTTCCGCTCCGTCAAGAACCCGATGGTCGAACGTGAACGATAAAGGCAAAATCTTTCTTGCCACAATTTTTCCATCCCTGACAACAGCTTTATCGCTGACTTTTCCCGTCACCAAAATAGCTGCTTCGGGATAATTCAGGATGGGGGTTGCATAGGTTGAGCCGATTGCCCCTAAGTTGCTCAAAGTAAATGTTCCGCCTTTGAAGTCTGCAAGAGACAGCTTCCGGCTCTTCGCCTTCTCCCCCAATTCGGCAACGTCTTTAGCGATCTGCTCAATGGATTTTTTGTCAGCATCCTTCAGCACTGGAACCATCAGCCCCGATGGCGTGTCCACAGCAACACCGACGTTATAATATTTCTTGAGGATGATTTCCTGTTTTTCATCGTCGACAGATGCGTTTGCGGAAGGGTGCTTCTTCAGCGCTTCAACGATTGCCTTGATAAAATATGGAGTGACAGTGACATGAATCCCTTTCTTCCTGTATTTCTCCTTCTCCTGCTCCCGGAAAGCAAGAAACTCCGTAACATCTGCGCTGTCAAACAGGGTTGTCTGGGCGGATTTCTGGAGCGAGTTCATCATAGCAGTTGCTATAGCTTTCCTGATTCCCTTAAGGGGAACTTTCTCTACCTGCCCGAACGCATCATTTCCTTTTTCTGGGTTAGTTTCCATAAATCACCAGTTCGTCGGCTTTATTATAAAAATCTATGCCTTGAAAATCCCTTAAAGCGCTTCTTCCTTGACTTGTTCATAGGGCAGAAGGAAAATCAGCAGGCCATTCTATAGCTGGAGGCATTGCAGGAAAAATAAGGATGAGCCTGCAGGGACTTTCGATTTGATTTTTGTGCCTATGTGTTGTTTAAAACTCTTTAACCTCTTGCTCTAAGATTGTCCAACAAATACGAGGGTGTGGAAATTAACCACCCTAACCTCAATTAATAATAAATAATTTGAAAGTAAACCTAGAAACTAACTCTTTTTCGTCGTTGGCTTTGCCTTCTTGCTTTGAACTTAATTGTCCGTCCAGATTTGGTTTTAAAACGTATCGGTCTTTTTGTCTTTGCCTTAAAACCAGCTAAAAAGTTTGGCATCCTTCTTCATCACCTCAAATTTTTGATTTACCAAGCCTAAGATATGATCCAAATCCTAATATTTCTACAATTGACACCGATTATTTCAATAGATTCCTGGGGGATTAATTCTTATCTCTCTAAAGTTTCTTTTTTTCTTTTGGGTTTTCTTCTGTAATCTAGAGAGTTTAGCATTTCCCGTCTTAACTTCAATTAACTCTTTTTCTTTTATTTTTCCAGAGAGTAAATCTTGTTTTCCTATCTCGAAATCACTTCCTATACCGGTTCTTTTAACTGAATATCCCATAAAACCATAATTTATAGATACCATTTTTTCCCCAGCTTGACCCCTAATCCGGTTTTTCAAAAGTCTTTCGCTTGTAGCTTGCTTTTTGGATCTAAGTGGTTTTATCCGGAGTTTATCAAATAGCATTTTAGCACCCTTATTAATCCAAAAAAGTGCCATTGTATTTAAATTTTATTATTAATGTAGGTTAATTGTCGATTAAATAATCCAAAACATAAAAAAATCTAAAATAATATAAAAATGAGCCTGCAGGGACTTTCGCCGGAATAATCCCGGGTTCGAACCCTGATTCTACCGTTTCATCATTGGAATATAACGCCGAAGCGGTATGTCCTGATCCATTAGACTACAGGCCCATAAGAAGGTGAAAGAGCCGGGCCTTATTTAATATTAACGATTTATGGGGGATTGGATGAGATTGATCAGGGGATTGGTAAAGCAGTAAGAATGCTTGTTTTGTGGATTGTGTCCCCCTTCTCTGCCGGAAAGTTCAGGATTAAGAATATTCAGGGTTCGGAAAATTTACGATATATATTCTGCACTATGGGAAAACATATAAACTGGCTTTTTTATCATTAACATCAGTAATTTTTGTTTATAAAATAATCAAAAATGGGGGGATTTGAAATGGCAGAAAGAAATCTTAATGTTTTTGTGAATGGCCCGGGAATAATAGGGCGCGATTTGATGAGAGTTGTTTATGAGCATAGGGGCCTGCCAATCAAGATTGTCGGTGTAAATGATGCCCATAAAGACTACGGGCCAAAAATACTTGCTTACTTGCTTAATTTTGATTCAGTCTATCGAAATTTTCGTGGCTTTAGAGTTGGGGTTGATGATGTCCCCGTAGAATCTGATACTACCCGCATTACATTTCATGGAGGGAGAGAGTCGATAGGATCCATAAGATTCCCTGATGCCAAAAATGGCAGGGAAATAAAAATACCGGTTTTCCGTGAAACAGACCCCCAAAAGGTTCCTTACGAAGAGCTTGGCGTTGATGTTGTTTATGATTCAACTGGATTTTATCTTGTCAGGAGCACAGCGCAGCGGCATATTGACGCAGGCGCTAGGCTAGTCCACCTTAGCGGGCCTCCAAAAGAACAAAAGGCTGAGCCCGGAAAGCCACTGGAAGAAAAAATAAAGGCCTATGTGATGGGGGTTAATGATAGGTCACAAGATCCGGCCCAAAGCCCGCCCGATTTGGCTAAAGACCCCATATATTCGGGAGCCTCATGCACAACAACCTGCCTTGCAACTCTTGCATCCGCCCTCCATAAGAAGTATAGCATCCAGCGCGGAGCTATGACTACATTTCATGCCTTTACCAATGATCAGGCCACACAGGACGGTTGGAATGGGGCGCTTGAAAGGGCTCGCGCAGCTCCAGTAGGATATAAATATTCAACTACTGGCGCAGCAAGGATGGTTGGCGAGGTTATTCCTGAATTGGCAGGAAAGCTTGATGGTAGTTCCGTCAGGGGCTCTCATGAGGCAGTTTCGGTTGTCGATTTAACCGTTGAGCTTGGGGGAAAACCTTCAGCAGAGGATGTAAATCAATTTCTTGAATCAGTTGCCGATGGGGTTGCTGGACTTGAATACAAAAGGCTGATAGGGCGGTTAGGGTTCACAGGCCAAACTCTCTCTTCAAGTGATGTAACAGGAAATCCACTTTCTGCCTTAGTGGAAGGGAGGGCTACAAAAGGCGTTGATAAAAATACGATGATAAAAATCGCTGCGCATTATGACAACGTGAAGATGTTTACGACAAGGCAGGCCGAGTTTATGATTGAACACGCCATTCCGTTTATTGAGTCCTTGGGAACAAATGTTCAAGCTAAATATGGATAGATGTGTAAAGCTTAAATCCAACAATTGGTGATTCATCAAAGCAGGATTATCCTAAGGTATCCTCTCCATCTGCCTCACGAGGTAGTTTTCTTCGCCTTCAGCCTCTTCGATAGGCTGGGGGGCTTTTTTTGCTGCAGGGGCGTTTGCTTTTTGGCCGGCTTCCTTTCCGAACCCTATCCTGCCGATCTCATCCTTCAGCTTCAGCTCGACGGTGGACATCTCCTCTTCGGTCAGCTGCTTGGGGGGCCAGGAAAGCTGGACGCCGTCATTTTCCATCCTGGGGATGACCTGGACAAGCGCATGGGCAACTTTCTGCCCTGCCGCAACACCGTTGGAGACAAAGATATTGGTCCCCTGGACTTTCAGCACATCAAAGATAGCTGATGAGACCTTATTGGCTGTGTTGAACAGCTTTCCGACGAGAAAATTGGGAATCTGCTCCAGGATAGGAATGTGCTCTTTGGGGAGGATGAACGAATGGCCTGCATTTGCCCCGTTGAAATCCAGGATGCAGATTATATCGTCATCTTCATAGAACTTCTTTGCGGGAATCACCTCCCGGATGATGTCGCACAGGATGCATTTTTGCTGCTCTGCCATCAGCTTCCGAGAAGGCGCGCGATGTCATCAAGATTGATGTCGGCTTCCTTCCCACCCCTTTTTTTGCCTGGAGCTTTTTTAATTTTTTCTTCGCCTTCCTTCCCGCTTCTGCGGGATTTCCATGATTCACGGGCATTTTTCTTCTCATGATTTAATAGCATTTTTTCGGCAGCTGCCTCATCACTTGCTTTATCCGGATCTGAAGATTCAATAATCTTTTTTTCCTGCTCTGAAGATTTAATAATCTTTTTTTCCTGCTCTGAAGGCCCAGCAATCTTTTCACCAGGAATTTCTTCATCCTGCGCTTCATTGATGCTGCTGATTAGCTTGTTTTTGAGCATTTCGGGAAATCCTGCTGCCGCAGATCTTCCCTTTGGCTCGGCAGGCTTTGCAGTCCACGCTTTCATCCCCGCATGGCCCTTTGCCGGCTGCATCCCAAGATGGCTCTCCAGCTTTTTTCTCACCTGTTCAAGCGCAGCTTCAGGAACCTCTTTCTGCGGGAGCTGGAAAGGCACTCCGTCATTTTCCTTCCGTGGGATGATATGCACCATGAAATGCTGCGCTCTCTGGCCGGCCGCAACGCCGTTCTGGACAAGAATATTTGTTCCCGTCACCCCTAATGCGCGCAGGCATGCGTTGGAGATTGTCTTTGCAACCATAAAGATATGCGCGATCTCCTCCTCAGAAAGCTGCGGCATGATGGCATAATGCTCTTTCGGAAGAAGAAGCACATGCCCTGGGTTTGCAGGATTGATATCCATGATCGCTATAGACTTGTCATCTTCATAGATTTTCTTGGACTGCACTTTGCCTAAGATTATCTGGCAGAAGATGCACTGCTTCTTCTGGAATTCCCTGAGCTCTTCAGGCGACATATTCTTTATCTTCTCCTGAAGCTCCTTGATCTGCTCTTCAGACATCTCCTGCTGCGCCATATTGCTCCTTTTCTCCCTGAGATTATTAAAGGTTTGTTTTTTGGCAGTTATCGTCCCATTGTGCTTCCGGAATGGGGCTTATTTTTTTCTTAGCCGTTAGCAGATACTTTTCCTATAACTTTAAAAGCAACCCTTAATTTTAAATGATATAATGCTGATCGAATCTTTTTCCGGCGTCAGGGGAATCTATGGGAGTGATCTGACTCTTGAGATTGCCAAGAAGTATGGTGCGGTATTCTATGCTCATCTGAAGGAAACCTCCAAAAGAGAGCCTCTGCTTGTTGTCGGAAGAGACACAAGAAGCCACTCTGATGCCATCAAAGATAATATCATCCTGCCTTTTTCTGAAGTCATAGACGTTGGAGTCCTGCCCCTTCCTGCCGTCGAGCAGGCGGTGAGGCATTTTCGCGCTGACGGGGGGATTATGGTCACTGCTTCCCACAATGAGCCTGAGTTCAATGGTTTTAAGCTGCTTGACGGGACTGGGGCAATCGTATCCGCCAAAGTCATGAAGAGTATCATCGATTCCGCCCATATAAGGAGCGTTGCCACAATACAGTCTGCAAAACATCAGATGATCAGGCTGAGGCGTGATGAGGCCTTGTCTGCATATGTTGCGCTGCTTGAGCTGATCCTTGGAAAAGAAGGAATTGAGAAAATACGTTCACTCCCGGATAAAATACTTGCTGACCCTAACGGCGGGGCAGGCATCGCATTACGGGAGATCCTTGACAGTTTAGCTATACCTAACGTCATCATCATCAACGAATCGGCTGGGAATTTCAGAAGAAAGATCGAGCCCAATGGAGCGTCATTAAAATACCTGAAAAGGCATATCCTCAGGCATGGGTGCTCGTTGGGGGCAGGATTTGACAGTGATGCAGACCGGGTCGAGATGCTTCTTCCCGACGGTAAATTGGTGGACGGGAATGCGGTCTTGGGGCTGGTTGCAGGCAATATCCTGGCAAACCATAAAGGATGCGCGATAGCCATCAATGACGCAACATCTCAATCAGTCAGAAAGATCGCTGAAAGTCATGGCTGCAAAGTTGAGGAAGTTGAAGTTGGGGAAATCAATGTTGTTGAGGCCATGCGCAGGCTCAGCAGCCCTCTTGGCGGAGAAGGGAGCAATGGAGGTATCATCATCCACCCGGGCACCTGCAGAGACGGCATCCTGACTTTGCTTCTTGTCATGAAAATAATATCTGAAGAGGGAAAAAACATCTCTTCTCTTTTGGCATCTCTTCCGGCATTCTTCACAAAAAGCGATACATTAGTATTTTCGGAATCGCCTGATAAGGGCGCCATAAGAAAGGCGGTGAAAGATCATTTTGCAGAAAAAGGATTTCACTTTCAGGAAACTGGCGATGAAAACGGGGGGCTGAAGATAGTGGCAGGTGATTCAACATTCCTCTGGATGAGGTTTTCCAGGACTGAGGCAAACACCCTGAGATTAATCGCAGACAGCGATGACGAAGCAGTATGCCATTCCCTTCTTGCAGAACTGAATAAATTATTAAAGAAATAAGAAAAAAAAGAAAAAATAATGAAAAAAGAAGAACAAAAAAAGCTTTGCTTTTTTCTAGTGCAGTAAATTACCTTGTAATTTATACACCGTCAAAACTTCTTGTGGTTTTTGAAGCAATCCCTGCAGAATACCGGCCTTCCTTCTGTAGGCTTGAAGGGAACTTCGCATTCCTGCTGGCAGTCAGAGCAGACTGCTTTATGCATCTCTCTGGGAGGGAAATCACTTCTGAATCCTCCGCCGCCAAAACCGCCTCCTCCTCCAAAGCTTCCGCCGCCGAATCCACTGTCGCGGTCTCCGCCTCGGTGGCCTCCTCTTGAGCCTCCTCTGTGGCCTCCTCTTCCGCCACTGCCTCCTTCTCTAAATTCCATTTCTTCCTTCACCTGTTGTTCTTGTTTATGCTTCGCTACGGGCCCGCTCCTAACTCTTGCAGGCTGTATACTAACGGCGGAAGAAACAGCCTTTCTTTTTAAAGGTATTGGAAGATTTTATAGGAGTTTTATCCCGCAGCTTTTGGTTTAGCGCCTTATCTTTAGCTTGGTTTATAGTAAATCACCGAAATTCTCGAAAATCCAAAAGGTGATTTACTATACTAGAAAATCTCGCAATATTTCGATAATTAACGAGATTTGCTATTAGTTTTCAAAAGCCTGCCTCTAGGGGATACTTTTTGAAAGAATCATTTTGGGTCATGATGGCCGCCTGAATCCTGGCTCAACCCTTTGCCTTAGGTAGCCGGCCAGGTCCTTGGCACGGACAGTAATGATAGGGGATTGAAGATGGTATGCTGAACGGCTCGGCTTGACTGCTACAATCTGAAACGGTGAATAACTCCCTAAAATAGCAGATGCGCGCTGCAAATCTGCCAGGGGTGGAGAGCCGTTGAGAGTATAAGCCAGGGTTAGCATGAACGGGTCTGAAGGAAGCAGCCAGAAAGCAATACTTGGCCTGTCTGCCCTGATATGCTGCTCAAGCAATGCAAGCGATTGATAGTTTAACAATCTTCTTCCATCGTAATGGTCCATTATAATCTCAAGAGGAGTTTTGCGATCCGTTCCGCAATTTCCATCCGAAAACCCGATGAGGGAATTAAGTGCAGCATCATCACCGATAACCGCCACCGGCCTCTGCAAAAACCCATTGTCCATGCATCAGCAGAAAGATAGCTTGGCTTTTAACCCTTTTGGCCTATTTGTCAGAAATATCAGATATTTGACACATTTCAGCAAAATATTTAAATATTGACACATCACTTCCGGCTTATGGGCGAGGAAACCATCAGAGCGGTCATTTGGAACCTGATTGACAGGGATATTGCGCTGAGGAAAATTCTTGCGAGAGGCATCATCAACATCCGGGGCCTTGCAAAATCGCTCATCAAAGAGCAGAAGCTCGATGCGTCGCTTGACTCGGTGATAAGCGCCGTCAGGCGGTATAAAGAGCATCTGCCGAAAAAAGCAGAGCAGCTCTCAGCCTATGCGATGCTCAAAGAAGCGAAAGTAAGCATCAAGACTAAGATGGCAATGCTGCTGCTGAAGCGCGCAGATGAAGTCAAGACCTCATTGGGAAGGCCGGAAAAGATCGCTGATTACCAGCTGCATGACACCATCCGGATTTTGGAAGGCTACAACACCTTCACGCTTATTGTTGACAGGAAGAACATGGACAAAGTAAAAGGGCTTTTCTCTCCCAAGAATATCTTAAGCCAGAACAACAAAGTCGGAATGATAGAAATATCCTATCCTCCTGAGCTGGAAAAAACGCCTGGAGTGTTTGCCGTCATCTCGGGGGAATTAGGCCAGAACGACATCAGCATCAATGCAGCGCTGATAGCTCCCCGTGAGCATATCATCATCGTTGACGAAGACAAACTGCTTAAAGCGTTTGAGGTTATTTTTGGCTTGGCGGGCAGCAAGTAATCCTCGATGATTGTGGCCAGCAATCCTCCAAAAGTTTTTTATACTCAAAGGGCAAAGAACTGTGTATGATTGAATCTGGAGTCATATCCAGGCTTGTTGGCGCTGCCATCGCAGGCGGCCTTGTCGGGCTTGAGCGCGAAATAACCCGCAAGCCTGCAGGGATAAGGACCCATATGCTCGTTTCTTTAGGGGCTGCGCTTTTTGTGCTCGTCGGCACTCAAATCTATCCAAGCGAAGGAGCCAGGATTATAGCCGGGCTTATCACCGGCATTGGATTTCTGGGGGCCGGCACAATTTTCAAAGAAAAGGATCATGTTGCAGGCCTAACGACTGCTGCCTCAGTATGGGCGGTTGCTGCAATCGGCGCAGCGATAGGATTGGGTGAGTTTGAGATTGCCTCAGCTGCCGTCATTCTTTCGCTGATCATCTTGCACCTGAACAAGCTGAAGTTTCTGAAGATAGGATGAGGCTCCAGCGGTTGGTAGTTGCACACCAGGGTTTTAGCCGCGCCAAAATGTGTTTATTGCCCGGTGAAAACAAAAGTTTAAATATAACCTATGACCACAACAGGTTGTGGTAATCTGCTTTGATAAGCACAATTGCACAATTTAATCACAATTTAATAAAAGTTTAAGCACGACGAAAAACATTCAAAATTTTCAACAACATTGGCGAGGCGAGGGCGGGGCTTGTCCCTTACGGGGTGCCCGAGCAGGGCAAAATTCCTCAGAGGAATTTTGACCGTCGAGCCCGTTGTTGTTGAAAATTTTTTCATTGCCAAAAAAGAATTTAAAAAAAGGATATTAGCCAGTTCAATCAGGCCCTTATGAAATGCCCTTACTGCCATTCGCTTGAGAACAAGGTAGTTGACAAGAGAGAGACCCCTGACCTCTCGCTGACAAGGCGGAGGAGGGAATGCCTCAAATGCAAAAAGAGGTTCACGACCTACGAGCGTGTCGAGGAGATTGAACTGAGCATCGTCAAGAAAGACGGCAACCGTGAGCAGTTTGACAGGGACAAGCTGAAGCGTGGGATGCTCAAGGCCTGTGAGAAACGGCCGATAAGCATTGAGAATGTTGACAGGGCAGTGGATGAGATAGAGGCTGAGCTGAGGAAGCAGGAGTCAACAGAGATCCAGAGCTCTTTCATAGGAAGCCTGGTCATGGAGAAGCTCAGGCAGCTTGACAAG
>JACPBV010000036.1 GCA_016180135.1 Candidatus Woesearchaeota archaeon
ATTCCTGAAGCTTCATCAACGCTTAATGTAGTTTGGGTGAGATAAATCAGTTTTTCAGGATTTCCAATCTCAAGAGCATTGACATCTTCCACAGACTCAACCAAGGGAATCTCTCCGGGCAGTTCCCCCAATACTCCAATCCCTTCGACATGGTTCTTATGCCCGATGTAAATGAGCTTATAGCCCTGCCTTGCAAACCTGACTGCTTCCAGATGGACTTTAGTGACGAGAGGGCACGTCGCATCGATCAATCTTAATTTCCGCTCTTTTGCGATCCGGTAATGCTCAGGCGGGCTGCCATGGGCAGAGAAAACAACGACGCTTCCTTCAGGAACCTCATCAAGGTTCTCAACGGTAAATGCGCCTTTCTTTTCCAACCCTTCAACAACGTGCCTGTTATGAACAATCTGGTGCTTGACATAGACCGGCTTCCCAAACAATGCGAGGCATTCCTCAACAACTTTTATCGCACGGTCTACTCCGGCGCAGAACCCTCGGGGAGAGACAAGGATGACTTTTTGGACCGGCATAGGGTTATGGTGGATGAAAGAATCCTATTTAAAGCATACTGCCAAGGGCTGCTTTTATAATGTATTTCGAAAAAAGGAATGGTTACATCTCCTACCTTTGAATATACAACTTCCCCCTTACTGAATCCTCTTTTTTTATAAAAATCAAGGACTCCAGGAAACATTGTCGCTTTCCCTATAAAATTACGAAGACCCATCGTATTTCCCACTCTCAGCAGATATACCAGAAGAGAAGACCCAATACCTCCTCGTTGGGAATCAGGCGATACATATAATCCATATAAAAATCCGCCCTCCTCCTGTTCATGATGCTCCTGTCTTGCCATAACAAATCCAGTGCCTATTAATTTTTTACCATCAAAAGCAAGAACACCCCCGGTTTGGGTAATCCACTGGTGAATCATTTCTGGCCGGTAAAGTGATAAAAATGCCTCTGATTGAAGTTGAGTGTAAATCCTGCTTAGGTTCGCTGCAAGAAAAGATTCTCGAACTACTCCTGAAATTTCTTCGGCGAGCTTTTCATCCAATGAACCGGGCAATGCCAGCTGATATTTTACCATGGGATTAAGAGTTACACTGGATTTATTAAACTTTCGGATTATTAACCACTTGGGAGTAATTGTTATTATTGGACAAGATAGGAACTTTTCTTCCTATTTCTAGGAACTTTGGTACCAAAAACTTTAAATATAATTGGTACTTTTCTTCCTATAATGACCTCCATTGCCGTCCACAAGCAGCATTGCCAGGAGCACTTTGCAGAGATTGAAGATGCGTTAGCTCTGGGAATGGAAAAACGGCCTTCAACGCTCGGCCTGCACATCTCAGCCTGTTCAATCTCGATACTGGAGCTTTATCTTCATGCGCTGGGAAAGATCAGCATCGGCGCCCAGCTGAAGCATGAATGGTTCAAAAGACCAAAGCCCGGCCAGAAAATCCTGCCGTTGGCAGAAAGAAAGATCGGGATGGCTTTCCCCCAAAAGGAGGAGATTTTTTCCCTGATGTGCGCAATCGAGGAAGAAAGGAACACTCTTATCTATGGAAATCCCTCCAGGGAAAAGATCTCACAGGTTGTTTCTTCATTCCAGAAACTCAAAAAGCTCATTGAAGATGAGCTTCAAAAGCATGGTGAGTCCTTTGCTTAAGCAGGCTGCAATGGCGGTTGCCTATGCGCATGACTTCCTCACCTTCCTGTCGTTAGACGGGGCTCTTCTCCAAAACATCCGCTTCATCTTTCTTTTTGGATCGGCTGTCCGGGGGGAGCTTGAAGGCGAGAGCGATATTGACCTCTTCATAGACTGCAGGGCAGCGGATGAAGCTGTTGTCAAGAAAGGAGCGGAAAGGGCGCTCAATAAGTTTTATGCCTCACAGGATTATGAGAAATGGAAATCATTGCATTTTTTTTACCCCATATCATTCAAAGCGGGGGATGTGCATGCATGGCAGCTCAAGACCAGCATAGCTGCCGAAGGGATTGTCATGTATGGGAAGCAGCCTTCTCTGGAGCCCCTTGAGAGAGTAGTCCTTTTCAGGGTGAAACTGCCGAAAGAAAAAAGCAAATATCTCTCTCTGGCAAGGTCGCTCTATGGGAGGGAGGAAAAATATTATAAAAATAGCGGAATTCTCGCCCAGGCTGGCGGGACCAAGATCGGCCCAAATGCAATGCTCGTCCCTCAGGAAAACCAAAAGGCCATCGTTAATCTCCTTAACAAAGAGAAGATTGAATTTTCTATGAAAGAATTGGGGGAGTTTCCTGTATAAATTCTCTGATAGGGCCGAGGATTACTTTTTTGAACATTCATAAATCGCAGGGGAAACTAGATAGTTAAAAAACTTAGCTTAAGTCATTTTTGGGTGAGTCTTAAGAAAGTTGTGATCTTGATTGTCCCGTCGAATTATATCCCAATAATGCTTCAATATCCATTCGGACACGATTAAACTCAATAACATGAAACAAGCGAGGGTCACAATAAGGACTATTGCTGGAAATCTCCCTCAAGGATTGTTCAAGAAGTTCAGGCCTTACTTTGGCAGATTTATCTTCGGGCAATTCGCTAAAATCACGGGAAAAATCTGGATTAGCCAATAGATTTCTGTCTAAAGGCCCTAAGCACCCAAGTCCGCCCGTTTTCCTCCGGGCATACCCAATAACTCCGAATCCTTCCTGGGTCCAATCGGTTGAAGCAATAGCTACTGGAAGAGGTTCCCCTCTACTCGGATATTTTGGTAAAGGGGTTCCTATAATCAGTATATACCCCTCTCCTGATTCCAAAATCATTCCTGGCTTTAATTGTTCGAAGGCAATCATCCAATGTTAAAAGAATAGGCGAACCTTATTAAATCTTTTGGAAGATGGACTCAAAAGGTTGTCCTAATCTGGGGCATGGGGCCAATTAATTCTTAATCCCCCCTTTCATTTCTTGCTGGATAATCACAACCTTTATATCTATAAATCCAAAAAAAATTGTTATGGCCAGAAAATATAAAGGAAACGGCAGCATCATCCTCATCGGATTCAAGGGCTCGGGAAAGACTTCAGTGGGCAAAGCATTGGCAAGAAAGCTGAAGCGAAGGTTTATTGACCTGGATGAAGTCATAATTGAGATTAACCGCCATTTGAAAGGGAAGAAGCAGAGCATCAGGGAAATCTACAAAGAATACGGAAAAGGCTATTTCAGGAAAAGAGAATCCCAGGCGCTCAAGTTTCTCGACGAAGAGATAGGCATTGTCCTTGCCACCGGCGGCGGGGCTGTTGTGCTGAAGAAGAACAGGCATATTATGAAAAAGATTGGCACTGCCATCTTCCTTGATGTTGAGCCGGGACTGCTGTTCAAGAGGATGCTCAAGCGTGGGATTCCTCCAATCATCGACAGGGCAAATCCAAAAAAAAGTTTCTATGCGCTCTACCGGCAGAGAAGGACAGCTTACCTTAAAGCAGCCAACATCGTCATTGGGCTTCAGAATGAGCCGATAAAGGAAATTGTTAAAAAGATCAGCGCATTGCTGGGAAGAGTTGTTTAACAAAGGGAAGAGGATTAATTTCGTAATAAACTTTGCAGAAAAAATCCAGCCATGGCGGAGACGACCCGGGGGAAGTCCCTTACGGGGTGGGTCGTAGGGCAAAACCAAGCCTTCGGTAAAAATTTCAGGATGATGACTTTCGGAGAGTCTCATGGTAAAGCTATAGGCGTAGTTATCGACGGGATCAAGCCGGGTTTGCCGATCAGCGAAGAGGAAATCCAGAAAGAGCTTGACCGGAGAAAGCCGGGGCAAAGCAGGCTGACAACGCCAAGAAAAGAGGAAGACAAGATTCATATTCTTTCCGGGATTTTTGAGGGAAAGACAACAGGCATGCCGATTGCCCTGCTCATCTGGAACAGGGATGTTGACTCAAAATCATACGAGCGCATCAAAGCTCTCCTTCGGCCGGGGCATGCAACCTTTACCTACCTGAAAAAGTATGGCATCCATGATTTCAGGGGCGGGGGGAGAAGCTCTGCAAGGGAGACGGCAAATTGGGTTGCAGCCGGCGCATTCGCAAAAAAGATTCTTAAAAAGGAAGGAATCAAAGTCATCGCTTATGTGAGGGAGATTGGAGGCATTGAGGCAAAGAATCTTGATTTCGGGGAGATTGCAAAAAATCCGGTTAACTGCCCGGATAGGCAGGCCGCTATGCTCATGAGCGAAAAGATTGAGCAAGTGAGGAAAGAAGGCGATTCTCTTGGGGGCATCGTTGAGATAGTTGCAGAGAATGTCCCCGCAGGATTAGGTGACCCTGTCTTCGACAAGCTCAGCGCCAATATTGCAAAAGCCATGATGACAATAAATGCTGTCAAAGGGGTTGAGATTGGCGATGGCTTCAGGGCTGCAAGGATGAAAGGCTCCGAGCATAACGATATCTTTGCAAAACAGGGCAGCAAAATTGTCACGAAAACCAATCATGCGGGCGGCATTTTAGGCGGCATTTCAGACGGAATGCCCATCGTCGTCCGGATTGCCATCAAGCCGACTTCTTCGATAACAAAGGAGCAGGACACGCTGACTATTGGGGGGAAGCCGGCAAAAATAAGGGTTTTTGGAAGGCACGATCCCTGTGTTGCCATAAGGGCGGTGCCTGTTGCAGAAGCGATGATGGCAATTGTGCTGGCGGATGCGCTGATGGGGCAGAAAGGGCTTGGGGCATGAGGTAAACCAACTTTTCTTTAGAGTATTCCTTTCCGGCCACCTGAGGTATAAAACCGACGTATGAATTAAGCTCCCCTCGGAGCGGCTCTGCCATCTTCAAAACTCCCGATGAGTCTGGCGATGGCCCTGCGTCCCCGGATGGGGCAACCCCCCGCGACGGGCTGGCTGTATTTTTTGATGGAGTTTTGACCTTAGGATGGCAGAGCCGCTCTTGCCGGAGCTTAATTCATACAAACTGACCTCCTGATTTATAAAATAGTAATAGTTCTCTTTCTCTATGGCAGTGAAAAGGGCGGCGTATGACGAGAAACACATCAACGACCTGACAACTCCGCTGGTTTCCGGCGGATTTGGGATATTAAGCGGCATAACTGAGGCTATCAGCGGGTATTCTCTGTCTGGGTCTCTGCCATTTCTCCTGGCAGCAGGATTGATATCGGGGGCGCCAAGCCTTTACAGGCGATGGGGAGAGATGAAGCAGGGGCCGGTAAAGTTTGCCAGAGGAGCATTAGAATCGCTCATTTACGGTGCTATCGGAGCAGGGCTCTATTACACTGCCCATGAAATTGCACAGCCTATAACAGAAATATTCCTCAACAATTAATACGCTTCTTTTTATTCTTGTTCTTGGTATTCCTGTTCTTGTTATTGGTATATCTGTTCTTGGTCTTGGCATATCTGTTCTTTGTATTCCTGCCTAAAACACCCCTCCAGAATTCCTCAAAAAAGTTATGCTCTTTATTTAAAACTCCTCAAATGCATCAAGGCCTTTCAGCAGGTCACGCCTCTTTAGATATTCGACCTGAGCATTGGAATACTTGTATAGGATGTCTCCCCTGTCGTCAGCGTTGAATTCCCAGGGCTCAACGATGATAAGATCACCCTCCCTGACCCAGAGCTTCCTCTTCAGCCTGCCGGGAATCCTGCAGATCCTCTCCTTTCCGTCAAGACATTTAGCCTTAATGCGTGAGCCGCCAAGCCTCGCTACAAGGATAGCAAAGACTTCTTTTCCTCTCGGCATATGGATTCTCGAAATCTCCATCTGGAGCTTCTGCTGCGCTTCCATCTCTTCTTTCTTTTTACCCATAGAAAGGCTTGTAGCCTGCAAGATGTTTATATAATTTGTGATTGATGCTGATAAAATGCGGATACCCCTGATTGCATATCGGCATGAAAAAAACCCTTTCCGCAACATTTTTATATGCCTGCGATTGTAATGGGAGTATGGCGAAGAAAAAGTGGCTGGGGCTGCCAGAGCAGAGTTTTTATGCCGGGCCTGCGGGATTTGTGAAGAGGTTTCTTGCATTTATCATTGACCTTTCAATCATCAATCTTACTGTGCTGTTCCCTTTCAGGCGCATCATCGGGAACATCATGCCGGGAGCAGGAACATTTCAGGAATCCCTTGCCCGCATCTTAAGCAATGAAGGGCTGCAGGGCTCAATCCTGATAGTATCAACAGCAATCTCAGTTTTTGTCCTGCTTTACTTTGCTGTGCTTGAGTTCAAACTCCAGACAACGCCGGGAAAATATTTCTTCAGGCTTTTTGTTGCTTCTGACGGCAAAAAGCTGACATTTATGCAGGCTGCAGGAAGAAGCATGTTTTTCCTCCCCATCTTCCCTTTTTTCCTGCTTGGGATCGCTGACCCCCTCATGATGATTTTCCATAAAGGAAATCGGCGCCTTAGCGAAATCCTGACAAAAACCAGGACTGTTGAATATTACGCATACTCCCAGTCGATGCCGATGGACAGCAACCTTAGGCAATAAGCTCAGGGCAATTAATCTGCTTAAGAATATTGAGAGATAAACAGGCAAAATGTCATTCCCGATAAACCTAAAAATAATGCAATGAGCATAGAGGGGATACAATGAGCATAGAGGGGATACAATGAGCATAGAGATGAAGCAATGAAAACCGACAAGACAGCTAAACAAGAAGAGCGGAGCCCATGGAGGACAATGCTCTGGGTGATCGCTGTCCTTACCGTCATTGCATGGCTTGTTTCAGGGAGCCTGTCTTTTTTCACAGATGACTCAAGGGAAAACGGCAATGTTGCCCTCATCCCTGTAAAAGGGGTTATTCTTGGGGACGGGCAGATGCTGTTTGAGCAGGATATCGCTTCACCCTCGGAAATTATCGGATTCCTTGAAGACGCTGCGCAGGATCCGGGGATCGAGGCAATCGTGCTTGAGATCAACAGCCCGGGAGGCTCAGCAGTCGCTTCTGAAGAGATTGCAAATGCGGTGAAGGCAGTCAACAAGACAACAATCGCATGGATACGTGATTCGGGAACCAGCGGGGCATACTGGATAGCCTCTGCAGCTGACACTATCGTCGCAAGCAGCATGTCCATCACCGGCTCTATCGGAGTCACTGCGTCCTATCTGCAGTTCTCCGGCCTGCTGAAAGACTACAACATCACCTACGAGCAGCTTTATGCAGGAAAATTCAAGGAGATCGGGAGCCCCTTCCGCCCTTTAGGCATCGAAGAGAGAAGGATGTTTGAGGAGCAGCTGAGGGAGCTGCACCAGGAATTCATCAGGGCAATTGCAGAAAACAGGAAGATGCCTGCGGATGATGTCGAGAAGATCGCAACTGGGATGTTTTTCCTTGGCAAGAAGGCCAAAGAGCTCGGCCTTGTGGATGTTATCGGGGGCAAAGGCGAAGTAAGGCAGATTCTTGAGCAGAAGCTCAATATCACCGTTGCATTTGTTCCGTATGAGCATGATGCATCGTTCTTCGATATCCTCAGCAGGCTCGCAAGCAGCCAGTCTTTCTCTGTCGGAAGGGGAATCGGCAAAAGCCTTGCTGATACCCGGATGAGTCAGAAGTTGGAGATTAGGACGTAAGGCTGCTGAAATAAGGATTGCTCTTAGGTTTTCTCGTTACCGACTTTTCCTGATTTATTATGAAATGAAGGGGTAAAACCTTATGATCTACCTATCCAGAAAATTTCAACACGAAAAATCCTGTTTCCCCCCCATAACCTTTATATATAAGCGTAAATAATCTTAAATAAGCTTATATACCTTACTTTCGCATAGCATTATGTATTAAGCTCCCCTCGGAGCGGCTCTGCCATCTTCAAAACTCCCGATTGTGTGGGCAAAGGCTCTGTGTCCCCGTAAGGGAGAAAAAAGCGTTCCGGTCCGCGGACGGAGGGCGACCCCCCACGACGAGCGTGATTCGGTAGGGCGGTTGAGTTTTGACCTTAGGATGGCAGAGCCGCTCTTGCCGGAGCTTAATACATACGCATAGCAGGGACTGACAAGGATGCCAAAAAAGAACGGCAAGCAGACAATTTCTTTGAGCGTTGACAGCAAGACCTACGAAGAGTTCACCGGCCAGTGCAGGGAAAAGGGGCTTATCATATCAAAACAGGTTGAAAATTTCATGAAGGGGCAGGTTGGGGAAGGCATGCTGGCTGAAGCACAGCCTGGTGAAGGAACGCAGGCTAAGGGGGGAAAGCATGGGAAATAATGCCCTTTGGCCGTCTTTGGCAGCCATAATCCTTCTTTTTGGCGCCACGCTCTTTGGCGAGGTTGATGATAAAGTCACCCGTTTGCTTGCCGCCCAGGAAGAAGTTCCAGTAATTGTCTTCCTCTCAGACAATCCGGCTTCAGAAAATAATTTTCAGACATTCACATCCGAAGCAGCGGCTATCCAGCCGAAGAGAGTTTCATCAACTCAGCCCAATTCAGTTGGCCAGCAATCTTTAATGAATAAACGGAAGCAGGAAATAAAAAATGCCCAATGGGGAGCTTTAGCAAACTTAAACCTTCAAGAGGAATACCTGCCCCGGCGGGTCAATGGGGGAAAAAGGTTGAGCGCTGCTGAAATATCATCTTATAGTGGAGCTGAAAAAATTGACATGGGAGTCGGGGCTGAAATAATTGACCGGGCGGTGAAACCTGATTTCCGCCTTAAGCGGATGTATTCCACCATCAATGCGTTTGCCGGCAATGTTACCAGGGAGGGGCTTGAAAAATTAATGCTCAATCCTCTTGTAGCAAGGGTTGCTATCGACGGTGAGAAACATATCCTGCTGAGCGACAGCGTCCCCCAAATTAACGCAAATGACCTCTGGGCGCTGCGGCCAAACGGAACAAATCTCACGGGACTGCATCAGACCGTCTGTGTGCTTGACACTGGCGTTGATTACCGCCATCAGAGCATGGGCAACTGCACCACCACGAGCATGATCGAGGGAAACTGCAGCAAAGTTGCAGGCGGGTTTGATTATGTCAACGATGATTTTGACCCTTTGGATGATAACGGCCATGGGACCCATGTCGCAGGCATCGTCGCTTCCAATGATACAACGTATAGGGGAGTTGCACCCGATGCGAGGATTGTGGCAGTTAAGGTCTGCAATGCTGCCGGAAGCTGCTCTGACAGCAATATCATCTCAGGTATCGATTGGTGCACAGACAACAGGTCACGATTCAACATCTCAGTCATCAGCATGAGCATCGGCTCCTCAACAACCACAGAATCTTCATGCGATTCCGATTCGACTGCCAGCGCAGCAAATACGGCCGTAGGGAATGGGCTGTTTGTTGCTATTGCGTCAGGGAACAGCGGCTGCGGGGCTTCAACCGGATGCAGCACCTCAATATCGTATCCTGCCTGCGGCTCGAATGTCACTGCAGTAGGGAGCGTTACCAAGACAGACGGAATTTCGGGATTTTCCAACAGGGCTTTGTTCAGCACCATCTTTGCGCCAGGCTCTTTAATCGTTTCGCTCGCCAGAAATGGCGGCACGGCCTCAAATTCAGGAACCTCCATGGCAACACCCCATGTTGCAGGCGTCGCTGCTTTGCTGTATCAGTTCAATTCCTCATTGGCGCCGGCACGGGTCAAGAGCATACTCAACACCACAGGAGCGCTCATCAATGATTCCGGAACACTCTATTACCGGGTTGATGCCCTTGCTGCAATCCAGAAGCTTGACACCCAGGCGCCGTTTCCTTCATCCGACAACATCACCAACAACACGTCTCCAAAGTTCAACGACACCATCCAATTTAACATTACGGCAAATGACTCCGTAGGGCTGTCAGGATTTTTCTTTGCATGGAACGACACAGGAACCTGGCTTAATGCGACCAATGGGACACTGGGGAGGGCAACAAGCCAGCTGATGACGGTAAACAAGACCCTGACTGCGTTCAAGAACAAAATGGTCTTCTGGAAATATTATTTCAATGACACCAACAATATCTGGAATGCCTCAGATGAGTTCAGCTTTCCGGTATCAAACATCGGCCCCCACAGCTGCAGGATTACCCTTCCCCTTGAAGGGAAGAATACTTCTACTCCCTCAATCCAATACACTTGCGCAGACAATGACAACGATGCCCTGACGTATTTCCTTTTTGCGAACAATTCAAGGAATGCCACTTCAACGACGAACCTTTCCCTCTGGAATGCCAGCGACGGATTTTACAACATCACGGTCCTTGGCGGAGACGGCTCTGCAAACACCACCAATGCCACCTCAGTAGCTTTCAGGCTCGATACGCTTGGGGCAACATTTTCAGCCAATCAGACCAATGCGACCGAGATGAAAAGAAGCGGAAATGCATCCTTCAACATCACCATCAATGACACCATAGGGAATTCGTTTTTTATCTTCTCGTGGAACGGGACAGGAACCTGGGAGAACAGCACCAATGGAACCATCTCATCGGCATCCGATTTTCTGAACATCAACCTCTCAACAAACCAGACTGCAAACAAGACTGTCGCTTTCATCTGGTATGCCAACGATTCTTCAGGGAATCTCAACAACTCAGGAGTTTCGACATTTTTCGTCGCAAACACCTTATCCTCTCTGTCTTTGATAACCTTCAATAACACATCTCCAAACGACTATGATGATATCGGGGTGAATGCGACTTACAATGACACCGACGGCCAGACGGCATCTGTCACCTTCATGTGGCTCCGCAATGGGACAAACATCTATAACGACACTATTGCAAATGTGGCTCCGGGCTCGACAGCAAAGTCCAATCTCAGCAGCGGCAACTTCACGCTTACCGAGGCTATCAGGGTCATCGCCTTTGCGTTTGATACGATGAACAATTCTGCAAATTTCTCAAGCAGCACCATCACCTCTTCGAACACTGCGCCCAATGCCCCCCAGCTGGCATCGCCGGGAAATTCAACAATCCTAAGGGCTAATCACACGATTTTAGCGATGACCGTCTCCGATGATGACAACGATACCATGACCTGCTACCTCTACGGCGACAATGCCACCAACCCCATCACGAGGATCAACATAAATTTTTCTGTCCCGAACGGGACCACAGTCAGGTTCAACTGGAGCCAGCTGAACGAATCAAATTATTTCTGGAAAGCCCAATGCGATGACGGCATGGCAAACTCCTCCAACAGCAGCATCTTCCAGCTCACCTATGCCGAGCCGCCGACAACATTTCCCTCGCTGATCTCAGCCACCGACAGCGACGGCGACGGGAATATCGAGATCAACTGGAGCCAGGACGGAAATGAGACAGGGGAGACGTTCAGGATCTACCGCTTCACCAGCAACATCACTGCGATTAATTCCAGCGTGCTTAATCTCACCAATGAAAGCAGGGAATCTTTCACATTTTTTGAAGACAACAAGACTGTCAACGGAACACCTTATTTCTATGCCCTTGTGACCGTAGACAGCAAAGGGAACTTCAATGACAGCATCCTCTCGGGCATCCTCAACGGGACAGCAAATGACACCATCCGGCCCGGCGTCCCCAGGGTCACCAATGTCTCTTCAGCAAGCGGTGTAACGACGATAAACTGGACTGAGGTATCGGGAGACATCCAAAACAACAGCGACAACACCAGCCTGCAGTATAAGGTATGGTATCGGGCAAATTCCTCCGTCAACACCAGCGCAGCTGCAGTCAATGCCACAGCCGATCTCGCCAAGACTGTGGCCCATGCTTCTGCCTGCAGGGAAGGCATCTGCACTGCCACCCATTCTTTAAGCTCAAGCGGGCTCTACTACTATTTTATCTCGACTATTGATGACGGCAATAATGAGAACGTGACTTTTGATAACTCAACATCTGGCAATTTTGGCATGGTCAATGCGACCACCGCACCTTCAAGCACAAACAGCGGCAGCAGCAGCGGAGGGGGCGGTGGAGGAGGGGGCGGTGGGGGCGGCGGGGGAGGGACTCCGGGAGTCAAGGGCAGCAGCGAGACGGTCAATAGCGGAAAATTTGTTTCGGGAGAGAAGAAGTCCATAGACATCACATCGCCCCAGATTGCGGTCGATGCCATCGAGATAAAGGTCAAAAATGCGGTGACTGCTTCCTTTGTGACTGTAGTTGATACGGGAGAGGATAAGGGGACAGCGACGGATGCCTCGCTGCCGATCCAGGAAAAGTCAGTATACCATTATGTCAAGATAACGCTTGACAAGATCGCAAACACCAACATCGAGAGTTCAACTATCATCTTCAAGATCCCCAGGGTTGAGCGCTTTAAGCCTGAGACTGTCGTGCTGAGGAAGTTTGACAGCAATGACAGGATTTGGGCTGACCTCCCGACTGAATTTATCCGGGAAGATTCACTGTTCAGTTATTTCAGCGCTGATACCCCCGGCTATTCCCTCTTTGCGATCGTCGGCACTAAAACTGCCCCTGCAGCAACGGAAGGCCTGTCGCAGGGCCAGCAAACAAATGAAAGCCTGAGTGATTCCTCTCTTGAGCTGCAGAAGGAGATTGCGCAAAATGGCAATACTTCCGACGGAGGAAATAAGGCTGGGGCCGGATTCATATCTAGTGATGCATTCTTTGCCATCGTTATCCTGATAACCCTGCTTGTAGGGGGCTTCATCCTTCTCCGTGCCCTGAAACGAAAAGATGAACAAAAATGCGAGAAAGGCGAAACCTTTGGAGAATTCACAGGCTCTATGCCCCATCCTTCTGCGCCAGGGCATCAAGCCCACCATCCTCACCACGCTTTCCCGGGGAGCCATCCCCACCATCCTGCGCCCGGCAGCCATCCTCATCATCCTGCGCCCGGTATCTATCATCATTCTCATGTTGGAAAGAATCCAACCAACCAGGGACAGGCAACCCATGACCATCAGCACAAAATTAAGAAATAGAATTCTTAAAGGATTTGAACACTTAAGAGAATTTGAACTCTTCAGAGAATCTGAACCCTTAAGGGAATCTGAACTCTTTATAGAATCTGAACTCTTCAGAGAATTTGCACAATAGATTTAAAAATAAATCCACTTTTACCTAATGCATGGATGCACAGCAGCTCAAGAAGAAATATTTTGAATTTTTCAGGGAGAAAAAGCACCAGATCATCCCGTCGGCATCGCTCATCCCGGAGCATGACCCTACGGTGCTTTTTACGACTGCAGGCATGCATCCTCTTGTGCCTTTTCTTATGGGGCAGCCCCATCCTTCCGGAAAGAGGCTTGCGGATGTGCAGAAATGCATCCGGACAGGGGATATTGACGAAGTCGGCGATGCCTCCCACCTTACTTTTTTTGAGATGCTGGGCAATTGGTCATTGGGAGATTACTTCAAGAAGGAAGCTATCGAATGGTCGTTTGAGTTCCTCACATCAAAGAAATGGCTGGGGATGGACAAGGAGAAAATTTCTGTCACCTGCTTTGCCGGCGATAAGGATGCGCCAAAAGACACTGAGGCAGCAGGCTTCTGGAAAAGGGCAGGCATTCCCGACGAAAGGATATTTTTCCTCCCAAAAAAAGACAATTGGTGGGGGCCGGCCGGCCAGACTGGGCCCTGCGGCCCTGATACAGAGATGTTCTTTGATACCGGGAAAGAGCGGTGCGGCGATGGGTGCCAGCCGGGTTGCGGCTGCGGAAAATATTTCGAGGTCTGGAATGATGTGTTCATGCAGTATAACAAAAATGCAGATGGAAAATTTGTTCCTTTAGCCCAAAAGAACGTCGATACCGGCATGGGCGTCGAAAGGACTATAGCGATGCTTCAGGGAAAGAAAAGTGTCTATGAGACTGAATCTTTTTTGCCGATCATTGCAGAGATTAAAAGACATGCAGCCGTTAAAGAATTTAAAGAATCTGATGATGCAACGGTGAAAAGCATCCGCATCATCGCCGACCACCTCCGGGCTGCAGTGTTCATTCTCGGGGATGAGAACAAAGTTGTCCCTTCCAATGTCGACCAAGGGTATATCCTGAGAAGGTTCATCAGAAGGGCGGTCCGGCATGGACTGAAGCTGGGCATAAAAAAAGATTTTTGCGGCGCTGTTGCAGAGTCAGTCATATCCCGCAATAAGGAAGAATGGCCGGAGCTTGAGAGCAATCATGCGTTTATCATCAGGGAGATGCAGAAAGAAGAAGAGAAGTTCAGGAAGACGCTGGAGAACGGCGTAAGAAAATTTGAGCTTATGGCAAAGCAGGGAAATGTCAATGCTTCAGAGGCCTTCCTGCTGTTCCAGTCCTTCGGCTTTCCGATTGAACTGACGCAGGAATTGGCAAAGGAGAAAGGCATCACTGTCGATGGCGAAGGGTTCAAAAAAGAGTTTGAGAAGCACCAGCAGCTTTCCCGTGTGGGGGCGGAAAAAAGATTCAAGGGAGGATTGGCTGACCATTCCGAGCAGACGACAAAGCTGCATACTGCCACCCATCTGCTTAATGAAGCGCTGAAGGTGGTGTTAGGGAGGAAGGACATCCATCAGAAAGGCTCAAACATAACGCCGGAAAGGCTGCGGTTTGACTTTAACTTTGACAGGAAGATCACTGATGCAGAGCTTAGGGAAGTGGAGAGGGTGGTGAACGAAAAGATCCAGGAGGGGCTGGCTGTCACAAGGGTTGAGATGAGTGTTGAGGAGGCAAAGAAGATTGGAGCTGAAGGCGTCTTCGGGCACAAATACGGCGATAAAGTGTTTGTTTATACTATCGGAGATTTTTCAAAGGAGATCTGCGGGGGCCCTCATGTTGATAATACGAAGGAGATTGGCAGCTTCAAGATAGTAAAAGAGGAAGGAGTGGCTGCCGGTGTGAGGAGGGTGAAGGGGGTTGTTTCTTAGTATGTATTAAGCTCCCCTCGGAGCGGCTCTGCCATGCTTAATAATGCTCTCGCATTATTGGCACCCAGAAACTTCGTTTCTTAGGGTTTTCAAAACTCTTGACTGATTTGGCAAAAGCTCTGTGTCCCCGATGGGTGAAAAAGCGTTCCGGTCTGCGGACGGAGGGCGGCCCCCCACGACGAGCTGGATTTATTAAGATGGTTGAGTTTTGACCTGTCGGAAATCGTTATACCTTATAAAATAATAGTAACGATTTCTGAGCATGCTCAAAAACCTTCGTTTTTGACATTAGGATGGCAGAGCCGCTCTTGCCGGAGCTTAATACATACGTTTCTTAGAAAAATATAAATAGGCTGCTACTCAAAACTGATATTATGGGGGTGATTTACACTCGTTACGCAGAAGATACGATTCAAGACAGAAAGATTAGTAAAGGTTTCATTGAAGATGCCCTGCGCCATCCCGACCAGGAGATTGCAGGAAAAAAAGGCAGGACAATAGCCCACAAAATCATGGGAAGCAAACTTCTCCGAGTTGTTTACGAGATTGAGGGAAAGGATTATATAGTGGTAACCGCTTACTTTACCCATCCAGAGAGGTATCTACGACAATGAAAATCAATTTTGACCAGAAGGCTGACATTATACGGATCAAATTTCAGGAAGGCGCCTATGCTATAAGCAAGGAAGTAGATGAAGGCATCATCATAGATATGACTAAAGACAATAAGATCATGGCTATCGAGATCATGGACATCTCTGAAAGGATCCCCAACAAAAATCTTAGGGAGATTACGACAGTAATTTCTGACTGAGTTTCTGATAGAGTTTGAAGTTGGTCATCTGGCTGCCGGTGTGAGGAGGGTGAAGGGGGTGGTTGGATAAAGAGCGTGGGACAGTAAAGTTGGATAAACATTATCTTTTAAAGACCCTTTCCCCAAGGTAAGGCAGAATTCTTTCAACATCTAATTCTAATCCAGTCATTGGTCCCCTCCCCTGATTCCATACTGGATTAAGGGTTCTATCTGACGGGTTATTTTGTATGATACGTTTTTTCCAATCGTGCCAGGAATCAAAATAACCTTCACCATGATACTTGGAATCATTTGCTAATAAGGCTTGAGATTTAGGGGGCATTGAAGGTTTTTCTAAGATATGAGAATAAGGGAAATCTTCCAAGAAATGTAATCTATCCTTAAGGAGGGAAAACACTAGATTTCCGGTTAAAGTGTCCATAGACAAAGAAAAATCTTTCCCGGGATTCAATCCCAATAGCTCTGTTGCTGCGTATTCTTTAAAAGATGCAACACTGCGATGGCTCCCGCTGTTTTGGGAATTAACAACGACTTTAGATATTTCCTTCCTTTTCGCATATTCCAATATCCCAAAAGCCAAAGCAGGCCGCCAATCAAAACCAAGAATATCAAAGGAAAGATCATCTGCAATAACTCCATCAATGACAAGTGTGTCAATACCTCCCTGTAAGGCATCATGCGTCTCAACAGATATTGCCTTGGCTATTTGAAGGAGCCTCCGGTCTCCCTGATAAGGATAAACCCCAATTATTGTTATTGAAGGATCTTCTTCGTAAACAAGCGCTGCGGCTCGACAAGTTCCAAACAAGCCTTGAATGCACGAAGGAATACCATCCACTAAATTTCCCCAGCTGTCTCCCTCGGAAATTCTCAATGAATCATATCTAAAAGAATGTTGAATACAATAGGAAAGCGTGTTGATGAGATTCCTTGAGGCAGGTTCTTTCGAAAATATGGGAAGTAGGAGAGACAGTCCATTGAGGTATAATGCCCGCGGATCATGGGCAATATCTGATTGGGCATCTAAGTGAGAGTGAGCGTATAAGGACTTGAATGGTGGTGATTTCTTAAAGTGTTCCCACAAAACAAAAAATTCCTTTAATAGCTGGCTTCCTCTAAAATATGAATGAAAAGCATCAACTCTCTCCCTTGTAATGATTGAATTTGGACTTTGATAAAACAAAGCGGAAAATACTGAGTCAGCCTCCAGGAATAATCTGTCGATTCCCTTATTTTCTGGAAGGGATATCGAGTCAAAACCGCAAGATCCTGTTGAGGGCGGGAGTGAGTGAGATATTTTCCGATAACCCTTTGATTGATAAATGACCCCTCCTCCCCCATCCTATTAAACCGCAAATGGAGGAGTAAAGGAATAACTACGGAAGGGTCGCAAGTTTGCAAATTTGGAAACTCTCTATCCAAGACCCGCTGAATTTTTCTCCCCAAAGCCCGATAAGAATCCCAATCCATCTCTTCAAGAGAAGAGCCTGCCTTATCAGAAAACTCTGAAACTATTTCAGACTGAAGTCTACCCCAGAGAGGGATACTGTTGATATTCCTAATTAATTGTGTTGTTGTCATGTCAAAGAATATGCCCTTTAAAATTATAGAAAAGAACCCAAAGCAGGTTTTAAGGCTTTCTCTTTTGGGAAGCATGCCACTGATTACAACCCGCCCCCGCACTTTTCACTTTTCCCATTATCCTTTCAATTACTTTACCGCTGGTAAACTGCACAAGCCCAAATTAACAATTACCAGTATCTCTCCGCAAAGCTTATAAATACGTTTTACTTACTTTCTCCTGGTGATGCCCATGATTGAAACATCGAAGATGTCAGAACGAGGCCAGATCATAATCCCGAAGGAAATCCGGGAGGAGATTGGAGCAGTATCCAATACTATCTTCGCAGTCAGCGCACTTGACAGGGAGACTATCGTGATGAAAAAGTTGAATACTAAATTATTAGTTGAGGAATTCCAAAGGCTAAGGGGGAAAACCAAAAAAATATCTTCTCTGAAGGTTGAGGAAAAGGTTGATGCAGCACGAAAAGCCTAAAGTTGTCTTTGATACCAATATTGTGGTTTCTGCCGCAATCTCTATCGATGGCAACCCTGCAAGAGTCTTTGAGCTGTTTCTTGAGGGATACCTCGTAAACTACACTTCTTCAGATATTATCCGGGAAGTTAAGGATGTCCTCAGCCGGGAACACCTCCAGCAGTATCTTAGCGAAGAATTTAAAGAGTTTATGGTAAAAAACTTTGAAATGCTTTCTGTCGTCATTGAACCGACGAGTTTTGAAGATGCAATCAAGGAAGACCCTAAAGACAACAAATTCATTGATTGCGCACTTGCTGCCAAAGCAGATATCATCTCCGGGGACAGGCACCTCCTTAGAATAAAGCATTACAAAGGGATAGGCATCATTTCGGCAAGGGAGTTTTTGGAGAGATACTGGTGAAAGCAGGGTGAGGGATTGCTGTTAGAGCAAGTGGTTGAATGGGGGTGGTTGGATAGCCTTAATTTCTTCCGTCAGTAAACCCCTAAATTAAGAAATGAACAATCCCATTTACAACCCGTTAGCTAATTAACAATCGAAAATATTATAAACCAGCGCCCACTTCTTCCTGCTATGGAACATCAGTTGGCTCATTCGGGAAAGAAAACAACTGCCACTTCTTGCTAATTTTCAGCTTTTTATCCAATAAGCCATTCCACCAATTGCCTTGGTCCGGTAAACCTTTGAGGGCATAGGATTTCTTTGGATTGGTGAAAGGATAATTTTGATGATGAGTCATACATTCTGAAAAAAACAAAACACGGAGGCGAACAGCATGAGCAATGCAGGCCATAACAGTCTGGAATATGCAAACCCAAAAAGCAGGGAAGAATATCGTTTCCTCGCAGAGGTCCTTTTTGAAGGGATGCTGGGAAGGGTGCCTGCTGATTTCTTTGGCAGGCTTAAAGATATTTATGGGCCCCTCAGCAGGGAAATCGACGAAAGGGCATTGAGGGGGGAGATTAGTGAAGAAATTGGCGGAGGAGTGAGTGGGGAAATTGGGGGAGGAAAGGGCAGGGATGTGGGTGGAGATGTGAGTGAGGAAATAATCAGGAGAGTCCGCAGTGTCCGGTGGCAAAAAAGGAATGAGATTCCCGAGGGCGGCCTTGAGAGGATGATTCCCCCAAAAATATTCCATCGGGCAAGGAGAGCGCTGCTTGAGGAGTTCTATCCCGGCGATAAGGGCTTCAGGCAGGTTGCGCAATATTGGGCTCAATTGGGCAGGGGTTCCTGAGCCCTTTTTTTATTTTTTTATTGTTTACTTTTTTGGGAGGGGATGAAATGAAGCTGGGTAAGCCTGAGGGAGGATGGATGGAAGATATGATGTTAGGCGAGAGGAAGGGGGAATATCGGGGGAAGAATCGGGTAAAAACACCGCAAACTTTATAAATTCTGAATGCTTCATTCAACATTCAACATGTATTGGGAGGTGCACTATGCTCGTTCAGCTCAGCAAAGGAAGGCAGCTTACTGAAAGATAAGGAAATTGTTTTAAGGCCGATTGGCGATGATCTCAAGAAGTTATTTGATGAAGCGATACGTCTCAATCCAAAGCACAAGCTAACCCCAAAGGAGATGGATGCTTATAATGAGGCGCTGTTACGATGAGGTTCCTCGACAGCAATATCTTCGCCTATGCTTTTTACAAGAATGAGAACACCATCCGATGCCAACAGCTGATCAATGAAGGGGGTATTACTGATGCACTCGCTCTCGTTGAGGCGTTTAATATCATTGCTCATGAAGTTTCGCAGGAAAAAGCTGTATTGTCAATACGGGGCATCCTTAGATCAAATATCTCTATTACAGATGTCACTGCCAATCTCATTTTTGAAGCATTGAAGAAAGCGCCCCGCAGCAAACGGCTTTCATTTTTAGACCTCGTCCATCTTGTAGCTGCAGTAGAAAGTTCCTGTAAGGAGATTGCCAGCTTCGATGCAGACTTTGACGGGCTGGAAATACCGAGGATAACTTAAGAACGTTAACGGCGAATAAGCCATAGGGTTGAAAAAGTTTTATGATTCATTGAGGCATTTAAGGAATTAGGGTTATTTCCCCTTATACCTCCCCCTCTTCTCGACAATCTTAATCCTTTCAATAACTTTTCCAGCATCTTTCGCTTTGTGCCTATACCCTTCCAGCGCAGCTTTGCAGCATCCCTCCCAAACCCGGTAATGCCTGCTTTCCAGCGCTTCCTTAAGCAGATGGAGGTCAACTGCCTTGTCCTCAACTTTCTCAGAAAAAAAGCTCAGGCCGAAATCTATGAAGTAGATTTTATTTTCCCTGCTGCAAAAGATCATATTTGAGGTCGTCAAATCGCCATGGATGATGCCTTTGTTATGGAGCGCTGCGATCTTTTCCCCAATCTCGATGCACAGGAGTTTATATCTGGATTTCTCAAGGATATCCCTGACTTTTGGGCCTTTAATCTCCTCCATCTGGATTTGAGATTTATCATCCGAAGAAAAAAGCCTTGGAGCCGGAAAACCGATAGCGGAAAGCTTTTCTAAAACCTTTGCCTCCCGCCTTGTCCGGGACTTTCTCAGCTTTTCATCAATCTCTCTGATGCGGTAGGTTTTGGGGAAGCGGTCTTTTAGGACGGAACCCTTCAATAGGAAGATTTTAGCTTCTGCTCCCTGAGAGATAAGCTGCATGCTAGGCTAAAATCGCCGGGAATTTTTAAATGTTAGCGGCCGTAAGAAGGGTGGTTTAGCATATGGGATTAGCATAGGGGTTTAGCATAGGGGGTTCAGCATATGGAGTTCAGCATATGGGGTTCAGCATATGGGGTTCAGCATATGGGGTTCAGAAAGTTTTATAAAAGGCAACGCAAGATTGGAGTATTGGGGTGGTTGAGATTACTCAAGGTCCGACGTATGGCGTTGCTGCACTTTTGGTTATTCTTTTGATTCTTGTATTGATAGTTGGCTGCGCTAAGGACATTCCAGGGGACGGAGAGCCAGGCAGGGGCATTTCCGGAATAACGGGGAAAGCAGTCCAGGAAGTATCTTCTTCGGTTCCCGAAAAAAAAGCAGACGTAAAGCCTCCTGAACCGCAAACACCAAGGAATACGGTTAAGAAGAAAGATGGCAGCCCAACAGACCTGTTCTCCTCAATTTCAGGCCCGCACTGGGGAAAGATGCCCATCAGGTATTTTATCAGCGACAATGGATACCCCGGATGCGGAAAATTTGAGACGAGGAGGATCATCAAGGCGTTTGATGAGATCCAGAATGTTACTGAAGGGTTAGTTTCCTTTAAAAAAGTGGACGCCCCGGAAGAACCGTATGAGATTTTTATCAACTGCTCATATATTTTTGATTGCTATACTCTTGACGGGCCCTATGGCGAGGGTGATGACATGGTCTACTATGAATCGGTGTGCGACCATGCGCTAGGTTTTGGGAACATCACCAACAATACGGAATCCAACATTTCCCTGGGGGCACGGGTTGAGCTTATGGGCCTTGCCGAGATGGCTGAATTTGGCAAGCGTGATGAGGGCTCTGGATTTATGGTCGGGAATTGCGGGCATACCAACACCGAGATCCATGAAATCCTCCATACCATGGGTTATGAGCATGTTCTCCACCAAAAAAGCATCATGTATCCTGCAAGCACAGAGAGAACCGTATACCGGTCTTACAGGACGGGAGAGTGTGAAGGGAGCAAGATCCCCATCGACCCCCCAATCATTTCCCACCTGAAATGCACTTATGACCCGAAAAATACCAAGGACTGCAAATACACCCCGATGGTGGATAAGCAGGCCGGCATGGAAAAGCCCGAGACATACCCCCTGCAGCAGATAAAATATGCGGCATCCACCTTAGCCTCCGCATCACTTTCATCCCTTTTTTCCTTTACCCCTTCCCGTGAATTTTTCGCTGACAGCCTCAAACAGCAATGCCTTCGTGTCAGTGACGGGAAATGCAAAATAAATCTTCCCTGCATAGGGAATGTCAACTACGAGCTCGGTAAAGTGCGTGATGACTCGGCTGAGTTCCATGTCGCTGAGAAGGAAAAGATCAAACTGCCGAAAGATACCTTTGAGCAGAGCGGCGACAGCCAGGATACTGCCTTGCTTGTCGCTGCAGAATTTGAAGGGCTTCTCAAAGAATGCCAGAAAGAGAATCTTGGCAGAAAAGATGCGTTGATACTTTCTTTCCAAGAATCCAAAGGAAATGACTTCCCGCTCTCTTTTGGCGATTCGGCCGAATTGATCAGAGATGCCGAGGAAGTTACTTTTTCGGGAGGTGAAAACAATCTTTATCCCGTATGCTTCAGGCTGGAGCTGAACGATCCCCGCTACTGCGTTCTTGCGCTTGCCCATGGGAGCATTAATGGCAGTGATTCCATCTATCCCCTCCTGAACAATGCCACCCTCTTTGACCCCTACTGGGGAGGGCCCTATGGTGTCATCAATGAGGATGAGGGGGTATTCGCCCTTAAAGGGGGTGAAAAGCCCGATTCGAGGTTTGGCATCAAGGATACTTTCATTGAGCTGGTTATTACGCCCGATGAGGTTTATTGGTATAACAAGGATTTTGCCGCTGAAAAACAGTTTGAATGGATTGCCTATAAGGATTTTCTGAAGATATTGGAACGGCAGTAGATTAAGCAAACGCCCCCTTGGTATGGATGTCAAGACGGAAGAAAAAAATAGCCCCGGGCAGACTTCCGATGAGACCAGTTAAATATTTTTTGATTATGCTTTTCCTGGCCTCAATTCGAACTGCCGTCACAGGCTTTCTTAAGCAGGAGAAAAAGCGTTGAAGCTGATCTGCCTCCTGCCGCCAAAGGCCCGTATGCTTGACCGCTGCACTACGGGGCTGCAATGAGAACAAGTTCGGGGGAATATTTAAAATTAACCTTTAATGAACAAGTTTATTGAGAGTTTCAGCCACCTTCTTCCCATCCGCCTTTCCTTTGAGCTTTGCCATGATAATCCCCATATAGCCGCCAAACGACAATCCTGGCTTCTCATCAACAATTGCCTTGATCTCCTTCTCAAGGTCAATCTCTTTTAGCTCGTAGGGAGACAGATTCAGCCCTTTCCCCATAGCTGCATCAGAAAGAATCCGAATCACAGAGTCTTTTGCGATAATCCCCCGGTTAAGGGCGCTTAAAACTTCTTTTATATGCTCAGGGCTTATCTTTCCGGCATCTGCTTGGGCATTGTTCCTGAGAACTTCGGATTGATACGACAGGAGCAGCTCGCAGATATACGCTGCCTTCAGGTTACTCAGCTCTTCTGCCAACGATTCAAAGAGGATAAATTTCTTTCCCCCGTCAAGCTTCATGATGCTTTTTAATTTATCCTGGGAAATCCCATACTTTTTTTCCAAAGCAGCTAATTTGTCTGACAGCAGTTCAGCCTTTCCGATGCCGTCTGAAGAGATGGAAGATAATTGCAGAGGTGCAACGTCTGTTTCGGGATACATCCTTGCTGCGCCGGGCATCGGCCTTAAAAACGATGTCTTAAAGTTTGGCTCTGCTTTTCTCACTTCTTCTTTGAGTTTCTGCTTTTTCTTCAAAGCAGCAGCCTGCCTCTTCACTTCAAGCTCGATAACTTTAGGAATGCTTCTCAAATCCTGGAATCCTTTTATCTCAGTCCTTGCTCCGCCTGCAATGGACACATTCACATCCTGCCGTATCGTCCCTAAGCCTCTTTTTACCCCTGAAACAGAGCGCAGCACCATCCCTAAGAATGCAGCCGCTTCTTTGGCATGCTCCGGGCTTTTGATGTCGGCATCAGTTCCAATCTCAATAAGGGGGATGCCCAGCCTGTCTAATCTGTAGGTGATGGAATCTTTTGACTCTTTAACTTTCTGGGCTGCCTCTTCCTCGAGGCAAATCGTGGCGATGCGAACTTTTCCCAGCTTTGTCTCGATAAAACCGCCTGTTGCAATAAGTGCAGTCCTCTGGAATCCGGAAACATTGCTCCCGTCGACAACGGTTTTTCTCATGAACCGGAGCTCGTCAACAGGCTTTGCATGGAGGAGCATGGCAATCTGCAAAGCAGCCTTGACTGCATCTAAGTTTACTTCATGCGGGGGATCTTCATCAAGCTCAACAAGGCATACATCAGAAGAATTGCCAAGATAGCATATCCTCTTTTCCTTGGACATCTCATGCCTGGCAGCAATATCAACTTCGCCAGTCTCGCCGGCAACAGCCCTCAGGACACGCTCGAGCTTTATATCCGATGGAGCATCGCTGTTGAGCGTCGGGCATCTGCAAAAGAGCTTTCTGCCTTCAAGCTGCTGGTGTATCTCAAGCCCGCAGCGGAAACCCAGAGAGGAATAATCGATAGCCATGCCTGCAATGCAGTTCAGGTGGTTAATAAATGTTTGGAAGCCGGGAAGCGAATGTCCAGACAGGTAATAGAATGGGGTTTACATCACTCAGAGATGGCCTTCAGCCAATAGCCTGAAAATCAAAAAACTGATAAGACCTATCAAAAGGAAAATCCCAATTAACAGGCATAACAGGCCCGACCTTTGTGCATATCCTTGCTCTGAACTTTCCGGTAAAAATCCCAGCCAACTGAAATGGTATTTCATCGTGAACAGATAAGCTGCCCATAGTGATAGGATTGAGATTATTGCTGGCATTAAACCAAACTTTGCGTTCACCCCTATAATTGCTGAAGCCCAGATCATCCTTAAAGACCAATCGGGGATTGCCTTTTGCTTCCTTATACCAAAAAAGGCTAAAATGAAGAAGAAACCGGGGATTGCAAAAAGCGCCAGAGGCACTAATATGAAATTTATGTCAATACCTAACGATTGGGACAAGATTCCTATAAGGATGATGCTAAAGAATGAAATAAAAAGAGCAGCTATCCAAAAATACAGGGAATCAAACCGGAGCAACCGCCTAACCTTCAACCAAGTGGCCATGCTCCCGGAGAACCTAACTTTATTTATAAAGATGACAGGCGGCGAATACACCATGATCCCATACTGCTGGGGAAAACGAGAGGGAATAGAAAAAAATGAATAATACTGTCCAAAGAAAACGCCTTAATAGCTACTCTTCTGACATCCCAAACATCTTCGGATAGATCGGCTCCGGCGTCGGGAGGAATGTCCTCAGGTCGAGGTATTTTTTGACCATGTTGGAGATCCGGTAGACCTCTTTCCAGAGCAGCTTGTCGTATTTCTCAATCTCCTGGTGGATGATGCGGTGCTCGTAGAATTCCTTGAAATGCTTCAGGAACCAATGGTGATCCCAGTCGTGGTTGTAATCGGTGATGAGCGAAGCGTTGAAGAAGATCTCGATCTCTCCTGCCTGGACGTTGATTTTCTTCCCCTGATGGACAATCTCCCTGTCCTGGAGGTAGGTGCCGTGGAAGTCGATGTTAAGCTTATATTTGAAATATCCCGTGTATCTCCCTTCGGGCTTCCTGGCAAGCCTCCAATAGACCCAGAGCTCTTTTCCCCCCGCATGGAGGCCCTTCTGGTAGAAGTTTTCGCTGTAGAGCGTTTCGACGAATGCATGGGCGTTGCTTGCGATCGGGGTTCCTGCGCCTCCGCCTTCCGCAGCCCAGCCCTCTTCCAAAAGGTGCTCGTGCATCATCTGGTAAAGGTTTTTCAGGCTGAAGACATCCTTGAATTTTATCCTGGTCTCCGGAATCTTATGCTCGCCCATATTTTTATTCTCGGAAAGAATGTATATAAACCTTTCTACAACCGCTTGGGAAGAAGAAGGGAAGAGGGGGGGAAGAGGGAGGGAAGAGGGGGAGGGAAAATATAAAAATCAATAACCCAGTTTATGATTTTTCATCTTTTTCTATCCACCCATACCCCTTCTCTTCAAGATGGTCAACAAGGTCCCCTTTGCCGGACAACACGATTTTGCCGCCAATCATCACATGCAGGGTGTCCGGCTTTACGTATTCAAGGATCCTTTTGTAGTGGGTGATGATCAGGATGCATTTTTGTCTGCCCATGAACATATTCACGCCTTCAGCCACAACACGCAGCGCATCGATGTCCAACCCGGAATCAGTCTCATCGAGGATCGCCAGCGTCGGATCCATGACCAGGAGCTGGAGAATTTCCGCCCGCTTCTTCTCACCGCCGGAAAATCCCTGGTTGAGGTAGCGGGTGATGAACTTTCTGTCCATCTTCAGCTTTTTCAGGTTCCCTTCAAGCAGCCTGAGGAACTCAGGGATAGGAATCTTGTTTCCTTCGGGCCTCCTCGCATTGAGCGCCGCACGCAAAAAATTTGAGATGGTGACTCCGGGAATCTCCGACGGATACTGGAAGGAAAGGAACAATCCTTTTTTAGACCGCTCATCGGGAGCCATTGAAGTTATATCTTCGCCGTCCAGCAGTATCTTTCCCCGGGTGACCTGATACTTCGGATGCCCCATCAGGACGTTCGCCAAAGTGCTTTTCCCCGAGCCGTTCGGCCCCATCAATGCGTTGACACTGCCAAGCTCAATCTTCAGGTTGACTCCTTTCAGTATCTCTTTCCCGTCAATAGACGCATGCAAATCAGTTATTTCGAGCAGTGCCATGAGTTTTCCTCCTCAAAGTTTTCCTCCTAAACGCCCTGACCGGGCCGCTGATGGATTTTTCCCACATTAATTGCCTTCTGCAGCGCTTCTAACGGCAGCAAAGCGCATTTCAATCTTACCGGGCCGATTGGGATCTGCAGCATCCCCAGGACATCCTCTGTCGTGAGCTTCATTGCTTTGTCCAAGGGCATCCCTTTTGCCCTGTCGGTGACCAGAGAGGCTGATGCGATGCTGATAGCGCATCCTTTGCCGTTAAATTTTATCAGTCACCTCATCACCGCAGAGAGGATTGAATTCATGGCAGCGGTGCGTCGGATGCTGGAGCTTCCCAAAATTATGCGGATGCGAAAACAGGTCCAGGATATGCTCCCGATACATCTCGTGCGCTAAAACTTCATCTGTGGATTCTTCCATACTGCCACGCTTACCGCTTCCCGATTTTCCGTCAGAAAAGCTTCCCGTATCATCTTTTGTATTATTCCGTTCCATCTTTTGTTTTGTTTATTTCATCCAAATGCAAGGAGATGCAAAGCCATCGGCCATCACCTTGAAAACATTTTCTTGATATTCTTCAGGCTTTCTATAAAAATATTTATGTCCTCGACGGTGTTGTAGAGATAAAAGCTTGCCCTCGAGGTTCCGGAAATCCCGAGTTTTTCCATCAGGGGCATTGCGCAATGGTGCCCTCCACGGATGCAGACACCATCATCGCCCAGCAGCGATGCAACATCGTGGGCATGCACATGGTTGAGATTGAAGGACAGGATGCCTGAGCTATGCTTGGGGCCGGGACTGTAGAGCATAATGCCTTTGATGCCTGCAATGCTTTCGAGCGCCTGTTTAAGCAGCTCATTTTCCCATCTGGAAATATTTTCCATGCCAATCCTGTTTAGATAGTTTACCGACTCTGCAAAGCCGGCTGCTCCGGCAATATGAGGTGTCCCTGCCTCAAACTTCATCGGCAGCTCATTCCAGGACGCATCATCATAAGAAACTTTCCTTATCATGTCTCCGCCAAAATTGAACGGCTCCATCTTCTCTAAAAGCTCTTTTCTCCCATACAATACGCCGATGCCTGAAGGGCCGAGCATCTTATGGGCTGAGAACGCAAGAAAATCGCACCCGAGGGATTTCACGTCAACCGGCTGATGGGGAACTCCCTGAGCAGCATCTACGATGGTGAATGCGCCAGCCTTTATTCCAAGCCTAACTAATCTTTTAACATCATTAACTGTGCCTAAAGCATTGGAAGTGTGCGAAACGGAGACTATCGCCGCTTTGTCGGTAATCTTCTTTTCTGCATCAGCATAGTCGAGAGTGAAATCTTTCTTCACGGAGATGAACTTCAGCTTCATCTTATTTCTCTTTGCAAGCTGCTGCCAGGGCACAAGGTTGGAATGGTGCTCCATCTCCGTCAGCACAATCTCATCTTTTCCCGGCGGGATGATGGACGGCAGAGCGTAAGACAGCAGATTCAGGGATTCCGTCGCTCCTTTTGTAAAAATAATCTCCTGCTTTCCTGCATTGATAAACCCTCCGACGGCATCATGCGCAAGCTCATACTTTTCCGTCGCACGCTCGCTCAGCGGATAGACTCCCCGGTGGATGTTTGCATACGAGGAAGAATAAAAATCTGAAATCGCATCAATGACCTGCCTGGGCTTCTGGGTTGATGCTGCATTATCAAGGAAGACCAGAGGCTTCCCATGGACTTTATTCCTGAAGATAGGAAAATCCTTTTTCAGCTCCTTAACTTTTTCGTTGGTGAGGTTCATAGTTATTTTCTTCCCTTTTTATTGATGTTTACCTGCAATGCTGGCGGGGAAACAACATTGGCGAGGCGAGGTCGGGGGTCGCCCCATCGGGGTGACCGAGCAGGGCAAATTTTTCAAAAAGAAAAATTTGACCGTCGAGCCCTTTGTTGTTTCCCTGCCCTTTACCTTATTTTTTCCACTCCCCTCCAAAGCAATCGTTTACATCAATCCCAGCAGCATCTTGACTTCATCGCTTGGCGCCCATGGAGGGTCAAAGACATACTCAATCTCGGGTTCCTGGAATCCTGCTTCCATCAGCTGCCCCTTGAGGTCAGCGACAAGCTGGGGCGCATACGGGCAGGCCGGTGTGGTGAAGGTCATCTTGATGCTTACTGCATTCTGTTCTTTGACTTCAACGCCATAGATGAGCCCGAGCGTCCAGACATCCAGCCTCAGCTCGGGGTCCATGACATTTTTCATTGCCTCAATTGCGTCTTCCTTCGTGAGGCTTTTCTCAACGGACTTTTCAGATTTTTTCTTGAACTGAAACATTGGAAACCTCGCCTTTTCCGGGGGATTTTTGATTGACAGCAGCAATCGCAGGCATGCTTTTTGAATATTTCCATATTGGATGTTTCCAGATTGGATGTTTCCAGATTGGATGTTTCCAGATTGGATGTTTCCAGATTGGATGTTTCCAGATTGGATGTTTCCAGATTGGATGTTTCCATAATCTGGGATGACCTGCCTTCTACCCACTTAATCTATCGCCTTCAGTATCGCCTCATGCACTTTTTTGCTTATGTTTTTGTTCTTAAACATATCTAAAACAGGATTGAAGTATCCTTCCACAAGCAGCTTTTTTGCTGATTCCTCATCCATGCCCCTGCTCCTGAGATAAAAAAGTTTCTCTTTGTCCAGCTGCCCTACCGTCGAGCCATGGGTGCAGCGCACATCGTTGTTGTTGATCTCAAGGTTCGGGATGGCATCCGCCTCCGCCATTTCGCTCAGCAAAAGCGCATCCTGCTTCTCATATCCGTTGGAGCCTGAGGCATCCGCTTCGATCCTGACAAGGCCCCTGCTCAGCGCTTTTGCCTCTCCGTTCAAAACGCCTTTGGTAAGGATATCTGAGACAGTCCTCGGCGCTGCATGGATGGATTTTGTGTTGATATCCAAGCGCTGGGTTCCTGCTCCGAGGAATAACACCTTGATATTTCCCTGAGCGCCTTCGCCGCACAGCCGGTTTTCGATGTCCATCCTTGTGTATGAGCTGCCGATGCAGACGTCTGTCCATGTGACCGAAGCATCTTTTCCTGCAACAGCTATCCTGTCCAGCACCTGGACGATTTCTCTTGATAAATCTTGGATGCTGACAAATTCAACTGAGCTTGAATCGTGCGCGATGAGAGCTATCTTTTCGCTGTGGTAGGCCATAGCATTTTTTTGGCTGCCGGCATTCTTCGAAACTTTGTAGAGGAGGAGAGATGCCTTTGCGCCTTTTTCTGCGAGGACAAAAATATCCGAAAGCGTCTGGCCTTCGCCGATTTCCTGAAAAATCTCGATTGGCGACTCAAGTTCTGCAAATTTTGGTATGCGGATAAAAAGGAAGCTGTTGGCAAATGCATCATGGAAATGGCTGAGCTTATGCTGCTGTGTTTTATCTGCGCCCAAATTCTCAATTATCGGCTTCCATAGCTCCAGCGCATCATTACCGCTTTGCTCCAAAATACCAAGATTATTTCCCTGGACAATTTCTATCTTGTCTTTGCTGCTGTGCTTCACCAGCATCCTGCCGCTTTCAGGTTTTCCTGGATCTTGAGGCATGACGGAAGAAAAATCAAAGCCGTAGGGCGCGATGCTGATATTAAGCCCGTATCTTGATGGCGGATAAGGGGAGCTTTGCATCCTCCGGAAAGAGCGTTCTCTACTCTGGAAAGCCCATTTGGGCTCTTTCAGCTTTTTTGCATAATCCTCGAATTGATTTTCTGTGATTTGTTCCATGGTTCCAATTTTTTCTCAATTGATGGCAAGATAAGTGATGCTTTTTTACTGGAGAGGTATTATTTTGTCCAACGATATGCGAATTTTACAACTACCTATCGGATGTTATCTGCCGCTAACCGAGGCTGCCTTCCATCTCGAGCTGGATCAGCCTGTTAAGCTCGACAGCATACTCCAGCGGAAGCTCTTTGACAACCGGCTCAATAAAGCCGGAGACTATCATCTGGGTAGCTGCCTCCTCACCGATGCCCCTGCTCATGAGATAAAAGACCTGGTCCTCGCTGATCTTTCCGACAGTGGCTTCGTGGGCCAAGTCCGTTGTCGGCTCCTTGACATCCATGTAAGGGATAGTGTTTGACTGGGACCTGCTGTCCATCATCAGCGCATCGCAGTTGACATTTGAGGTTGTGTTGGCAGCGCCTTTCTTCACGCTGATAAGCCCGCGATAGGTTGTTATGCCGCCATCCTTGCTGATGGATTTTGACTGGACGTTTGAGCTTGTCTGCTTTCCAAGATGCACGATCTTTGAGCCCGTGTCCTGGTTCTGGCCTTTTCCTGCATAAGCGATGCCGATGAAGTTTGCCTTCGCCCTATCGCCGATGAGCATGGAAGCGGGGTAGAGCATGGTGACACAGCTATTGTGAACAATAAGCCCGTTGGCAATGAAATTATTGTATTTTTCAATTTCGATGTCGAAGGTCGGCATGATTCCCATCGAAGTGATTTTCTCTATCCGGGCAAATCCAATTTCTTTATTGGTTTTACTTGAAAAATTTAATCCATTAGAGCCAAAGAATCCTATATTTGATCTAATTTTTTTTATTTTTTCCCTTTTTCTTTCACATCGAGAAGGAAAATCTTTGATATAAGGGCCGTTGAAAAGGACCCTAAAAGAATCATTTGACTGACAGGGGTTTCCGAGAATGATTACATTTCCACCTAGCCTATGGGAGAAAATTCTTGAAACTCCAAACCCGACCTGCATACCCAAGAATGCAACATCCTCCAGCAAAGCCCTGCTTATGCTTGTAAACGCAATGGCGCTGCCAGCCACATGACCGTCTGCATCAAAGTAGCCCGCTAACAATGAAAGAATCTGCTTTTTGGGGAGTCCAAAAACCCAAGAGGGAATTCTCTTCAATTGCGCAGTGCCTCCAAACCCAAGGTCGAAAAAGGAATAGGCAAGCATCTTGGAGTTGATGATGATAAACCTTTCTTTTTTTTCCCTGATAGTGTAATTAAATAATTTTTTTACCACCTGGCAGACTTTCTCCCTATAATCCTCCCGCTCATGAGTAGCGAGATTTATCTTATTATGAACCTTGTCAATATGGCCATCACCTAACAGCAATCCCATAAGCCACATGAAGTCTTCATCCGTCTTTTCAGGAAAAATAAGGCCTTGCTGGTAAAGGTGCTTCGTAGGCATGTTAAATGCCCCATATTGGTTTTTGCTTTTCACCTGGCCGCCATACCTCATTAGGGGCAATAGTTTTTCCTTCCCATCAATAGGAAATTGCCTGGCCACAGCAATGACCTCCCCTTTTACAAACTCTTCCAGCTTTTTCCACTGAAAATGGAAAAATCCTTTTTTGTGGTTTGGCTTATTTTTTTTCCGAACGAGAGTTAAGAATGGATGGTTTCCCGATGCTTTGATGGACCTTCCTCCCGCCTCAACAGTAAATACTTCTTTTTCCCCGCTGAATATTTTATCAACAACCTTAGACTTGCATAAGGTGTTGGTTTCTTTATCCCAGCAGACCACCTCATCCCCCGGAACTATTGATTGGATTGGGACAGGCCCTTTCAGAGTGGTGATTACTTTGCTGTCACCGGTAAGGCAACCCATATTCCCGTTTACCCATTCGATAATCCCATCATCATACACTACAGCCCTTTTGGTGTTCAGGTTAAAGGTATTCCTGCTCCAGTTCTCGATGCTTGAGTATCTTGCCCTTGCTCCCCTGAGCACATGGATCTCGACACAGCCGGCATGGAGCGAGCTCGAGCCGTATTGAGGAGCAGAACAGCCTTCAATATAATGCACTTCCGCACCCTCATCGACGATAATCAGCGTATGCTCAAACTGGCCGCCTTTCTTTGCGTTCATCCTGAAATAGGCCTGCAGCGGCGTTGTGAGCTTCACTCCTTTTGGGATATAGATAAATGTTCCACCTGACCAGACTGCGGCATGAAGCGCAGAGAATTTATGCAGGCGTATCGGGACGCAGCTTGTCATAAAATATTTTTTCACAAGCTCAGGATACTGCTTTACTGCTTCATCGCAGTCAAGGAAGACAACACCCTGCTTCTCCCACTCTTCCTTGAGCTTGTGATAGACGACGGAGCTTTCATATTGCGCGCCAACGCCAGCCAGCGCTTTCTTCTCAGCCTCAGGGATGCCAAGCCTCTCAAAGGTTTTCTTGATGTCGCTGGGGACTTCATCCCATGATGTTGCATTTTGCTTTGCATCGGGGATCATGTAAAAATAAATCTGGCTTAGGTCAAGATTTTTTAAGCTCGGCCCCCAGCCCGGCATCTCCAATTCCAAAAATGCCCTGTAGCCTTCCAGCCTTTTTTTGAGCATCCAATCCGGCTCTTTTTTATCTCTGGAAATCTCCCTCACTATTTCCTCAGATATTCCGGGCTCCGCCTTAAAACGCAGCTTTTCGGGGTTATAAGTATCGAGAGCTTCCCTGCTGATCTGGAAGGTGCTCATGTCGGTTTTGTTCTTGCCGGGATTTGTCATGTCGGCATTGGTTGGTTGGGTTTCAGTCATGGCGGTCTTGGTTTGTTCAGTCTTGTTTATGTTCGTCTTGGTTGGTTGGGTTTCAGTCATGGCGGTCTTGCTCATGTAAGTTTTGTTCTTGCCGGGATTTGTCATGTAAGTTTTGTTCTTGTCTGTCTTGGTTGGTTGGGTTTCTGCCATATTGGCCTTTCTTTCTTAGTATCCTTTCAGTCCAGTTTTTCTTGGTTGAGCGTATGCCGCTTCAGCCCTTCCTGAAATTGATGTGCTGTTCCTTTGCTGCGCATCACTGGCTTTTCCATCGGTAAATCTGTAGTTAACCATAGTTAAGTTTCGTTTATAAATGTTTGGATTGAAAAACGGATTTCGAACCGTTCGGTAATCCCTTTGTGTTGTTTACATCCAAAATTCGGTGGGAAGCCAGCATTTACTTATAGGGGGCTTTAGCTGGCTGGCAAAAAGGGAAAAAATGCTTTATCTCAAAAAAAATAAAAAACTATCCCTTAGCTGCAATGTGCGAAAATTTCAACAACAAAGGGCTAAAGAAGCGTTCCGGTCTGCGGACGGAGGGCGACGGTCAAAATTTTCCCTATGAAAATTTTGCCCTGCTCGGGCACCCCGTAAGGGACTACTCCCTCCCTCGCCTCGCCGATGTTATTGAAATTTTCTTTTGGGAATGCCTATCATTCCGTTGGGGTTATTAGAATATGCCTTATAGGGTTCCGGAACACTAATTTCGAACTTTGTGAAAAAATGCAAAAGCACATAAAACTTTATATACCGCCCCCACTTAAGAGGGCTTTATGAGCAAGCTTATGCCCCAGGAACTTGAAGTGTTCTACCTAATACCTGCCCTCCGGCGTGAGCTGTCGAGGATTTTCATCGAGAAATACAACCTCAGCCAGAAGGATATTGCGGGGATTCTCGGGATGACTGAATCTGCCATCTCCCAGTATCTCAAGTCCAAAAGGGGCAGCGAGCTGAAGTTCTCCCAGGAAGAGCTGGCAAAGATCAATGCCTGCGCAAAAAAGATTCTTGACGACAAAAAGAATGTGCTCAAGCACCTGTATGATGTTACTGTTTCCCTGAGGGGGACGAATGCGATCTGCTCCCTGCACCGGAAGCAGGACAAGGGAATTTCCCATGAATGCAGGATTTGCAAAGTTGATGGGGACTGAAGCTGAATTACTATTTCCCATTTATGATTCTCTGATATTTCCTCCTTAGGGCATTATGATGGGGTATTTGAGAACATCCAATCTCTATCTAAGATTACTATCCCATTTAGGATTACTCTTCCCTTTTGCCCCCTTTCCTCAATGGCATCACTCCGGCCATCTCACCGATGACGTTGACTAATTCGGATTCTGCCGGAATGACAATCTTGGCATTGTTCCTCAGGGAGTTTTCTACCGTCTCAAGCTTCTTGAGCAGCTGGGCGTTGCCGATGAAATATTTGTTGGCTGCGTCGTTCACCAGCTTTATTGCCTCTGCTTTTCCCTGAGCCTCGAGAATCCTTGCTTCTCTCGAGCCTTCCGCCTGCTTGATGCTTGCCATCCGCAGCCCGTCTGCCTCAGTCTGCTTTGCCAGCGCAAAATCTTTGGCAGCTAACTTTTCATTCTCTGCCTTGACAATCTTGTTCATCGTGTCCTGGACGTCTTTCGGCGGGTCAATCTCCTTAAGTTCAGTCCTTACGACGTCAATGCCCCACACCCTTGTTTCTTCTTTCAGCGTCTTCATCAGCTCGGAATTGATCTTATCGCGCTCGCTGTTCGCAGATTTCAGGGTTAGCGTGCCGATGATGTTCCTCAGCGTTGTCCTGGCAAGGCTCACAATCTGAGTCTGGAAATTGAATACATGGTAAAGGGAGCTCTTGACTGACTGCTCATCTTCCCTCACTTTGAAATACACCTGGGCATCCACCCTCGCATTGAGATTGTCGTTAGTGATGATCTCCTGAGGGTCGGCATCCACCATCTGCTCAGTCACATTGACCTGATACATCTTATCAATAATTGGGATGATCCAATGGAATCCAGGCTGGCAGAATTTCTTATACTTCCCGAACCGCTCGACTGCGCCACGGTGCGTTGGCCTGACAATCCGTATCCCTAAAAAGAAAATAAACACTGCAGCTGTAATCCCAATTGTGTAAAAGTTTACCATGTTACCACCCGAACAAGGGGATTATTGGAGGATTCTTAAAGGTATCTATCGGGGGAAGTTAAGAAAGAACGACAATGGGGATAAGGAAAGAAAGCCAATGAGGATAAGGATAGAAAGATGGGGCTGCCCGGACTTTCATGCGGAACATCCTCGATGGTAATGCTGCCGCCCTTTGAACCGGGGTCGCCACGTCCCGAACGTGGAAGTCTTATGCCAAGCTATCCTACAGCCCCAAGATTGATGAGAAATATTGGGAGTATTTAAAGAATTGCCGGATTTTTGGGTTCCTTCCGCTGTGAAACCCGACAACCATCTCACTGAACAATCTCTATCTGGAGATAGTGCCCCTGAGTGCGGTTATGTTTGTCAATTTCATCAATCTGCCTGCGCAATTCTGCAACCTTCCCTGAATTGCGCCATGAAACGCCATCCCACCGGTAGTTGAGATACTCGCCAAGTTTACAGCCAAACTTGCTCATTGAATCCTTGATGTCATTTTTTTTGTATTGCTCTGGTGCTGCGCTCACAATCTTCCATGAGAAGAATGTTTCTTCAGGTATTTTGAGGGATGCCTGATATTTCTTAGGAAGCACCTCAGGCGGGACAAATTCCCTTAACCGCTCATAAGCCCCTAGTTTGGCAGCAACTTGATTTAAAAAATCAGGAGGCAAAGGCTCAGAACCAGTCCGCAATGCTTTTTTGAAACGCCCTATCTCCATCACCCAATCCCCATACGGGGGAAAATTGAAGGTTACAGGCTTTCCATCATCGCCAATCCTTGCCTGTGAAAAAGCTTTTTCCACTCTTACAGACAGCTCATCTGGATTAAAACCAGAGCTTTTCAAGGCTTGGCCATGCTCTTCAAATTTCGTTCTGTAGCCTTGGGCAATGCGATAAGCATTTTCCAGCCTATCAACGAGTTCCTTTGAGACCATTAAATTTTCCCCACCTGGCTTTAATGCCTCCGCAAACCGCTCTACGAAATTCCGATCGGCAAAAAATTTATCCTCCTTCGATGCCGCCTCATAAACATCCCTGTCCAACAGGGCTTCGAGTTTTCCCGGCAGGCCAGCAATAGAATTTGCCGGGGTAAAATCTCCAAATCTTTTCATTGCCTTTTCAAGCTCTTCCCAGTCAGCGACATTAACTCCATTTCTTCCTTTCATCCTAAAAGGAGCTTCTTTTGCAGTAGGTTGCTGCAGCCTTCTGATTTCAGGGATGAAATAGTGGACACCAGGAGCGATATCGTAAAGAGCATAGGTTTGCTCGATTCGGCTAACATCGGCTATTAACTGACTGATTCTACCGATGCCATCCGATGGAAGCTGCGCAATCCCCTCAATCTCAAGGGCAGAGCCATAGACATTCTCTATTGCCTTCCGCTGTTCTTCAGAGAGATAGTCAGCATCTGCAAAGTTCCCGATTGAGAATCTTGATTCTTTTTTCGACGTTGTCCTATGGCCTGTAGCACCGCTTATCCTGCTTGTGTCCAGCCCAATCTCCCTGAGCTGCAAAAGGTATTGTATCCTTTGGTTATCATCCTCACCCACCGTCGAAAAACCAGTTAATGTTTTAATAACTCTTGCCCATAGGCTATTCTCCCCGAGTTTCGGCGAGTATTCCATCGGGATAATGCCCCGCTCAACTTCTTTCTTTAATGAATGAGCGCGCTCCCTAAATGCATGATATTTGGCGCTGTGAAGCCATCCGGCTTTTGTGAGCATCTCCCTCTCTGCTTTGGTGGTTTCTCCCGGCCTTCCAACATAGCATCTTCCAATTTTATCGATAAGCGATAAAACAAGTTCCTTTTCTTCTCCGACGAGAGGGGCATATTTCATTGCCATGAACCCTTTCTGCTCTTCAGCAAGGGCCATCATTTCGGCAAATCCCCATTTCCTTGACTCGACAAAAAGCGTTTCAACAAAATCCTCGAGCTCAGCCATTGAAAGAATCCTTTGGGCATCATCAAAGAGGTTTGAACCTTCGCTCGGATGCCTATCCTTCTGAGAAGGGTTTTGTGATTCATACCCCAGATGGGTAAAGTAATGCCTGAGCCTGCCCCTTACTTCTCTTGGGAAGAAGCCAACAACCGGCATGCCTTCTGAAAGAGCTTCATGGATAGCAGGCTGTTCTTCTTTGAAAAGATTATAAACTGTTTCAAACGCTTTCTTCAATTCGCTTCCGGGAAGGTAGTTTTCCCTGACATTCTTCATATATCTCCTGACAGCAGTCTTGAATCCCGGCAGCGCCCTTAAGATTCCCTCTGCCTGGGCTGCAGTCAGGCGCAGTTCCTTTTTCTTTTTCCCGGCGCCTTCTTTCTCGACAAGCATTTCCCCGATAGTATGCTCCTGTTCGGGGAGGGGCAGGCTCCGATACCAATGCACCGGCCTGAACTTTTGCCTGAGTATTTTTTCCCTTGGAATCCTGCCATAACCGATGTCATGCTCAGAGGCATAGAGGATATCGCTTCTCCATTTCCCAAAGATAACGCCAATATCCTCATCAACAATCTGCGCAGAAAGCGCAGCCACCCTCAGGAAATCCGCTTTTGCCGCATTAAGATTTGGATAGAGGATTCTCTGCACAGACGCAAGAGCAGCCTCATCAGGAGGATCCTCAGCCATAAGCCTCTTCTCAAGCGTTCCCAGGAAACCTCCCCGGTGAAGCTTATACCTGAATGCTCCGGGCTTCCCTTGCACTAAAGCTGAAAAATAGTCCAGCATC
>JACPBV010000037.1 GCA_016180135.1 Candidatus Woesearchaeota archaeon
AGGTATCTCCTGATAAGGAGCAGGCCGCATACGCCGGTGGATTTTGACCCGAACAAGCCCAATGACATTCCGCTGCTTTATGACAGGTTTGACAAGACCGAAAGGATCTATTTTGGGGCGGAGCAGGCTGAAGAGAAAGAGAAGATGCAGAACAAAAGAGTCTATGAGCTGAGCAGAGTCGGAAAGCTTCCTGCCAGGCTCCCGATACAGATACCCCTTACCTTTGCTTCTTCGGTGCTGCAGGTCGGCAAGGGCGAAGAAGGCGCTTTGGAATTGCTGAGAAAATCAGGCCATATCGCAGAAGAGGTTTCCGGGCAGGATCTCCATCATCTCAGGCAGAGGCTGATTGATGCAAAGCAGTGGCTCGATAATTTCGCTTCTGATGAATACAAATTTATCGTCAATGAAGAAGTTCCGGAAGATGTCAAAAGCAGGCTGTCTGCAGAACAGAAAAAAGCGTTGAAGCAGTTGGGAGCGGACCTTGGAAAAAAGAGATGGGAGGAGGAAGAGCTGCACAACCGCTTCTGGGAGATCGCAAAGGAAAACGGCATTGAAGCAAAGGAATTCTTTGAGGGCGCTTACCTTGCGCTCATCAGCAAGACAAGGGGCCCGAAGCTTGCAAACTTCGTGCTGGCGGTGGGGAAGGGGAAGGCTGGAAAGCTGTTCCTTGAAGTCTGAATCAAAAAACTATCCCTTTCAGGCTTCTATGGGCGAATAGCCGTTTCACAAATTCTCACGCATCTTTCTTATTATAATAGGGCCCATCTTCTCTGGGACAGTTACAATCACTTTTCCATTTCTTACAGCATCAAGCCGCTTGTAATCTCTCAATGTGTGCTCTGTCGGCAGTATTCCGTCGGGGATATGTTCCCAGGACTCACCCCGCTCAACACGGATCAATCTTTCTAACGTCTGGAGAGGCATACTATTTCCTCCCTTTGTTATTTGTTCTGGATCCTGAACAAGGAGAAGGGACTTTTCTGGCCTGATTGCATAAAGAGCGCCACGGGCGCCATCATACTCGTTGCCTGAAAGAATGACTGATATGATAGGTATGGAGGGACAATGCCTCTTAAAATAATCGGCCGCTGTGATAAATAAGAAATCTATGTTTGGCCCGAAACTCCCGTCTTGTGGCTGAACTTCAGCGAAGCTGTGATATTTGTCAATTCCCGTCTTTTTCCTCCCCTGGCAGAAATAAACTCCATTTCTCCCCACCTTCATTCCATCTTCTAAGAGTTTAGGCTGCAGGCGATTGCAATAGCAGGAAAGTTCTCCGACTCTGCCATCTATGTAAGGTTCATGATGCACAGCAACAATCACCGAGAGAGGCAGGGTTTCTTTAGGGAACATGATTTTATCTGCTTCGCTGCTAAGGTGCCCTAAAAGGGCATCAAGGCCATTGGGGAATCCTGTAGATTGTCCGATAAGAACTGCCAGAACAGGCTGAACACTTCCGTTGTATAATTGCGTCCTTGTCTTATCCATCAATCATGGAAACTTGGGGAATTTATAAATGTTTCTTATGTGACTACGATGGAGTGGTGGATATAATGGCAAGCTAATGGCTCTTTCAAAAAATAAAAGGGCAATCCAAACCTTTAAATCCGCTTAATAGTTTCCGATGCGTATGGGAAAGCTTATTGACCCCGAGGTTGCATGGAACCTATGGAGCGCTATCCTGGAACAGCAGGGGGCAGGAAGGGAAATTTCCTTCTGGAGAGCAAGGATTAGTCACGATATGCCATTTGAACAGCCAGAACACAACGAAATGTATTTTTCCCGAACAGCTATCCTTGCACAAGATCCGCAGGGAAACATCAAATATTGGAACCGTGGAGCAAGAAAAATGTTTAGATATTCATTCAACGAAGCTATGGGCATGCCGTCTCATGTTTTAGTTCCAGAGGAAGAAGTGGCTGCAAGGCAGGAACTTTTCCAGGGGGTGCTTGCGCATGGCATGGCAGAGTATGTCTCCTGCCAGTGTTTAAGAAAAGACGGCCAAAGAATAAATGTTTATGGATATGTTTTTCCCTACAGCCTTCCCGACGGGCAGCGAAGCATTGCTGCTGCTGTTGAAGAGGGCGGGATTATCACAAACCCGTCGTCGGAAGTTATCCGTGGGGAAAGTTTTTCTTCATTGTAGGCTTTAGATTAATCGGCCGCTCTCAAATAAATTCTGCTCTCAAGTGCCGCGGGATTAGGATACTTTTAAAAGCCAAAAAGCATTCTCCTGAGTGCAATCTCCTGACCGAAGTAGGTTAACCGAAGAAAATGAAAAGCACCAGCCACAACATTTTCGAGAAGATGTTTCCATGAAAAGTATCCAATGGCATTTTAGCCCAAAAAGAGGGCATGTCAGCCCCTTAACTTTAGATGATAGCCAAATCCTTGCAGGGAGTTTTTCTGTAGGGGAGACAGGAATCCTCGAGCAGCGCCTTATGACCATGCTTCTTCTGCAGGCTAAGAAAGAAGGAAAAAAGATTGTGGCAGTTAATGATCCTGAGTTGTATCAGCGCTTGGCTAAGTCTGGAGAGTTATTCGGAGGAGAGGCATACTACATTCCGGTTGACCCTGCCAGCGGGCGCCTGAGTGACGCAAGGCCTATTGCAGCTTACCTCATAGATACACCCGAAGGTTTGCTCTATGGCAAAATTATCCTGTCTTCCGGAAGCCGCCCTTCTTGATAGCATCTTCTATCGCAGTTGCATTGGGAATCTTATGTTCAGGGAGAAAATTTCTGAGCTGCCTGTGAATCTGTTTGGCAATTCTCCCGGAATCAACATCTTTAGAGAGAGGAATCGGCCTTGACTTTGGGAACACAATCGAGCATTGGTGAGCCCCTGCGGTGCATACTAACCATCCACCCAATTGCCTTGCTGCATCTGCAATATCTTTCCATCTGATGTTATCAAAAGTCCTAAGAGACGGCGGAGGATCAGACCTATGGCTGCTTAATCTTGCAGCAACAGTTTGGCGCTGAAAGCCTAAAAGTTGGTTAAGATAATATTCTTCCCTCTGTTTGAGCTTACCAAGGTTTTCATCAAAGAAAAAAAGGATGTCTTCAATATCTGCTTCTCCAGCATCTCTGAGAAGCCCTTCGTATTCTGCAGCATCCTGCCGAAGCTTCTCTACATTTAATTTTTCACTCCTCGAAAAAGCCCCTATCTGGCCGTCAAATTTTGGATCGAGCCATGGCCGCCCTATTTCTTCCTCTGCCCTCTCGCCAATCTCTTTTTTCAGAGCATCCGCATTTCCCTTTATCTTCCTGAGAAAAGATCCGATCTTCTCTTTTTTTTCCTCAGTTGTTCCCGCCCGGTTAACATTCTTCCTGAGATTTTCCATTTCCTCGAGAAGCCATTTTCCTGTTGCGCCTTTCCAGAACAGCATAGATTCAGCCCCTTGTTGGATTCAGCCTTTCATTGAAGGAAGTGTCCTGCCCAGATTCGCATCATCGAGAAGCAGCCTTTCATTAATCTCCCCCCTTAAATTCTTTCCCATAAAACTTTTTATCTCATCCTTATCATTATAATTCCCCAGCAGCCATGCCAGCTTGATAAATGCAGTCTCAGAAAGCATATCTTCTCCGGGGATCACGCCGATGTTCGCAAGATTTATCGCATTGGAGTAAACGTGCATGTGGACTTTGCCGAAGATGCACTGGGAGCACATCACAACAACAGTTCCAGATTTAATCACTTCTTCAATCGCCTTGAAGTTCTCCTCATGGATTTTGCACAGCTCATTAGGAACTCCAGTCGGAGCCTGCCCCAGGCCGGTCCCTTCAATGACCAGCCCTTTGTAGTCTTTAAAGAAGCTGAACTGCTCCGGGAACATATTCGGATGGCATTTCAGGATAGCAACTTTTTCCTCGAAGTTTGGCCTGGCTGCAAAGTTTTTCTTTGCGTCCGGTTTTGCGGCTTTTTTTTCATAGCCTTTTGCGACAAACGCAACCTTATGGGTTTTAAAATCAACTTTTGCGATGATAGTATCATTTACTGCCCTAAAGGCATCCCTTCTTGATGTGTGGAGTTTTCTAGTCTTGCATGCCGGCAAAATAGCAGCTGAAGTGTCTTCGGAAGTCTCATGCATGCATATCGCCACGCCTGCAAAATCTGTCTTAGTGATGAAGTTTGCTGCGCAGATCAGGTTCATCGCAGCGTCATTCGAGCCCCGGTCAGAGCTCCGCTGGGCTCCGACGAGAATGATGGGTATGGGAAGATTTTCAAGGGCAAATGCAAGGGCTGCCGAGGTATATCCCAGCGTATCGGTGCCGTGAGTCAGGATAATTCCATCAGCGCCTGCCTTGATCTCATCTTCAATCGCTTTGATCATAAGCTTGTAGTGCCCGAATCTCATATCTTCAGAAAACATTTTTGAAACAAGCCGGCTTTTGATATTGGCAATCTTAAAAAGCTCCGGGTAATTGGCCAATAGTTCTTCAGGCTCGAATCTGGCAATCACTCCTCCGGTCTCGTAATCAACCTTAGATGCGATTGTGCCTCCGGTGTGGAGGATGGAGATTGTTGGAAGCCCAGGCTTGAACTTAGGCTTTTCCCTCACCGGCTCTTTTGCCTTATGCTCCATAAGAACCTCAATCTTCTGCACTTTGCTCTTTTCAATGCCGACATTGTAGCCGCTTTTCAGCTTGATGACCAAAGAATCTGTCTCTTCGTTAGGGATTAAAGCCCCTTCAATGGCTCTGTCTTTTAATATGACTTTTACTTTGTCTCCGGGATTTGGCATAAGAATAATACAAGATGGCTATAATATAAATGTTGTGGAAATTGAATAACCAGGGATATGGAAAGTGCGCCACCGGGATAAATCGCCAAGATACTCTTGCCCGAGGCCATTGAACATCCCCGATTTTCCAGGCCTTACTATTCCTGCGGCTCCGTTCAAAATATAGGTTAGCAGCCTAAAGTAAAAATCATTTGCTGATTTTATTCAGCTGACAAGGGGGCCGCCCTCCGTTGCGAAGCAACCGGAACGCTGGATTATCCCTCCGTCCGCAGACCGGAACGCTGAATTATCCCTCCGTCCGCAGACCGGAACGCTGGATTATCCCCAACGGGGAACCGCCTTGCGCGGTGCCAGAAATCATAAAATCTCATTTTCCACCAGCGCGTTTTACTGGTGGTTTACGGCAGAAATCATGTCTCGTGGAATAAGCATGTCAGCAAACGGAAAGAATATTTACGATTTTTAAGCCTCCGAGCGGTAGCGATGCGAGGCACAAAAAATGGGGATATTTTTTCGTGGTTGCCGACCAAAGGGAGCGCAACTAGAAAAAAGCGTTAGCTTTTTGCGTGCTGCTAACCCGAGCGAAGCGAGATTTTGAACGGAGCCCTATTCCTGCAGCATATATTTATATGCATGCCGGGATTTCTCCTGGCGGAGCATCGTAGAGGCAAAAGTATGGCTAACACGTTCAAAGGAACCGTCACAAAAGGCCTGGGAAAAGGCTCTTTTTTCGTCAGCCAGGAATATTACGCCCAGGCGTTTAGGGAGAAATTCGGGTTTACGCCGTTTCCGGGGACATTGAATCTTTTGCTGGGAAAAATTCCGGACTTTGGCAGATTCAGGCGCATCACGATTCCAGGCCGTCCTCAGGGGCAGGATACGCACAGCCGGGGAAGTGTAGACTGTTATCATGCCTCCATTCAGGGAATCCCTTCAGCGCTCATCAGACCGCATAAGTCCATCCATCCTGAGGTCATCATAGAGCTTATCGCCCCAGTAGATTTAAAAAATGAGCTGGATTTGAAGGACGGAGACGAAGTAACTGTTGAGCTTGGGTGATAGGGCCTGTTTAATAGAGCTTAGGCAAAAGATGTTCATAAAGGCGCAAACATGGAAACTAAAAATAATGATACAGCAATAAGGAGTGATGGAACTATAAGGAGTGATGAAGCAATAAGGAGTGATGAAGCAATAAGGAGTGATGGAACTATAAGGAGTGATGGAACTATAAGGAGTGATGAAGCAATTAGGAGTGATGAAGCAATTAGGAGTGATGAAGCAATTAGGAGTGATGAAGCAATTAGGAGTGATGAAGCAATAAGGAGTGATGAAGCAATAAGGAGTGATGGAGCAATTAGGAGTGATGGAACTCTAAATAACAATAGGACCATAAAAAAAGTAGGCATCGCAGACACGACGTTCTCGAGGATTGGTATGTTCAAGTTTGCTGAGCAGGCAATAAAAGATTCCAAAGAAAAAGGTATTGAGATAAAGATTGAGAGATACACAGTCCCCGGCGTCAAAGACCTCCCTGTTGCCTGCAAAAAACTTTTCGATGAGTGGAACTGCGATATTGTTATTGCCCTGGGCATGTCCGGCTCGATGCCGATTGACAAGACCTGCACCCACGAGGCATCTTTAGGGATTCAGCATGTCCAGCTGGCAGCAAACAGGCATATCCTTGAAGTCTTCATCCACCAGGACGAAGCGATGACAGAAAAGGAGTTATATGAGATTGCCCGGCGAAGGACTTACAGCCACACCCTGAATGCATTGGCTTTGCTGAAAGGAAAAACAACCCTCACTCCAAAAGCAGGCATGGGCATCCGCCAGGGAAAAGACAATGTCGGGCCGATAAGATTTTGATTTTGAGAAAATTACAACATTCCTTAAAGAGAAAGATTGCAAGTTAGATGAGATTACCTATTGTGGTTGGGAAACAACAACAAAGGGCTCGACGGCCAAAATTTCTCTGTGAAATTTTGCCCTGCTCGGGCACCCCGTAAGGGAAAAGATAGCGTTCCGGTCTGCGGACGGAGGGCGGCCCCACCTCGTCGCCCTTGTTGTTTCCTGGATTTTATAATTGCATAATCCAAAGTTTAGGTATTGCTTATGAAACACACTCTCGGCATCGTCGTAAGCGATTATAATAGTGAAATAACTCACAGAATGCTTTCAGTTGCAGAACAGCGCGCAAAACAATTAGGAGCTGCCATTGGAGATATTATCCATGTCCCAGGCGCTTATGAGATCCCTTTTGCCGCAATGCAGCTGCTTGGAAAAAAAGAGATTGATGCCGTCGTTGCGCTTGGCGCAATCCTTCAGGGAGAGACTGCGCATGATGAAGTGATTGCCTACAGCACAGCAAGATCCTTGCAGGAACTTTCTCTGAAATACAACAAGCCGGTAGGACTGGGAATTTCAGGCCCAAGGATGACAAAAGAACAGGCTGCTGCAAGGATTGAAAGTTTTGCGAAGAATGCGATTGAGGCGTGCTTAAACATTATTCACCTGAAAGCAGCCGATGAATAGCAGCCATTTCCATCAAGCGGAAGAAACCTTTTTAAACTTCCGTCTTCAGTAAGCCTTAATCATGCCCACAACCAGAGTCCAGCAATACATCCTCTTCACCTTAGGCAAATGGATTGAGGAAGCAAATGAGAGCATAAAAGAAAAGCCCCTGGAGATCTCAATATCAAAAAACCATTTTATCGGGCTGGTGCTGAAGGGAGAATTTGCCGAAAAGCAGGAACGTGCATTATACAAGAATCTTGAGATCCTTGAAAAGAAGAAGCTGATATCCTACGGCAACAAAGAGATGAAGCTCACGCCGAGGGGGCAGAGGCTCTACCAGGAGATCAACAAAAGGATCATGCCCTACGTCGATGTTTTCCGGAAGCTGAAGGAAAAAGACCCGATCTCGTATACGAAAAAAGCTCAGACTATATTCAGATAATCTATCAAGCAATGGAGGAACACTATGAAACCCAGCAAAAGTATTGCCGCATCATCAAGGGCGGGAGCATCCCCAAGAGTTGGAATCCCCATCCCACCTGCCCCTTCAAAGCAGGACGAAATATCCTTAAATTTTGACGAGAGCGCCCACGCTGGGCTGGTAAAGATTCTTTGGGCCGTTGATTTGGAAGAATCTACCCGTCTTCTCCTTGAGCAAAGGCTAAGGGAGGATGCGGCTAAAAATGCATCAAGTAAAAAACAAACTACTATCCTCTATGAAGACGTTGAGAAAGCTTATGCATCTTTGATTCGGAGTGGACTGGCTTATCTTGAACGCAAACAGCCGGTCTATTCGATTTAAATTTAAATGCTGTAATGTGCTGGGTAATGCTATTATCCTTATTTCACTTCCTCAACCTTCACATCGTCCCAGTAAGCTGTCTGGTCAGCCTCACGCCCGACAGTAAGCCTTATTAAAAAGTAAGCCGTATTTTTCGGAGCTGTAACCGTAGTGCTTTTTGTCGCCCACTTTCCCTTTGGAAAGCCCACTAAATACCCGGTTGTCGTCAGTGTTGGCATCTGCTTTTGGCTGTTCAGCGCAAACACCGACAGGACGGGAGTTATACCCTTCTTCCCCCATGCCTTTGCTGACACAGATATTGTGTATTTCTTCCCTGCCTTAACAGGCACAACCTGTATTGCGCCAGCGCCTGTCGCAGGGATCGGGTTCTTTTTTTGTTTGCCTTGTTCAGTAAGGGGATATGGCGCTTCATTAAGGGGAACCTGAGTTACAAGCACTTCATCGGGCTCACCGCTAGGCTGGTAGATTGAAGCGCCAGGAGTAAGCCCCCAAACATGCTCCGGCATTACCCTCGTTCTTGCGATACCGCTGAGCGTATCATCAATATACACAAAACTTGTCTTATCATTTGTTTCAAAGCCGCCAAAATAAACCCTGTTGTCGCATGCCCCGTTTGAACAGGAAGTCGGGCAAGACTTCCGATAAGAGTAAGCATTTCCGTCCAAGACCGTTTTGAGGTAGGCTTTTTTGTCTGGCTTTGAACAGTATCTCTCCACCACTTCTGTCGCAGTCGCGCAGGAATCACTTTGCAGAACCCCATTAGACTCGACATAGCCTTTTGTAAAAGCTCCGCCATCCTCCCCATCACCATCGCTGTCTTTGCAGTAGCTCCTGCACTTCCCGTCAAAACAGCCCTGGGGGCACTTGACAGTTTTAGCTCCCTTGACAAACATTCCGTTGGAATCCCTCACACAGGCCATCTCACGGGCTTCTTTCGGGGAAGCGCATGCATCATAAAAAGTATCTCCTCCAAAAGAGACATTCCCAAGAGTATAAGCGTCATCTCCGTCAGTATCAACACATGCGTCAAGAGCCTTGTCGCAGTCATAGCAGGTGGTGTGCTGGGGATCATGCAGCACCATCGGCCAGTCCATCTTCTGGGCGTTAAACGGCGTGCCAAGCTCAAAAACAAAGATGCGCGTGGATAATTCCCCACTATCAGCGACGAAAAGCGACTGCATTATGATATCTGTCTTTCCGTCGTTATTGAAATCTGCGATGATGGGGTTTGATATTTCCTCCAGCTGCCCCGGAGGGGTCACCTTGATTTCCCTCTCCAAGATGCCGTTTGAATCATAGATTAAAATTCCTGAGTCGCCGCCTTTCCACCAGCGCGGCCGGTAGCTGACAATGACCTCGCTTACCCCATCTCCATCCACATCCCCCGAGGCTAATCCTGTAAGGATATTGTTATAGTCCGGAAGGTCAGTCTCAAATTTCTTCGTCCCGTTGAAGTCAAATGCCTTGATCTTAAAAAACCCGGTTGAAAAAGTCCCCACCATTCCCAGGACAACATAGGGTTTCCCAAAGTCAGCGATGATGGAGCCTTCCACAATATCTCCCTCAGAAGAGGAGGAAGTGTCGTGAAGGTCGCCGTTTGCGTCAAAAAAGAAAGTTTTGGTTTTATAGGCTGCCTGGCCATTCCATTCTCTCTCATACAGGTCAATATCGAGGATGCTTACAGTCAGAGCAACCTCGCGCCTCCCGTCACCGTTAAGGTCTGCAGCAGTTGAGGCTAGGTAAACTTGGAACCTCCCGTTATGGTTGAGAAAATTAACAGATTTCAGTAATTTTCCATCGAGGTTGTACAAATTATGGTAAAGCGACAGCTTTTCCATCCGGCCGTCATTCACAGAGAAATTTCCAAATGCGGCTGAAATTTTTTCAGTCCCGGAATCAGGAAATACATGCGGCAGGAGACGGTAAAATATTCCCCAGTTATCCCTGCCCTGATTTACAGGAAAAACATCAACCGGAAAGTTTGAGAGGGATTTTCCGTCGATTGAATACCCAAATAATTTCAGGATGATGGAAGAGCCGCTTCCATAGAAAGTAGCAACATTCCAAATTTTGTTTTGGGCTATTTCAAAAAGCCATCCCACGATCCTTTCCTCAAATGTGTTGTAGAGCAATCCGCCAAAGTCAAAGAACCCGTTGCTTTCATAAGAGGAGGGCGCAGCAAGATAATTCCCGCCTTCAGGCGTTTGGTAGAGCGCAGGAAAATCGCCCCAGGGAAGCTCATGATAATTTCCTGCGCTGTCCCTCAGTTCAGAGAAAGAATTGGATTCCCCGTTTGAATTAAAGACAGTAAATTCATTTCCATTGCAGCTTACCCATCCTTTGCTTGAAAGGTTGCCAAGCCCAATTATAACTGCACCATTTCCAGAGGCAGACTGCTCACTTGCCGCTCCATTCGCAGAGCCTTGCTGCCTCCTGACTGCCTGAAAGCCCTGCGCAATCGGGACATCTTTAACGATGGAGCCTGAAAAAGCAATAAGAGAGCTGTCCGGATTAAACTCCCGGTTTCTCGCGCTGTCGCTGAATCTCCCAAAGCAGTTTTCAAAATGGTTGTTGATAATCCTTTTATCAGACCCCTTAGATTGAAAATTTATAGGATCCCTCGGGAAACCGTTGAATTCTGCCGGCCATCCATCCTTAAGCTCCCTGATGACGCTTGCTTTAACCTCCTTGCTAAAAAATTCCCTTCCGTTCTTAAGTGCCCTTGCCCTGAAATAATACAGCCCATTTTGTAAAGTTGTCTCATCAAATTCACAGGAATCTCCATCTGGGCTCTCGGGGACTTTTTGGCATGCAGGAACCCACAGCTCTTTTTGGCTCGAGCTTCCTCCCGAAGTGCCTCCCCCCTTAGAACTTCCCCCTGGAGAGCTTCCCCCTGGAGAGCTTCCCCCCATAGAGCTTCCCCCCATAGAGCTTCCTAGTTCAGAGCCGCTCTCACTCTCCCCTGCTGCCTGGGAGCCGGAACTCGAGCTGGGACCTTTCCTATACTCAACAGATAAAGATTCTGCTTCAATCTTGTCTTCCCAGGATGCAAGGGACATGCCATTGCCGTTTAAGTAACCTTTCAGCCCAACGGCATTAAGGATGAGCGGCTCAAAGATAAGCAGGCTTTTTTCTTCGCTGAATTCGCCTGCATTATTATAAACCCTCAGCCTCAGATAGTTTTCACCTTGTGACAGGTGAGCCAACGTATCAAAATCATTAAACAATGCTCCCCCTTCAATACTAGTGCTGCTATTGATTAAAATGTTCCATCCATCGGAATTATCGCTAGAAGAATATTCCAAAGTGTAAAATGCAAAGCCATTCCCGAAAGCGCTCCCAAAAATATCAATAATACCCAATTTCTCACCATTGGTAGATATCCTTGCGATAGGCAGAGGCTCTTTTTGCATCATGGACTTTACTGCATCAACCATCCCCCATCCTTGCTCGTAAATCTGATACCCGTAATCAGTGGAACCCTGCCGTATCGCCATCTTGATGTCTTCTGGCTTCCAGTCCGGGTTTTTTTGCCTAAGCAGCGCAGCCAACCCTGAAACATGGGGCGCAGCCATGCTTGTTCCTGAAAGGTATAAGTGGGTCCTGTCAACGCATAATTCATTAAAGTAAGAAACATGCTGAGAGGATAGGGCAGCGCAAATATACGTTCCTGGTGCAACAACATCCGGCTTGATAATCGCTTCATTAGTGTCGCTTACCACCACTGGCCCTCGTGAGCTGAAATAAGGCAAATCATGATATTTGCCTATTGCTCCGACGGTAATCGCCTTGCGGGAAGTTGCCGGTGTCCCTATAGTGCCCTTTTCCGGCCCGGAATTTCCGGCGGCGATCACAGCAACAATGCCGGCATCAACGACGTTATCAATTGCAGTGGAGATAGGATCATCCGGCCCGCAGAATTTGCTGTAATCTCCAGCACAATCTCCACCTAAACTGAGGCTTATCACATCTAATTTATCATCAGTATTCCCATCTTTGTTGGGGTCAACACCTCTTTCAATGCCTGATAACACGTCAGACCAAAATCCATTCCCATTCTCATTCAGCACTTTGTATGCAACAATATTGGCATCAGGCGCAATCCCCTTGAATAATCCATTCCCTGCAGCTGTAGCCGCAACATGGGTTCCATGCCCATGATCATCTATAGGATCCTCATCCTGGTTGATGAAATCATAGCCCCCGATAACCTTGCAGCCCTCCCCCAAACATCCCCCTAGGTCCGCATGGAGATAATCAACGCCCGTGTCAATAATCCCGATAGTAACCCCTTTTCCTGTAAGGCATGCTTTTTCGGTCTCTGCGCAATTGTTTCCATCCTCATCGAGCAGCCAAACTTTATCTGCACCTATAATTCCGCCTGAATTAAACAAATCAGCCTGAACCATCAGATTAGGGAAGACGCCCTTAACCTCCTGAAGTTTTGCCAGTTCTGCTGCCTGGGCATCAGATATTTCAAGGCCAAATCCGTTGAAGGCAAGGACATAATCGCCAAGGAGCACAGGCTCGGCGGGCTCCTGTTGTGGCGGGGAAGGAAATTCCAGAGTGGATGAAGGCAGTTCCGGCGGGGATGCAGGTAAGTGGCTTGAAGAAGGTGATGGAGTTGGAGAAGGTGATTGGGTTTTACCTGGAACCGGGTTTCCACCAGTTCCAATAGCATTTGTTGCGATGCTGCTTCCAGCCGGCAATATTGCTGCGCCGACGGATAAGAGTATCTTGTTCCTTGCCGAGTCATGCCGTTGGACGATATCTGCAGAAGACTGGAGTTTTCCCTGAGCAGGTGCAGCTCGCTGTGCAAAAGGGATCTTCCAGGCATTTCCGGTTATTCCGTCCCCATTTCCAGTGATTCCATCCTCAGTTCCGGTGATTCCGTCCCCTGTTTGAGAGGAAGATTGCACAGCCTGAACTGATTGCGATGGCGCCTGCTGCATAGCCGCTTTTTCAAATAAAAGAATCGGCGGGTCTTTCAGCTGAATGATATAACCTTTGCTCTCACGCAAAGTTTCTTTGCCGATTATAGAATCGGGTAAGGGAGATAATAACTCGTTCCCAGGTTTGACGTTACCCTCAGAAGCCGGAATATCGCTGCTGCTTGTTTGGGAAACCCCCCGATAAACATTATTGTAAACATTATTGATAACCGCAACAGCAGTAAATAGAACAAGCACAAGCCCAATGACGGTGGAGCTCGAGACTGAATGATCCCTCCTGAAATGCGCCATGATTGAACTTCACCGAAAGAGGAAGTATAAATAGATGCCGATTTCCCGATAGGCATTTGCCGACGATACAAAGATAAAATATCCTGCAAAACCAAAAGAATGTTCCCGGAGAAGCGATTGGTGAGCAATTAGGAAATGTAAGGGCGGATATTCGGAGCATAAAGTGCGGATTTCTTTTTGGATTGGGATTCAGTTTGATTCCAATACCTGCCAAGGGGCAAAGGCATCCCAAAAAAAAATGAAAAAGGAGATAATGAACTCCGCAAGGGTAATCTTTTAAATAAAGCCATTCTTCTGCCTTTTCTGTGCGGATGTGCCGGAGTGGCCGAACGGGAACGGTTCAGGGCCGTTTAGCTTAGTGCTTTCCCAGGTTCGAAGAAGAAGCATTGCTAGCGATACAAGAGATACAAGCGATACAAGCGATGTTTGTCGAAAGTCCTGGCATCCGCATATTTTTATCATTTTTTTTTTGCAGTTGGGCTTCAGCCCGACGATTTTTCCCAGGTTTTTTCGCAAGAAAAAAGCTGGTGAAGTGCTTTCCCAGGTTCGAAGAAGAAGCATTGCTAGCGATACAAGAGATACAAGCGATACAAGCGATGTTTGTCGAAAGTCCTGGCATCCGCATCTTTTCTCTCAGGCAATTTTTGGAAGCGAGTATTTTTTTGTCGATTCGATGATGCGGAGGTATTTTTGCATACCCTCATTCAATATTGCCAGAATCAACGGCCTTATCGAGCGATAATAATATTTCAGCTCTGTATCGGTTAATGGCTCATGGCCGAATATTTTTGCCATTATTCGCAGCTTTCCTGGAGAGTAAATATTTGCCAAAGCCTGGTTGAGATTGAGTATTCCCCTGACCCTGATTTGCTCAACCATGCTCGCTTCTTCTTTCCTGCTCCTGTTGCTCACCGATTCCTGGAATGATTTTTGGTAATAGCTAATCGCTTTGCTGGCGATCTTTTTGTGGAGAGACTGCTGTTTAATAATCGTTTTCAGATGGGCGCTGTTGATATTCTCTCTCTCAAAAATCCTGCAGGAGATCAAAATATGGCGGTTGAGGGCCGCAATGCTTTTTTTCCCCAGTTTTCGGATAATTCCTTCGTAATCAAACTCCTGCTGGAAGAGCAAAGGAAGCGCAAGGAACAGCCTCTCGTTGCCTTCCCGGAGAATTTCAATGATCATCTCTTCGTTTGCATCATAAAGAGGGAACTCTAAGGCAAACCCCCTCAGTTCAAGGGCCCTCATCAGTTTTGCAGAGATCATTTTTTCTTCCATTGAGATTCCATATGCCTGAATTTATAGTCGTAATCCGAGATGATGGCTGTATCGGCGCAAAGATAATATCTTTTCTTCAATTTCTGGAAGTCTATTTGCTCATGGCCGATGATAGCTATGCAGTCCTCGATATCCCTTCTCTCAGAGCGCGCAATCTTAGTTATGATGATATCATACCAATTGAGGATAAAGAGCTTCAATCTTCCTATGGTCCGCAGGCGCTTTGAAAGGCTTTTCCAATCATCTGGCAATGAAAACCCTAGGATGAACTCATCAAAAAAAATATCTATTCTTGTATCGTTCAAGTGCCAGGTGTTGCATAATCGGGACTTATTTTTCTCGTTCAGCCCTGCGAGGGTAAGCATGGATCTGATCTTTTCAGGGCTGGAAGTGGTCAGAAAGTCAATGTCTTTCGTTGACTCCTTGATCCCGCCGAGAACCATTGCCGTGCCCCCTATTGCGAACAGCTCAATCTCCTCATCCAGGTCCGCGATGAGCTGCAGAAAACTCTCCAGGCCAGCCCTGCCGGCGCCTATGGGGTTCTTGTAGTTGTTTTCATACATAATAATACACCTTTTCATATTAAAATATATGACTATATTTAAGCTTTGCGGTCACCGGTGGGCTGAGACCAGCGTTCGCTGGCGTTGCTAAAGCCCTTCGCAATAAGTTATCGTGAGTCGCTACAGCCCCGCATTTTTCCATCGAAAGATTATTGGGATTTTTTCCATTTTGACTACTAATTAGTTAGGACAAATAGAAAGATTTATAACCGCTTCGAAGTTTGCCCAGCTCATGGACCTAGAGAATATATTGGTGAAAAAGAGAGGGGCATTAAGAATTATTGCTGGTACGGCGGCTGCATTTACTGGAATTTCTGCATTTTTGCCTGGAAAGCAGGCTTCTGCAGAGGATGCCCCTAAACTTAAGCAGCCTAATTTTGCTGAGTGGCATGCTTCATCTGTCAAAAATACTCCTGGCAAAGAGTTCTTCCACCCTGCCCATCCAAAAGAGGAGATAAAGCTTAGCGAAGAGCAGTTTAGGCTTTTCCAACAAAGATTTCATGATGAAGTGTTTAATCTTGCTCAAAGTGGAAGGTATGACTTAAGGACAGCCAAGAGCGGTTTTGTCGGGGCTCAGGAAATGCCTTTTTTTGTCAGCTTTGATGCAGATGAGCGGCATTGGGCAGATTATATGAAAGTGATGGGGCAGGAATATAACAGGTTTATAGCGCAATTCGGCACGGCTTCTCAGGGCCTGCCAAGCCCCCATTTCGAAAGACTGGCGCCGGCTACAAATTTAGCCAGACAATTTCCAGGAATGATTCCAATATACATTGTCAATAGCTTTGGAAACTACCAGATTGCAACCTTTAGGATCAGCCAGGGCAGGAAATGGAATGAGGTTTCAATAAAACGTGATATTCCTGATCTGGGGGCAAGCGGGTATACCACCAACTGGGCATTCAAAGACGGCCTTATTTCCGTCTTTCAGGAAGGGAATCCTTATGTGTTTGTTTCAACAGGAAAGAACCCTGAGGAGGCGATTAATGCATTATTATCCGAGACATTTCATGTGATAGTGCGGCCTTTTACCATCTCCCACATTGAAAAGGAAGTCAATGCAAACTATCTGGCATTAAGGGATGGCCCCCTTGTGACAATAAATGAGCATATGGAAGAGATTTCAGGCCGATGGACTCTCCGTGAAGAAGGGTTTGTCCATGCCGTAATACAAAATTACCTTAAGGAGGAAGCGGAGAGATTAGGCCTGGATCCTCAAAAGACAGTCGATCCTTTCAAGGGGCTGCGACGCTACAGGCTTATTAAGCCGGTTAGAAAAAATATCCAAGGATTTACTCCGGCGGATGCTTATAGCGCTTATCGTGATATCCCTGAAAAACTGTTTGCTGACTGAGGGCAGGATTAAAGTGGCATGGGCTGAAAGATTGTTCTCTGATAAGGGCATCACCTTTTTATAGATGAAAGCTTTATTATGCCTATGATCCTCGGCATCACCGGCATCTTCGGCTCTGGGAAAACTGCGGTTGCAGAACTTTTTGCAAAACATGGGTTCCTGCATATCAAGGCTGATGAAATCGGCCATAGGCTCATTGAAAATAAAGATGCCAGGCGAAAGATAGTAAAGCTGTTTGGAAAAGGCATACTCAGCGATGGAAAGATTGACAGGAGCAGGCTAAAAAAAATTGTTTTTTCTGACGCCAGGAAATTAGCAAAGCTTAATTTGCTGCTTCATCCGGCCATCCTTAGGGAGATCAAAAACAAAATAGAAATCAATGCCGGCAGGGATATTGCCGTTGATGCTCCCCTGCTCATCGAGGCAAACGGGACAAAGCTGGTGGACAAAGTTGTTGTCGTAAAGATAACCAAAAAAGAGCAGTTGAGAAGGCTGCTTGCAAAAGGCAAGTGGACAAAGAAAGAGATATCACAGATTTCCCGCTCCCAGATGCCCCAGGAGGAAAAACTGAAATACGCTGACTTTGTGGTGGATAACTCATCGTCATTGCGGATGACGGAGGCAAGAATTAGAGGGGTTCTGAAGAAAGCATTTAGTTGAATATCAAGACCGCCTCACCGCAAAGTTTTTAATCAGCGCCCTACACTTCCCTGTCTATGAAACTTGCAGTCTATCCCGGAAGCTTCGACCCTGTCACCCATGCGCACCTTGATGTCCTGAAGAGGGGGCTGAAGATATTTGACAGGATCATTGTTGCAGTCGGTGAGCACTATGCCAAGAGCTATCTCTTCCCGCAGGAAGAGCGGGTTGCCATGATCAGGGAAGCGGTGAAGGGCATGCCCGTCGAGGTGAAGCATTTCAAAGGGCTGCTCATAGACTTTGCAGCGAAGGAAAAGGCAAATGCCATCTTAAGGGGCCTGAGGGCAGTCTCCGACTTCGATTCCGAGTTCCAGATGGCTATCACCAACAGGAAATTCAATCCTGAGATTGAGACAGTGTTTATCATGACGAGGGGGATGTATTCTTACCTGAGCTCTTCCGTAGTAAAGGAAGTGGCATCCCTGGGCGGGAAGCTTGAAGGGATGGTTCCTCAAAATGTCGAGAATAAATTAAGGGAAAGGTTCGTGTAAATTTCTGTTTCATTTCTTAAATTTTGCTAGCCGGCATAAAAAAATTTTTTGATGGGCTCGACTGTCTTTTCCCCGGGATAATCTGGAAGTTGCTCAACAAAGAGCCTCCCACGTGAACGAACAGCAGCATTAATAATCGACATGATCAAGGCTTCATCTAAAGAAAAGATTTGCCGGTCATCAAGCAAAATGCTTGAAAAGTGGTAATAGTCGCTATGAGCCATAATCTCGTGGGCTTTCCATAACAGGGCTAAATCAATTGCATATTCTCTTTCTGTCACTGATACCCATTGGACACTTTCCTTCCAAAAACAGCTCATCCCGTAGCTTGCCTCGTTAAATCCCCGCATCCACAGCTTTAGTTGATCATCAGAATAATTGATGTAGGGATCGCCTGACACAAAGTCCAGGATACCCTCAACCAATTCCTCCTTGAAATTTCTTGGAGATAGATACTTTCTTTCCAGGCCGCCAGAAACATATTCCAAAATTGAGGGCATCTCTCTTTTTGTTTTGGTGTAAAGGCCGGTGATGGATTGCTCAAGGTCAACCCTCTCGCAGGAATGCCCGAGGGCCTCCCAGGCTGAATCAAGCAGCTTCAGGCGCTGTGCAAATTCCTGTTTAGTCGTTGCCGATGGCTCAGGGAAATACTCCGTATCAGAGCCGGTTCCCAAGAAATCTTCCACCCTTCGTTTTTTGGGCTGCTGTTGGTTTATTCTGGCAGCATGCTCAGCAAGCCATTCCCGATAGGCATGCGCCCCGGTAACAGCAGTATCCCTCATTTTCTGCCTCTGTTTAAAGGTCAACGGAATGCTTGTCCGGGGGATATCGCTCCTGCTGTATCTAAGAATCATAGAAAGATCCGTAAACCGCTTGGATGATTCGATGAAGAAGTTATTTCCACCCATGGAGAGTAGAATCCCAGCCCTTTTAAAAATGTTAACTTTGCGCCAGCGCTTCAAAACTAGGCCCTGAAAGATTTAAATAGGCTCCAGCTCCCTCAGCAGGTATGGAGCTTGCAGAAGGGCTTTTTGCGGAAGGGTTATGCATTTACAGCAAAGTCTGCAATATCCTTGCATTCTCTGATGCCCATATCGGATACGAGGAGTCTTTAAACCGGCAGGGGATCCTGCTCCCCCGTCAGCATGTTCAGGCTGTCATGGAGATGCTGGAAAAGACGCTCCGGCAGATAAAAAAAGATTTTAAAGTAAAAAAGTTCTCAAAGATTATAATAAATGGCGACCTCAAGCACGAGTTCGGCAGGATTTCAGAGCAGGAATGGAGGCATACGCTGAGGCTTCTGGACTTTCTCCGCAGGTTTACAGAAGAGATTGTCCTCGTCAAAGGCAACCATGACACGATACTTGGGCCAATCGCTGAGAAAAGGGATGTTAAGATAGTTTCCCACGAGGCCATCGGCGGTTTGCTGTTTGTGCACGGCGATAAGATTCCCGGAAAAGAGCTGCTGAAAGGGATAAAAACAATTATTATAGGGCATGAGCATCCTGCTGTCAGCCTCAGCGACGGGATCAGGGCTGAGCTGTTCAAGTGTTTCCTGAAGGGAAGATGGAAGGGAAGATCCCTGATTGTGCTGCCGTCATGCAGCCTCGCAGCTGAAGGAACAGACATAACAAAAGAAGAGCTGCAAAGCCCGTTCCTTAAAGGGAGCAGGGCATCATATACCGCTTGTATCGTTGCGGATAAGGCATATCCCCCATTGAAGCTCAGTGAGATCCTCAGGAGGAACGATGGCAGCCGCCCCCGTTGAGAAGTATTATTGCAAAAGATGCAGAGCGCCTCTTTTTTCAGCATCAGCTGTTATTCTTAAGTCCAGCTATTGGCTCTCTTTTTCAGAATCCCTGCAAGGTTCCCCAGTAGAAAAAAAGTCCTATCGTGAATCAGGAAATATCAAGATTGAAGTTATCTGCGCCAGCTGCAAACAGCACCTTGGGGATGTGTATGACGACGGAAGCTCGCCAACAAAGGAGAGGTATTGCGTCTTACCCAAATCAGTTATCAAAAAGCTTTAATATCCAGGAACCATTAAAGATTTAGGCAGAGGCCAATCCCTCTTTAATGCGGCAATCGGAGGGAGATGAGGCAGATTGAACACCATGGCTCGCACAAAAACAATGCCTTCTTCAGAGGAAGGATGGAGAAGAAAGCTGACTGCAGGACAGTTTGAGGTTTTGCGGAGAAAGGGCACTGAGCCGGCATTCACCGGAAGATTTTACGCCAACAAAGAAGCCGGGATGTATGTTTGCGCAGGCTGCGGAAATCCCCTGTTCGCTTCCGACACAAAGTTTGATTCGGGGACAGGCTGGCCCAGCTTTGATAATCCTGCGCTGAAGGAAAGTGTTTTCACAAAAACAGATATCAGCTATGGCATGGTAAGGACTGAAGTTCTCTGCAGGAAATGCGGGGGGCATCTTGGGCATGTCTTCGATGACGGCCCCACAAAGACAGGAAAGAGGTTCTGCATCAATTCATGCGCACTGGAGTTCAGCAAGAAGTGATGCCCTAGGAATCTGATAAGATTCAGCATTAGGATTCTCCTGGAAAAGTATTCTCCTTGAAAATTATTTCCTGGAAAATTTCTCCCTCTTCTGCTCTCCTGCCCCACTTTCGTATGTATTAAGCTCCGGCAAGAGCGGCTCTGCCATCCTAAGGTCAAAACTCAATCACCCTAATGAATTACGCTCGTCGTGGGGGGTCGCCCCATCCGGGGACACAGAGCCCTTGCCAAATCAGTCAAGAGTTTTGAAGATGGCAGAGCCGCTCCGGAGGTTGTTCTCTTCACCGTTGTGAAATCATGGCAAAAGTAAGGTTCAAGCAAAAGTGCAGATACTGCAAGAAAGTCTGGGTGCTTGTGGAATATAAGGTTCCTGTGATATGCGCCGCATGCAAGATACGGCTGAAAGGCCCGAAGGACTGATTGTTCTCAGATTTTGGGTATTCTGGCAGAAAAAGAAAGATTTATAGCCTGTCTCCCATCAGTGAATCTTATGGGTGGAGCCTTATTGAGAGAGTCTTATTGGGGGAGTCTAATGGGCGGTGAAACGATCGGCCCCATAATCAGCGTGGAGCGCCTGACAAAAAGATTTGGCGCATTCACTGCAGTTGACAGGATTTCTTTTCAGGTTGAGCAGGGAGAGCTTTTTGCATTTCTCGGCCCCAACGGCGCAGGCAAGACAACGACGATAAAGATGCTTACGACCCTGCTGCGCCCGACGGAAGGAACCCTGAGGGTGGATGGGTTTGACCCTGCGCATGAGCAAAATAACGTGCGGAAATCTTTTGGCATCGTGTTTCAGGATCCCAGCCTTGATGATGAGCTGACTGCCTATGAAAATATGGAGTTCCATGCAGTCCTTTACAGCCTCCCCAAGGCCTTGAGAACGGAAAGAATTTTGCATCTGCTTAAGTTTGTCCAGCTTGCTGACAGGAAGGACAGTCTTGTCAAGACATTTTCCGGAGGCATGAAGCGGAGGCTTGAGATCGCCAGGGGGCTTATCCACCATCCCAGGCTGATGTTTCTCGACGAGCCGAGCTTAGGGCTCGATCCCCAGACGAGGAACCATATGTGGGAATACCTGAAAAAACTTAATCGGGAAGAGCATATGGCTGTCTTTTTCACGACCCATTATATGGAGGAAGCTGAGAAGGTAGCAGGAAGGGTCGCAATAATTGACAATGGAAAGATCATCGATACCGGAACTCCGGCAGAGCTGAAGAAAAAAACTCACTCCTCAACTCTGGAGCAGGCTTTCCTTTCTCTGACAGGGCATTCCATGAGGGATGAGGCATCTACAGGAGCAGAAAGGATGAGGCTGCATAAGCGGATGTGGGGAAGATGAATAGGGGAATAAGCTGCAGAAAAAGCCCTATCGGCAGGATAAGAATGAGGGGGCAGGATTTATGGGAGTGATCTATATCATGTGGCTGAGGCAGCTGAAGAAATACTGGCGCTCAAAGCCAAGGATGATCGGCTCATTGGGCCAGCCATTGCTGTTCCTCGTTGCCCTTGGATTTGGGTTCGGCCCTATCTACCAGAAGGCAGCAGGCGGCAGCTATATTGATTTCCTCGCCCCGGGAGTCATTGCGATGTCCATCCTCTTTACAGCGATGTTCACAGGGATTGAAGTCATCTGGGACAGGCAGTTTGGATTTTTGAAAGAGACTCTGGTAGCCCCTGTCTCCAGGAAAGATATCATGATTGGCAGGACCCTTGGGGGAGCCACAGTCTCCGTGTTTCAGGGCATCGTAGTGTTTCTTATCGCCCTGCTCTTTGGATTCAGAGTTGGAAACCCAATATTAATTCCGGCAGCGCTCCTGTTCATGTTCCTTATAGCTCTGCTTTTCACCGCTTTCGGGACAGCTGTCGCTTCAAGGCTGGAAGATATGCAAGCATTCCCCCTCATAATGAATTTTATCATTATGCCTATCTTTTTTCTTTCAGGCGCATTATTTCCGCTTCAGGGGCTGCCGAAGGGCATTGCGATCGCCGCAGGATTTGATCCTCTGACTTATGGGGTAGACGGGCTGCGCTGGGCGCTGACAGGAATATCTCATTTCTCCCCATGGCTGGATATGGGCGTCCTCGCCGTGATAACCCTCTGTGCAGGAATCGTGGGAACTTGGTTCTTTTCAAAGATCCAGATATAGGCTGGTGGAAGAATTGACCTGTATGCCTTTCTTTTTCAACTTCCTCAAAGAGAAATCTATTGATTCACATTTCAGAACCAGGGAAAGCCCAAAAATATCTGTCATCACCATTCTCAAGTTTCAACACTCAAGCGTAACATTTAAATATAAGCCTGAGGGTAATAGGGACGTCAATTACAACGTAGTTGACAAGGCTATCTTTGCGTGTGAAGAACTTTTCGCACGTTTTTTTTCTTTTTTCGGTTTTAACAGTGCTGGTTCCGAATTTGAAAAGTTTTATATAGGTGTTCTTCCCACTATGAAGTATGAAAAGAAGCATCACTGCTTTGTTCTTTGTCATTATCCTCCTCCAGTCAGCGATTCCTGAAGCCCGCAACAGCACAGCCAGGGAAATTGGCAGGGAGCCCAGCAGAGAAATTACCGGGGATGCTGGCAGGGGAATGAGCAGAGAGGCCGCCAAGTCTTTACGGGAGCAAAATACTGCTGCTATGCCCCCAAAAAGGGAAATGCGCAGCGCAGGCATGGATATGCAGGAAGACCTGCTGAAAAAGACCTCGATGCTTTCTGAAGAAGATATGAAAATCTTTGGCCTATTGCCCCAGGAAAGGAGAAGAAAACTCCTGCAGATGAACCGTGAGAAGATTGCAGAAGAGCTTTCAGGGATGAGGCTGCAGAAAGTAAGCAAAGAAAATATGTTCAGAGAAAGGGCATTGGGAACAAGCAGGAAAACGATGCTCAGGGAATCAATAGCAAAAAAGATTTCTGGCAGGCTGGAACTCAGGGCAAGGACGGAAAAAACAAGAATCGACTTCAACGATGCCCATAAGAAAGCACAAGCATGTGATGATTTCCGGAATGAGTCATGCCAGCAGCTGTCGTCCGATGAGCTTGAGCGCGCTGCTGCTCTTGCGGAAAAGGTCAATGAAGAAGGCATCGCTTTTTTAGAGCGGATAAAAGCCCATATCGAGCTGAGCGAACAGATTGATGATGAGGCTGCTTCTGCAGCGATCCGGCAGATAGGCGCAGTCATCGCATCATTGGAAGAAAAGAAAGCTGAAATAGCGCTTGCAAAGACAAAGGCTGAGCTAAAAAGGATCATCAGGGGGCTTAAGGAAGATATCAATGAGGCCCGCCATATCGCCATCAGGCTCAGGGCGCAGCTGATGCATGCAGAAGCAGGAGAGATCATCGCCAGGGGCGCTCATTATGAAAGCAAGATTGAAGCTATCCTCGCAAAGGCAGGGGAAGATGGCAGGCTCACAGGAGATATCGAAGAGATGGTTGCCGCATACAGCGGGAAGGTCGAGTCTGCAAGGGAATATTCCCAAAAAGCAAAAGATTCCTACCGGAAAGCTGCTGGGCTGAAGGAAGATGCGGAAACACTCACTGATGATCAGGAAGATGAAATAAAATCCCTTTTTGAAAAATCCCGTGAGCAGACAAAAAAAGCAGGCACCCTCCTCCAGGAATCAAATGTGATGCTCAGAGCGATCATTGAGAGCTTAAAGGATATAGAGCCTCAGGCTGAGAAGAAACTCAGAGAGGAGCCCAGGGAGATTGAGGTCATTGTCGAGAGCAGAATCTCGGGGGAGGAAATGGAAAGTCAACAAGAATCTGGAGCCGGAATTGAAGCTGAAGAGACAGAAGAAGGAGATACTGACGACAAAAATGGGGAAGAAGAATAAGCATCCAAAGGATAGATAAAACCCAGATGAGGAAAAGAAGAAGGCTTGAAGGCTAAAAATCTGAGGACAAGGCCCAGGAATCTCCGGATGAAGCTCCAGAACCGAAAAAAGCGCCAACAAGAAAATTTCAAAAATCATAATTAAGAGTGAAATTTTCTTTAGTTTAGTAAAGTATAAATGGGCTTATGCTTTATAAACAATAAAAAAATTGGAGGGGAATCACCATGAAAAAGACCGCAAACATTCCATTGCTTAAGGCAGGCTTGATAGCAGTTTTGCTTTTAGGATTATTTTTGGCAGGATGCTCTGCTTCAAAAAAGCAGGCTGAGGCTGGAATGGCAAAACAGGCTGGATCTGACGGTGTTGCAGAAATAACCCAGGGCCTGAAGGATATAGATGCTGTCGATCAGGATCTCGACACCCAGGACCTTGACACTATCGAAAAAGACCTGAAGTCCATTGAAGAGATTTGATGGTGAGGTTTTATTTTTTCTCCTTCATCCATTTTGCAATAGGGGAGTTTTGAAGCTGAACTTTGAAGGCTATTGGCCTAAGGTTCTTTCTCGATTTAATGCACTTCCAGAAAGATACGAGTTATTCATAGTTTGTATGGGGATTTTTTTGGGCCCTTAATTTATGATAAATCTCCTTATACTTCAGTAATACTATTCTAAATTCTGAAAGCGTATTGGTAAGGGAGGTATACTCTTGCCCGGGGGTATACCCTGGGAATTCCCGGCGTGATTTCTCAAGAAAAGAATAGATATGCTTGGTTAATTTGGAAAGTAAATCCCTTGTCTGAAAGAATGGAATTAAGTCAGGATCATCTGAACAGGCGTTAAGTTCATCCCAGTCGATTTGGTTATACCTTAATTGAAACCAGCCATAAGCCATCAACATATGTTCCTCCCAAAGATTAAAGTCGCTTTGGCCAAGATCACCTCCTTGAACGAGGCAATATCCACTATCAGAAATCGCATGAAGTATAGAGGCGATCCCATGAAATCCCCCATAAGGAAATTTCTCAAGAGACTTTCCCGCCCTTTTTAATTCACCTGATCTGCTAAAGTCATACGTTTCAAAAATTGCTAGCTTTCTTTCTAAATCCATGACGAAGAGAAGTACCAACGGACTTATAAAGACATATTAAAAAAGCCAATGTTGAATATCATAATCTTTATTAATTGCTGCAAACCCTAAAAGTCATATGGGAATCTTCAAGGCGTATGATATCAGGGGCATCTATCCGAAAGAGCTTGATGGGCGGAAGGCAGAGCTTATCGGGAAGGCTGTCGCCAGTTTCTTGAGGGCAGAACAGCTCGTGGTGTGCAGGGATATGCGCCTGAGCAGCGATGCGTTGTCTGCTGCGCTCATAAAGGGCATCCTCAGCACAGGGTGCGATGTTATTGACGTCGGAAGGGGAAGCACGCCCTACTGTTATTTCTGCTGCGCCCACCTTAAGGCTCAGGGCTCTGTCATGGTAACTGCATCGCACAACCCCGGGGAGTATAACGGCTTTAAGCTGACGCAGAAGATGGCTGTCCCCATCAGCGGCGATTCAGGCCTGCAGCAGATCGAGCAGTTATGCTCAATGAAGGCCATCTCCCCAGCCTCAGAGGGAAAGAAGGGAACAATAATTGAGAAGAGCCTTTCCAAAGAGTATCAGGCTCACGTCATGTCTTTCATTGATGTGGCTGCAGCCTCCGAAAGACTGGGAGAAATGACAATCGTCGTTGATGCAGGAAACGGGATGGGTTCTATCGAGACAGCTGAGATCTTAAAACAGCTCCCCTGCAGGATCATTCCTCTGTTCTGTGAGCTGGACGGCAGCTTCCCCAACCACGAGGCAAATCCCCTGAAGGAAGAGAATACAAGAGCATTGCAGGAGGCTGTAAAAAAGAGCAAAGCAAACCTTGGCATAGCGTTTGACGGCGATGCAGACAGGGTGTTCTTTATCGACGAGCTGGGAAACAGGGTTCCGTCAGACTTCATTACCTGCCTTATCGCAGCAGTCCTGCTCAAAAAACATCCCGGGGAAAAGGTCCTGTATGACCTCAGGAGCAGCTGGATTGTTCCTGAAATGATTACTGCGCATTCAGGGATCCCTGTCATGACCAAGGTAGGCCATGCCTTCATCAAGGAGCGCCTGCGCAAAGAGCAGGGCATTTTTGCCGGAGAGCTTTCCGGCCATTTCTATTTCAGGGAAAACTTTTTTACTGATTCCGGCATCATCGCAGCGCTGCATATGCTCGGGCTTCTCTGCAGTGAAGGAAAGCCCCTGTCAAAGCTGGTGGCTCCGTTAAAGAAATATTTCTGCACCGGAGAGATTAACCTTGCTGCCGGCAATAAGGAAGAGCTGATGGAAAAGCTCAGGAGGGACTACAGCAGCGGCAGGATGACTTCTATCGACGGGATAAGGATTGACTTTCCGGACTGGTGGTTCAACGCCCGCGCAAGCAACACCGAGCCACTGCTGAGGATCATTGTTGAGGCAAAGAGCAGGGCCATTATGGAAGAGAAGAGAAAGGAGATTTTGGAGAAGATAAAGTCTGTTTCAAAAAGCCCTTGAATTTAGCCATAAGATTTTTTGAAGTATGGCTAAAACTGCTGTGGATGATGCTGACGAATTTATATAGATAATTGCGATATTTAATTAAATTTGTCGCAATTATTTAATACTCGAATTGCGTCTGATGTGGTGGTAATCCAAACCATCATCGTGTTACCTAATCAACGCAATTCTCCATAACAAAAATCGAGAATGCGCTGGTTTAAAAATGCGCTGCAGGCCCGACTTCTATGCTGTTTGACCTCACGATATACTTCTTGTCAAAATGGCTGAACACGACAAGAGACGGTGAAAGGGTGAACTGCCCGAGGATAGGGAGATGGGATTTTAGCTTGTAGGTGATGACCCGCTCGTCATTGGGCTCAAGGTCATCGATCACCCATTTGATGATAGTCCCTTTTTTCTCATGCTTCCTGATGCTGATAGGGTGAAGGGTTCCCAGCGCAAGGCCTCCCTCGAGGTCAGCGATGTTGGGTATCTTGTCTATCACCTCGATGGCATGGAGCTTTTCCTTGCCCCGGTTTTTGGCATTGATGATTACCTTCAGCTCGGAAACACCCCCTTCCCGCATGACAACATTGGCAAAAGATTTTGTGAGGATGACAGGAGCCCGGAAAAGGAAATACAGCCCGACGCTCAGCAGGGCAAGGATGACAAGCACCACGAGCGCAAAATAATTCTTGGTGACTTTCCAGGCAAACTCCCCTCCCGGAGGCATCTCAGCCCCGACTGCAAGATAGCGCATCCCGTCTTTCTTAACAAGGTGCCCTTTTGGCTGCGAAGAAGTGAACAGGCTGTCGAGCAGGTTGATAGGAATCTTGAGGTCACCCTTAAAGGGATAGTTCCCTTCATTCACATAGGTAATAGTTTTCGATGAGCGCAGGAATGTCCCGGAAGATTCGGTCTTGTCCCTGATATGCTGATAGGGCTGGATCTCAAGTTTTTTGATTTTGGTATCAAGGGTCCTGTTTTTGAAGAGCAGCATGACAATCAGCGTGTCCGTCCCAGGAGGAGCCTGCGGGTCAAAAGTTTCGGTGAACTCCAGGGTCTTCTTTTCCTTCCTCCCGAGGGAAATCACCGCTTCGCTCAGGAAATTGTTGCTCTCCGCCCTGACAGTGATGTTTTCATAGGTCAGCGCATTCTGGTTGTCAACTTTCACTTTGAAGGAATAGGGCTCAAGGGGGTTGATAGCCTCCTCAGCAGTGATGGTTGCGATCACCGTCTCAACATACTCCCCTGCTTCAGGAGTTGCAATATTGACTCTTAAAGGGACAGTAAGCGCCTCATCTTCCCCGCCGGATACAGCAGCCTGCCGTTTTACAAGGAGATTCACATCATAAGCGCCAATCTGGCCGACCTTAAGGGGATTGACCAGCAGGATGATGGACTCAGAAGAGCCAGCGCCGACGGAAAGGGTAATAGGGTTTCGGATAGGGTCCGTAGAGATCTCCCAAAGAGGGTAATCCAGCGTCTTGAGATTGAACACCTGCGGAGTGTTAAGGGTGTTTTCGACAGTCACCTGATATTTTGCCTTTTGGTCGAGAGTGATGACATTGTCTATGGGTTCCAGGGAAACTTCAAAACTATAGGCATGCGCAAAGAACGCAGACAGCAGCAGCACAAAAACAATAACGGGCAGTTTCTTCATAAAAATCCCCACTTGGATATTTCAGGAAAGAAATACTATATAAAGGTTGTGATGGCAGGGCTCAGTTCAAAATAAAGGTTAGCAGCTTTAAGTAAAAATCATTTGCAGATTTTATTCAGCCGACAAGGGGGTTGCCCCAACCGGGGAACCGCCTTGCGCGGTGCCAGAAATCATAAAAGATTTCTAAGCATGTCGGCAAACGGAAAAAATATTTACGATTTTTAAGCTGCTAACCCGAGCGAATGCGAGATTTTGAACGGAGCCTCTGGGCAAATTTTTTTGTGGATGGTGCTGGCGTTTTCAAAGCTGGGAAGGGCTGTTTACCCAGATTCTTTTTCTGCCTGAGTTTTTTCCGGGGCGGTTACGTATGAATTAATCTCCCCTCGGAGCGGCTCTGCCATCTTCAAAACTCTCAATTGTTTTGGCAGAGGCTCTGTGTCCCCGGATGGGATTAAAGAGCGTTCCGGTCTGCGGACGGAGGGCGGCCCCCCACGACGAGCGTGATTCAGTTAGACGGTTGAGTTTTGACCTTAGGATGGCAGAGCCGCTCTTGCCGGAGCTTAATTCATACACGGTTACGAAAGCTTTTTAAACGAATCCTTTATTCTGTGATAAGGATTTCACATGATGAGAACGGGTGGCGCAAGGAGAAAAAGCAGGCACATGCTGCTGCGCCATTACAAAGAAAGGGGAAAGATCTCTTTAAGCAAGTATTTCCAGAGCTTTAAGGACGGAGACAGGGTCCAGCTCCTCCTGAATTCTGCATCACCGGAGGGAACTTTTTTCAGGAGATTCTACGGGAAGTCAGGCATCGTCACAGGAAAAAGGGGCAGGTGCTTTGAGATTGCCCTTCATGACAGGGGGAATAACAAAACCATCATCGTCCATCCCATCCATCTGCGGAGGCTTGCATGACAGCGACAAAGATAGTTTCGGAAAGACCTATTGACCTCACGGAGCTTCGTGATGAGCTTGAGATCATCCAGAAGAGGGACAAGGAGCTTTCTTTCCGCTCCAGCAAGACGCTGGAATACATCAACAATTTTTCTGCAAAACAGAGCAGAAAAACGATCATCAAGAAGCTTGAAGAGCTGAACCTTCCGAGAGTGAGGGACATCCACCTGATGAAGATAGCTGATTTCATGCCTGCTACCGTCGAAGAGTTGAAGGCCGTGCTGCAGGGCTACCCCATCACGGTAAGCGCCGACAACATGAAGAAGATCGTTGAAGTCATCCAGGCAAATCCTTCTAAATAGGCTTGGTGCATTAGGATTTTTCCAGGGTTAGAAAATTCTTTCGGGCGTGGGGCGGAAATATAAATTCTTTCACAATATTTATAAAGAGTGTCTTTATTATCTTTATTGGAGGGGCTATGGAACCGAGATTTGAAAAAAAGGAAGAGATAGCTATAGTGCTTGACTTTCTGCCGAACGGCTACCCTTTTGATTCGAGGCCCATGCACATTAAGACTGCGATAGCTCAGGCGATCGGCAAAGTCCATTTTACGCTTTTGGAGCTCGTCCCCAAGAAAGGCATCCACCTCACACCGTCTGAAGAAGTCTACATCGGGGAAGGGAAGAGGGACAAGATCCATCATATCAGCGGCAAGCTCCCCCTTGAGCGGCTGACCCATACTGCCAGTTCAGTCATGGAGAGCGTCATCAGGGAGATCATCAGCAAGGATGAGCAGCGCTTCATGGCATTCTTCAACAATGCGCAGCCTTTGGGCGTAAGGATGCATCAGCTCGAGCTCCTTCCCGGGCTCGGAAAGAAGCATATGTGGGAAATCCTTGAAGCAAGAGATGAAAAGCCCTTCGAAAGCTTTGAAGACCTTAAGAAACGGGTCAAGCTTATGCCCGACCCTGAAAGAGTTATCATGCGTAGGATTATCAAAGAGCTTGACGGGGCTGAGAAGCACAGGATATTTGTTGATATCGGGAATTGCTCTAATTAGTGAAATATTCTACCGCAATTCACGAGATTACAAATGCATTCAATTTTTAACGGGTCAACGCATTTCTCTATATGTGAGTTCTTTACTTGTTGCCCGCCCGTATTCGAAGTGAACAAGAGAACTATTCTTTTGGCTCAAGGATGAGTTACATGTGCAGAATAAAGTCCCCATCCAAAAAAACTATCCTTAAAGTTCAATGCAGAAAAATTTCAACAACATCGGCGAGGCGAGGCTGGGGCCGCCCTCCTTCCTGAAGGGACAGGAACGCTAGCTTACCCATCGGGGTAGCCGAGCAGGGCAAAATTTTCGCAGAGAAACCTCCGAGCAGTAGCGAGCGAGGCACAAAAAACCCCTTTGGGTTTTTTCGTGAATTTGACCGTCGAGCCCTGTGTTGTTGAAATTTTCTATTGCATTTATCGGCTCTTAATAATGTTAAAAAAATGTTTTAGGGGAAATATAAACCTTATTCCTGAAATTTATTAGATGAATAAGATTATCACTAAAGTTTTTTAAATAACTGCCTGTTTATTGCCTGTATGCTCCAGAAAATCAAAGATTTGATGCAGATGAAAAGCGTAGTGGATGAGTTGTCTGCAAAGCTGGAAAGCCACAGCAAAGCGATTGACGGGTTCAAAGGCTCTTTTCTCGCTGCTCAGCAGGAGATGGGATCTGTGAGGAGCAGCAATCAGGATTTCCTTGCTGCGCTCCAGGGCGATCTTCAGTCGTTAAGCGCCACCAAGGAAGCGTTCCGGAAGGAGCTGTATGACTTTAAGCTGCTGAAATCCCAGATGCAGGAGAGCATCCAAAAGAAATTTGAGGAAGAGCTGGCAGGCGAGCTGAAGGGAAGCACTCAGGAGCTTCGGCAGGGCATAGGCGAGTTTGCCAAAGTCAAAGAGCAGCTCCAGTCTGTCGCAAAAGATGTCCAGTCACTTGCTTCAGAAATCGCCAAATTAAAAGAGATATCAAAAGAGGTTAAGAGGGATGATTTTGAGCTGACAAAATTCCTGCATCTCGTCAGGCAGGGCGATGCCGAAAAGCTTGAGCTCATGCAGAAGATTGACGCCCTGGAAAGGCTGGTTGCAAAGATGCGGAGGCGCCCATGAGGGGGATGTTTAAGGCCAAAGAGGGTATGTTAAAGGCCGGAGAAGGGCTGTTTAAGGGCGGAAGCCAGTATTCAATCGGTGGCATCACAACGTCAGACGCTGAGATCCGGGACATCCTTAAAGCATGGTTCGCCATCTCGCTTGCATTTGCCATCCTTCTCTCCGGCTCGTTGTTCTCAGAGAAATTTATCGGCGCATTTGCGCTTGCAGGCATTACTGTCGGCATAGGATTTATCCTGCACGAGCTTGCCCACAAGATTGTTGCGCAGCATTATGGGTGCTTTGCGGAATTCCGGGCATTTACTGCTATGCTGTTCTTGGCCGTGCTGATGAGCTTTTTCGGATTTCTTTTTGCTGCTCCGGGAGCAGTGATGATCCAGGGTCCTGTGGGGAAAAGGAGGAACGGCATCATCTCAGCAGCAGGCCCGCTCACCAACATCGCCTTATCAATAATCTTTGGAGTGATTGCAATTTTTTATTCCGGGGGCGCCTGGTATCCCGTCGCAAAATACGGGTTTATCATCAACGCATGGCTTGCCCTCTTCAACATGGTACCCATCTGGCAGTTTGACGGGAAGAAAGTCCTGCAGTGGAGCAGGTTCGCCTTCGGAGCGATCCTCGGTGCCGGCATTGCGCTCCAGTTTGTTGGGAGAGTAATCTGACCATGCAGCGGGGCGCCTAGTTCTCTGGCAGCTTAATTATGCAGCATTTCTGTCGTCAGCAATGAGGTATGAAAACTAATATGTCGGGACACTAGACAATCTCCCTCAGTTCATTGACGCTTTCAAGGACATAGGCAGCCCCTTCACGCTTCAGCATCTCACGGTAATTTTTTTTGTTCGCAGACGGGGGGATGATGCCGATAAAGGGAACATGGGCTTCCTGGGATGCTTTGAGCGAGGCAAGGCAGCAGCCGACTGCCGCAGTCTTTCCCTGGGACTTGAGCTTCAGCATCGCCGCATAGATTCCTGCGGGGTTTGGCTGAGGCTCCGGAATGTCCTCGCTGCCGAGAATCTCCCTGAAATGCCTCGCAACGTTGAACTTCTGCAGGATTTCGAGGGCATGCTGTTTTGGCCGCCCTGCGATTACTGCCAGCTTGTGTTTTTTGAGATTTTTAAGCAGCTCAGGCTTCACCAGAAGCTGCTCGTTATACATCAGCCCTTTCAGGTTCCTGCCGAGGTAGAATTCCTGGAACTTCTTGACGATGACGTCTTTCCTGAATGAGCCTCCCTGATTTTTGATGATAAGATCAGCAGCGTCAAAATGGGTGCTGCAGCAGGACTGCATCGCATCTTGGATCTCTTCCTGCCCAAGGATCCTTCCGAGAAAAAATTCGCTGGTCTTTTTCACAGCAAGCCTGCAGGAATGGGTGACATCAACAAGGACGTCATCAAGGTCAAAGACGATGGCACTGCAGGAAAGCTTTTGCTGAACCATCATATCATCGGTGCTCCGGCCCTGCTGGGGATCGTTCCAAAGATTTTTCTGCAGATGGCTCTGCCGGGCGCATCATCGCATTATACCTCCACTGCCCGAAAAGAGCCCAATAGACAGCAAGGATGCTTGTCAGCGAGAGAAACAGCAGCAGGAACGTGTTCATGGTAGGGGGATCATGATTTCGTATGGTTTTCCAAACAGATGGGGGAGCAGGTATATAAATCTTCTCTCGGGAAAAAATGATCAGAAAGCGAGAGAGCGAGAGGTGGAGCTTATCGCTGCAGAGCGGGATGGGAATGAGATGGGCAGTTAAGAAAAAACTTAACGTTGGAATTTTTGGAGTGGGCTCCGTTCAAAATCTCGGCTCCGTTCAAAATCTCATAAGAATTAAATACCACAGGCGCTTGGAAGCGACCTGTGGGGGAAATCGTGAGGCGATTTCC
>JACPBV010000038.1 GCA_016180135.1 Candidatus Woesearchaeota archaeon
CGAATACGTCGAGCACATCACGGACAGGAGGCTTGAGAGGATAGGCCTTCCAAAGCTGTTCGATACCGAAAACCCCTTCCCCTGGATGTCGCAGTCTGTGGATTTATCAAAAGAAAAGAACTTCTTCGAAACAAGGGTCACCGAATATAAGACTGCCGGGAATCTGGAGTGGTGAAAGAGTTATCCATCGAGGACAATGAAGGGGGGCAGGGTTGGGGAATTTTGGAAATATGGAGATAAATTTTGAAGGCCGGAGCGCATCGGTGTTTAAGTAAAATTTCTGTGAGTTTCACAGACTCAACGAATGCAGTGAGATGGCACAGGAGCATACAATAATCAATACGGCTCGGAGAGTCATAGGAGAATAGGATAAGTGGGCGAAATATAGGATTATTTTATTTTTTATGGTGCTTTAATAAATATATTGATAACAGAATCACCAATGAATCAATAATCATGCCGATTGGGTAAGAGATATAGAAGTATAACCAAATTAATATATCTTTATGAATAAATTCACCATAATCGGCTACCATCAATATAAACCCAATAATTAAAAGAATTAAGATTATAACTGGAACAGTGTAACCAAAAGCAGATACTTTTGCTTTCTTAATAAGTTTAGGCGTAAAAAAAGTCATTACAATCAATGGATAAAATAACATGGTTAAAATCATTTTCAGAATAAAGATTAGTTTAACTGGTAGAAAAGTGTAGGATAATAAAGAGACTGTTTCTAATAGACTTATTAAAAATACGATTATTGTATATTTCAGGAAGAACAGCCATTTTTTAATCGATTGAGACTCTTTGTATTTATCATAAAAATGGAAAATTCCTGCAAGGTAAGAAATATTAAATAAAAAAAAGATTATACCTCCAATCCAATTAAACCAACCTTTGCCTAATCGCCAGCCAGCGGGCGCAAATAAGAGCATCAATAGTATCCTCTTCACAGTGAAATCCATAATGCAATGAAACAAGACTTTTTTTCTGCCCATATCTTGGTAATACTCGATGGTTTATTCTTAAACATAACCATTTTAAACCCCCCTCCATTCCTTTGTCAGCAAAGATTGGTTGATTAAACTCTTTAAGATTCAAAAACAATATGTTATTGACAATTTGAAGACATCATGCACTTAACAACATGAGGACACCATGCTTTTAAAAATTGGGATTACAGGAACAAACTGCGCCGGCAAGGACACTTTTGCCAATTATCTCGTCGGGAAGAAAGGGTTTGTCCACATCTCGCTTTCTGACATTCTGAGAGAGCAGGCAAGGGAAAGGCATTTTGAGCTGTCGAGAGAATACCTCAGGAGATTGGGCAATGAGCTCAGGCAGAATGAAGGGACTGGCGTTCTTGCAAAAAAGCGCTGCTGAAGATGGTAAGCGCTGGAATGAGCGGCGCTGCGAAAGATAGGGCAGGGGAGGAAGCTTTAGGGGGGAGCATAGAAACAGCTGAAGGATTTGGGGCTGGAGATGAGAAGGAACGGAGAAGGGAAACAATAGCCGAAGGCAAATTTGTCATCACCAGCATCAGGAATCCGCTTGAGATAAAAGAGCTTGCCCAAAGCGGGCATTTTGTCCTTGTATCGCTTGATGCCCAGCCTGAAGTGCGTTTTGCAAGGATGATCCGGAGGGGAAGGAAAGAGTCAGAGCCGTCAACCTTTGAATCGTTCATCGAGGCTGAAAAAAAAGAGATGGCATCGGCAGACAAGAACGGCCAGCAGATTAAAGACTGCATGGCAATGGCCCAGTTCCATATCCTTAACAGCGGGACAATTGAGGAATTCTGCCAAAAGATTTATGCGCTGTATCCAAAATTAGAGGAAGCAGCTTCCTTTGAAAGGCCGCCGTGGGACAGATATTTCCTTGATCTTGCGATGATGGTCGGGATGAGGGGAACATGCAACCGGGGCAGGGCAGGGTGCGTCATCGTGAAAGAAAAAAGAATAATGACGACAGGCTATGTAGGCTCACCTCCGGGGTTGGCGCACTGCGACGATATCGGCCATTGGTTCAAGCAGACCATCCATGAAGACGGGAGCATCACCCAGCACTGCATACGGACGGTGCATGCCGAGGCAAACGCTATCGCACAGGCTGCAAAATATGGCATTGATATCGACGGAGGAACGCTCTACTGCAAGATGGAGCCATGCCTTGACTGCACAAAGCTGCTCATCTCTTCAGGGATAAAAAAAGTTGTCTGCGAGAAAAGATATCATGCCGCAAAAGAATCAAGGGAGATGCTCGATGAGGCTGGCGTGAAGCTCGAAGTCCTTCAGGATACTATCGAGGAGTATGCGGGGCAGAGGAAGCTGGGATAGATAAAATAGGACATATAAAATAGGGCAGAGAAAGATAGGATAAGGAAATAAGAATTATTGTCCCTCAACTCTTTCTTCCAACGGGGAGTTGCTGTTTTAATATCTCCGAGCGGGCTGGGGATATCCCTTCCCCTTCCCTCTCAACTGGATTTATTGGCTTAAAATCCTGTGGCCGGCTGTAGGCCTCTCCTGCCTTATTCTTTCCGACAGCAAATCCCAGGATTTCTGCAAGCTCTTCGATTGACTGCGGCCTGTTTCCTGGATTGGGCTCAAGGCAGGCAGTTATTATCTCAGCCAAAGTCTCGCCCACCCGGCTGTGTGAGCCCCAATTGACTGATGGCTGCGGCATACCCCCCATTCCTCCTATAAAGCTGGAAAGGTTCCCATCAAGATAGGCATAATCACCTGTAAAAAGATAGTATCCGGTGGCGCCGACGGAAAATATTTCGGAGGGGACTGAAAATTCATTCCCATCGAACAATTCCGGAGCCTTGAATGCCGGCGTTCCGTCAATACACATATGTTTGTGATTCCTTCCGTTGCTTTGCCTTACGGCACATGCCCAGTCAATTAATCTTGCATCAGCAAAACCGGGATTAATGATATTTCCCCTTTCAATCTTTGAAGGTGTTGCCATGATATTGCCCGGCTTGACATCATTGTGCATCAGTCCGAGGCTGTGCGCCGCTGACAATGGATGGCTTATGGCTTCAAATATCGCAAGAAAATCATCCTCAGAAAAAACATACCTCTCATTGAAGAGTTTTGCCAGGCTCATCCCTGCATCATAACTGAAGACAATGTATCCGACTGCATAGGGGTTCTTATTAATGCTGCCGACGGAAACACCGCAGTCAAAAGGCGTCTTGACATACACCTCCCCCTTCCCCATCAGCTGGTGCCGGACAGCTACCGTTGTCCGGAATTCATTCCAGATCTGCCCCTCGACAAAAGCTATATCCTCGAATAGATGCCTTTTTGACAAATATCTTTTGATTATTTTTATGGCATACCCAGGATTGTCGGGACGAAGCTCAACCCTTTTACCATACCATCTAGTTCCATAAAAATTCCTTTCCATGCCGTTAACTCTCCCCTCAACCACCAGCGTATTTTTGCCGCGATGGATAACTCTCCCCGCATAAATTCCTGGCAGTATATCTTCTATCCAGCAGTCAAGGGAAGCGTAGGTTGGAAGGCTCCGCCTGTCAAAATTTAAGGTTTTAGCGCCGTCAAAGATAGGGATGTGTTTCATCATGGTATTCTACAGGTTGAGTCCGGGTGCAGTTTAAAAGATTAATTGAAAGGAGTATTATCTATACTAACCAATTCAACAACAAACTTCATTAGAAGCTAAATTTTCAAAACTGCTTTTGGGAATTGACTACCTACTGTTTACTTTTCCCATCCTCGGAAATGCGTCCATCATCTCAAGAGGAGTGCTAAATCTGTCTTTTGGATGATAAGCAAGGCCTTTCATTATAACTCCTTCAGCGCCTCTGGGCACTTCAACTTGCGGGCAGAAAGGCCTCATGGCAAGCTGATTTCTTTGGCTGAGTAAAAACATTTCCTGCGCCTGCGCAGTGTAAGGAGGATTACCGGTGAGCACATCAAACAGAGTAGCTGCGAGCCCAAAGACATCACTTTGTGGGAAAGGATCGAACGAACTTATCGATCTGGGAAAATACTGTAGCATGAGAAGCTCTGGAGCCGCATACCCGGGTGTTAACAGGTATGGGAGTGATGGATTTCCCTCGTGGCGGGGCCAGTCTATAAGGATAACTTTTCTCCCCGGGGGATTGCGGGCATTCCGTTCCACAAGGAGGTTGTTTGGCTTCAGGTCGCCGAACAGCATGTTGAGGCTGTGGGCAATCTCCAATCCGGCTGCAGCCTTATCGCCAATATCAAGAACTTCAGGATAACTCAGCCTTATTTCCCTTGAGAGCCTGTGAAGATTCGGCATGCCTATATACTCAAAAGCTATGACACCGAATAAATCTCCGCCGCTAAAAATTTGCGGCGATGGCCAGCCTGCCAGATAGGGCTTTGGAAATCCTGTAAGGGCATAAATTGGGCTTTGAGGAGATGGTTGAGAAAGGCTTGGGGAAGGGCCTTGAGATGAGTTGGGAGCATGATCATCGCCGATTAGGTCTCGATGCCTCCTAAAAAGTTCTGCCGATGCATTCCCTTCACCTTCCACAACTTCTTTAAGCCAACTGCAGGCATCGATTCGGTTTTGTTTCGGCAAAGGCCTGATGAATTTTATAGCGAGATGGGCTTCGATACCTGGGACAGCTCCCTTCCAAACTTCACTCTGGGTGCCTAAAAACAAGGGCTGCTCAAGATTTGCCTCAAGGCCGATGCTCCTGCGGAATGCCAATTCCCTCGATGCCATCATAAGGTGTTCCTGGGGAGTTATATCCATGTTGAAGCTGAAAGTTACTCGTTCGTTTAAAAAAATATGCCTAAATTCCTGCCTTAATCCGAGCCATGGCTCAATTTCATTTAGCAAAGAGCACAAATATTTGAGCAATAAATAATGCTCTTTGCTTATTAATAAAAGACAAGAATTGCTCAATAATATTTTGTCTTTTATTATAGGTTATTCCTAGGTGTCCAATCTTTCAGGCTCCGTTCAAAATATAGGTTAGCAGCCTAAAGTAAAAATCATTTGCCCTCTGAATCAAGCTGACAAGGGGGCCGCCCTCCGTTGCGAAGCAACCGGAACGCTGGATTATCCCAAACGGGGAACCGCCTTGCGCGGTGCCAGAAATCATAAATGATTTCTAAGCATGTCAGCAACTGAAAAATCACTTTGGGATTTTTAAGCTGCTAACCCGAGCGAAGCGAGATTTTGAACGGAGCCCAATCCTTCAGCAAACTATTTAAACAACCTCCATCCCCCTTTCAGCTGAAAAAGCATGGGGCTTATGAACACCTTAGAGGAAGACGACAGGCAGGTAGCCGAATTAATTCTTAAAGAATCCAAACGGATAGAAGAAGGCATTGAGCTGATCCCGTCAGAAAACTTTACGAGCAAAGCAGTCATGCAGGCTCTTGGCAGCGTCTTTACGAACAAATATTCTGAAGGATACCCTCGAAAACGATATTATGGCGGGCAGGAGTGGGTTGATGGGATCGAAGAACTTGCTATCGAAAGAGCAAAGAAGCTTTTTGGAGCTGAACATGTTAACGTCCAACCGTATTCCGGAAGCCCGGCAAACCAGGAAGTCTTTTTTGCGCTGATGAATCTTGGAGAGAAGTTCATGGGGCTTGATCTGAGCTGCGGAGGCCATCTGACGCATGGAAGCCCGGTCAATTTCTCCGGAAAGCACTATAAGTGCATCCCTTATTTTGTTGACAGGGAAACGGAGCTGATTGACCTTGACGAAGTGAGAAAGGCAGCAAAGAAAGAAAATGTGAAGATGATAATTTCGAGCCTCACCGCCTACCCGAGGAAGCTTGACTTCAAGGGCTTTCAGGAGATCTGCGATGAGGTTGGCGCCTATCATTTTGCGGATATCTCTCATATCGCTGGTTTGATAGCCGGCGGCGCCCATGAATCTCCGTTCCCTTTTACTGATGTTGTGACTACCACTACGCACAAGACATTAAGGGGCCCGAGAGGGGCGATGATCATGTGCAAAGTTGAAGACAGGCTGCATGACAAATACCATAAAGACAGCCAGAAAAATCTTGCCCAGCTAATTGATTCAGCAGTATTTCCCGGACTGCAGGGCGGCCCTCATGATAACAACACGGCAGCAAAAGCAGTTGCTTTTGGCGAGGCTCTTCAGCCCGAATTTAAGGATTATGCAAAGCAGATAGTGAGGAATGCAAAAGCATTAGCTGATGAACTGATGGCAAAAGGGCTTAGGCTGACAACAGGGGGAACTGACAACCATCTTATGGTCATTGATCTTAGGCCCAAAGGATTGACAGGGAAAGGAAAAGAGCTTCAGCATGCGATGGATGAAGCTGGAATCACCCTGAACAAAAACACCGTCCCGTATGATCCGGCATCTCCGTTCAATCCTTCAGGCTTGCGGTGCGGAACGCCTGCAATAACCACCAGAGGGATGAAAGAATCCGAGATGAAGGTGATTGGTTCAGCGATGGCAAAAGTGATTGATAATCACCCAAATGCTTCTGTTCTTGCGAAGATACGGGAAGAGATTAGGGAGCTTTCGAAGCAGTTCCCGATCTATCCGGGGATGGGGATTCTCGAATAATTTCTCTCTAAAAAGAGCATAGGCATACGTATTTTTAAATCATTTTAAATTCGTCTTATGTAGTATGGCAACAGGAAGAATTGTAAAAAATGCAAGCGCGCCATTCTGGGAAGATACGCCTTCCCACCAGATATATGCTCTTGAGCCGGGAGAGCATCAGGCCGGCCTCTATGAACTGGACCATTGGCTTCATAAAAAAATTGTCTTGGGCAAAAAGTATTCTGAAGGAGGGAAAAGCAAACAGGTTTGGAATCCATCAAGAAGGAGGGGAAGGACGATTGATATCCTTCTCAAACAGCCAGTTTCAGTTAAGGGAATTCCCGATATCTCATGGAGTGTGATGTCTTTTAAGGGTGCCGGAGCAATGCCTGTTCCAAAAGGACACAACCCGATGAAGCATGGCACGTTAAAAGGAGAATATCTTATTGACCCCTTTCAGTGGCACGATAGCCGGATTAAGCCATATGGGAGGTTTTTTGGTGCAGTCCGTTTTTGTAAAGCGAGGCATGAGGCTATGTATTCCCGGTTTAAAGAGCTTGGAATTCCCCATACTCCCTATGTTGCTATAAACCAGTTTCCGGATAGGATGGAACGGGAGATATATTGCGGTAAACCAGCTTTGGATAGAGAGCCATTATTTCAAATTGTTAGGCTTTCGCAAACAAATATCAGGTTCTATGATTCATATTTTGGAATGCAACCACGAACATATGATTCGGATAAAGTTTTCCTGGCTCAGCTGATAAATGGCGGATTTGAAATGGAAAAACTTATTCATCAATTGGGGGTGGCTGATGGAAAGACATTAAGGGGCGCATTGGTATTGGAAGGGCAAAACCGCTTTATGAAAATCTCCAACAGGATATGCACTTCTGATGACAGGTTCATCACTGGCGAGTTTACTGATTTTGAGGGATGGGAAGAATATTCGCAGGAGGAAAATGAGTACGCTATCAACTATTTTTTATCAGCAATTGAGGATAGCCTGAGATTTTTAAAAAGGTTTTCTATCCATGAGGGCAGTAGGGAAGGTCATATTGCGAGGGAATACTGCCAATTGCTTTCATCCAGTTCGGGTTATGATATTGAGGCCAAAGGGCCAAAGGCCATGTCAACGATTGCTCTCCGCTATATTGAACTGAGGGAAAAAGCCAGAGATGGAATGCCCCAGAAGAATGACCCCGTTCTGCATTGGAAACAGATCTACACCAAATAGGGTGGGAAAACTTATGTGGCAGCCCAAAAAATCTTGCCGCCAAAACCTTTAAATAGTAGCCGTGACTACTAGTAGCCAAGTAGCCAAAATGGACACGTCAAGGAAAATACCCCAGGAAGAAATCCTCTTATTGGATGAATTAGAGATAGAGCTGAAGAAAAAAGGCATACAGACAACGCAGAAGGAACTTCTGCGGAAGAGCATCAGGTTTTTCGTGGAGCACAAGCCTTTATGGGAGCCGGAATTGAGAAGCAAGAAAGACAATACCAGTGAAATGGTAAAAAAATTCCTATCAAACGCAAAAAAGTTTGATTTTGGGAAAAACTGGATGGAGGAAATTGACACCTCATTATGAACGCGCTCATCGACTCCAATGTGTTTATCGCCGCATGGCATCCGAGAGACCAGAAAAGCGATTTGAGCATATCTATTCTTGATAAGTTTGATAAGCGCGAAATTCAGTATCTGTACACGACCAATTATGTGGTTGTAGAAGTTATTAATTTTCTTTTACGAAAGGTTTCCTTTTCTGAGGTCTGGAAGGCATTCCAGTTCCTGACTAAGACTGAGAGGCTCAAGGTGATCTATATTGACAGCTATCTTGAGATTGGGCTTAATAGGTTTTTTGAGAAGTTCCAGTCACTATCCCTTACCGACAGCTCACTGCTAGCTATGGGGCGGGAGAAAGGCATTAACACCCTTTACTCGTTCGATTCAGGATTTGATAAGGTTAAGGGAATAATGAGGCTGGAACGATAAGGCTGGAGCAATAAGAATATAAAAGCCAATGCAATACTCTTGGCAATATTCATGCAATGCCAGCAAAACTCATCGACGAGAGATTTTAAATTCGGAAAAGCTGAGGCTTTAATCCCTTTCCTATGCTTATTTTCCTATTTCAGATTATGCTTTCTATTCAATGTTTAACACTACATCGTCCCATTCTGCAGCACTGGTAGTTCCCCTGATAAAAGGGGAAAATAAAGAAACCCTGGCATAAGAAGTTCCCGGTGGTGAGATTGCCCCAACACTCCTTACAGACCATTTCTTCCCAAAATCATTGTTCCAAATTGCCTGCCCAAGAAGCTTTTTCTGCCCATTGAGAAACTCAAGCTTCAGCGTTGGTTTGTAGCCGGAGATAATTCTTGCTTTTGCTGAAACCGCATAATTATTCAATGGCTGCGCACCAACAATCTGTATTGCCGCAGAGCCGTATTTTACCTTTTTTGTCCCGGAAACAGTCTTTATGATATTTCCCGCCGCCCCTGAGCCTTTAAGGACCTCTGCTCCGTTCGAAAGCCCCCACCTCTTGAATGGCTTTGACACATCATCCAGGCTGTCGATATTTACCGCTATCTTTTCCTGGATATTTCCGTCGAATAGCAAATTTGCGCACCTTCCTTTGCTGCAGGAACCTTTTGTCGGGCATTTTATGTTTTCACTTGCCACTGTTGAGCCGCCTGCTGCATCTTTTTTGCATGACTTCTCAACAACAAAGTCAAATGGCTTGCTGCATTCGTCTTTAAATACACTTTTAACATTGGATTTTTGTGATTTAACAATCCCCGAAAAAAATTGATTAATCCCGTCGCTGTCAATGCAATAATCTGGGATTGTTGGTTTTATGCAGTCATAGCACCCAGTCCGCTGCGCATCGTGCATGAACATGGGCCAGTCTGCATTATCGGGATGGAATGCCGTGTTGAGGCTCCAAACATAAAGGGAACCCCTGTTTTTCGGGGTTTCTTCCCAAGATTTATAATCATAATTTGAGCTTGCAATCAATTCGACAGTTCCGTCATTGTCCAAATCTGCTGCAACAGGTGGAGCAACTGCATCAACTTCAGTGATTTTGACAAATCCCGGAAGGGGCTTGCCCTTTGCATTCCATCCGTGGACTCCGCCGCAAAAATCCCATAAGCAGGTATAGATGCTGCCCGAAGTCGTACCTACATCAGGAATGAAATCCCCATCGAGGTCAGAAGCAAGGGAGGAATAAAAGTTTTCCCAAGGAGTTATTTTCGGCCAGCCGGGTTGAATGACTCCTTTTGAGGAGATGACAAACGTTTCAAAATCCTCATCGCTGGCAATAATCTCAAGTTTCCCATCATAATCAATATCAGTTAAAGCCGGGGTTGCCCAAAATTTCTTCCCCATCAGCACAGGCCATCCAGGCAGCGCCTTTCCTGTTGCGTCAAAAGCATAGAGCCCGCCAAGATTTGGGTCATTATCATTCTCAGTGGTGTACAAAAGTCCAACGACAATGTCATGCCTTCCGTCCCCGTCAATATCCCCTACTACTGGAGAAGAAAATATCAGCCCCTGAGTGTAAATGGGCCATCCATCCACAATGCTTCCGTCCATATTGAACAGGTGGATGCTGCCAGTGTTATTGTATCCAATCTTCTTTCCGTTTTGGTATATAACTCCAGTTCCATTGGCAGGCCCGGCAGAGACAATCTCAAAGTCAGGATCATCGTCAAAATTCCCAATGGCAGGCATAGACATGCGGTAAGCAAGATATCGGTGATGGGGGAGCTCCCACGAGCCGAGCAATTTCCCCTGAGCGTTGACAATGGCCATCTTCTCGGTTTCAATAAAATCTTGATTTCCTTTCATCACAATCTCCGCACTTCCGTCACGGTTTAGATCAGCTGCCAGGAAGTAGGGCTTATATTCTTTTGGGACCCGCGCCTTCCACATTATGGTTCCATCACCCTTAACCGCAATTAGTTGCGGGAATCTGTCCTTTGGAGAAAAATACATAGAGTAAACAACTACTTCTAAAGCACCATCGCCGTCAAGATCAACCGCAATGGGGGATGGTAGATAATACGCGTCCTCACTATAGATTGATAGGGCAAAATTCCAGAGCTTATTTCCATCAGCGTCAAAAGCAAGAAGAAATGGAGGATTTCCTGCAACCGCAACGATTATCTCCTTTTTTCCATCCCCATTAATATCTGCTATCAGGGGGACAAGGTCGCCGCCATACCAAAAGAATTCCTCAAGGGCAGAGACATTGTAACTATACTCATTTATTTTTCTTTTAAGCTCTCCCGGGGTGGATGCCTCAATATTGGTTATTGGTGTCTTTTTACCTGTAAATGAAGGAGAGGATATAAATGCGGTTGTTGGTTTCTGGATGGGGGATTCTGACAATGGCGGCTGTCCGGACTGCTGATTTGATACTTCCTCACCAGCCAGAGCAGAGCCACCGACAGGGGCAGCGCTTTCATCCCCGGAACCTTCAGAATCAAAGGGAATGTGAACCGGCCAGCCTTTTCTCAGTGAAGGCTCGATGAGAATTTCCCCGACCCTTTCATAATTGGAAATACTTTTGTAGGTTACATCTAAATCCAGCTCATACATTTTCTTTAAAAAACGGGAGGTATCCCATTGAGCGAGCTTTTGATCAATAATCGGGGTAGAGAGCGAGCCGGAGCTGATAATATTGCGCCTCGTTACGCCATCCTCCCCTTCAACCTTTTCCCAGGCCTCAAGTTCATACGCTCCAGGAACCATAATTGTTCCGTTGATGTCAATAATCTCTCCCAACCTGAAGATGTCTGAATCCATTGGGTGAGAGATATCAATTGTGTTGAGAATAAATTGGCTCATGTCCTCACTTTTTGCTCTGGAAGAGTCTGTCACCTGGAGGCGAAAAAGGTATTCTCCATCAGGCATCTGAAAGGTGTTAAAGCTGTTGATAATGGTGCCATTCTCTCTGGAACCCGTTCCGGCTCCAAGCTTTATCCATTTGAGGTTTGACATCTTCGGAGGATAAGAGTCAATAGGGAAAGGGGAGTAAGAGACTTCAAAAGAAACTGGCTCAACGCCTTTGGCGGTGCCAAGAATAGGCACCGTCCCGGAGAGCATGCCGCTGGTAGTCAGCTCAGCAAAAGGGGGTTTTGATGACATTACTGCCTTAAAAGAATCAATCATCCCATAACCCTGTTTGTGGATGCTTTCTTCCCAATACTCATATTCATCCTCATATTCAATCAATTTTGATGCGGTATTTCTTAAGGCCATCTTAATATCCCCGGGGCCCCAGCCTGGATTTTTTTGTTTCAGCAATGCGGCGGCGCCAGATACATGTGGGGTAGCCATGCTCGTCCCTGAAACCTTGACATGCTCACTATCGATGCACGGAGAGTTGGGGGCATAATCTCCGGATTGGGCTGCGCAAATCTCCACACCCGGGGCTACAACATCGGGTTTGAGAAGCCCAAAGCTTCCATTGGAGGACTGAACAGGGCCTGCTGAGCTGAAATACGCAAGCTTTTTGGATTTATCAGAAGCCCCAACAGTTATCGCTTTGCGCGCTGTTCCCGGGGATCCAACAGTCTGATAATCCGGGCCTTCATTTCCTGCAGCGATGACTGCTGTAACCCCCGCCTCAACTGCCTTATCGATTGACTGGGACAAGGGGTCGTCAGGGCCGCAAAATTCATTGTATTCCCTGCAATTCGCACCAAGACTGAGGCTGATAATGTCAAGCCGGTCGGAAATGTTTCCATCCTGGTTTGGGTCAATGCTCCTTTCAATGGCTGCGATAATCTGGTTAAAGGATCCGTCCCCATTCTGGTCAAGTGATTTATATGCAACAATCTGGGCTCCCGGGGCCACTCCCTTCAAAACTCCGTTTCCGGCGGCAGTTGCCGCAACATGAGTGCCATGGCCGCGATCATCCATAGGATCATTGTCGTAATTGACAAAATCATAGCCCCCAATAACTTTATCATTGGGGAAGGGGTTTGCCATCATCCCGCCCGTGTAGTCATAAGATGGGTCATAATCAAAACAGTAAACTTCACTGGCAGCAGTTGAGAAGCAGATAGTGTTCCCCTCAAGCATGATCGTGACAAAGCTTTGCGGAAGATTTTGGAAGGAAACAACCTTGTTGTTGGCCCGGTCAAAGACCTCAAATTTATCCCGGAGCCTTTGAGGCTCATAAACAACCAATTGGCCATTGAACACTGCAAGCTGGGCAGAATCACCGGTTACAAGAAAAGCGAATGCTTCATCAGAAATAACGTTTTCATCCGCAGCTGAGCCTTGGGCAGCATTGGCGCTCTGAGGAAGGATTTGTTTCTCGCCCGTTTCAGGGTTGAAAAGTTCGTATCTATCAAAGTCAAAATTATTAACTAAAATTTCCCCGCCTGTTGCATCAAGCATGACGATGCGGTCCCCATAATCAGTCTCAGAAAGCAGCCGGTTCTCACTCAAATCATAAACATTGATAATAGAATTTCCTTGTCTACCTGTATAATAAACTTTCCCGTCCATTGCCAATCCGCGATGGGTTATGCCCGCTTCAGAAATAACTAAAGTTAATGTTCCTGCAAGGAAATCATAAACATAAGCGGTAAAGATAGGTTTGGACTCAGGGTTCTCCGGTTGATGTTGTCCGGTGGTGTAATTTGTTTTAACATCGAAAAAGAGATATTGGCCATTTTTCTGCATCGATATTTCCATCTCTAAATTTGTTGGGGGGATCAAAACCTTTTCCTCCAAAGTTTCTATGTTTGTTTCCAAGATGCCATATCCAGCTCCTGAGAAAACGATAGAAACAAGCTGTTTGCCATAAACAAAAACGCTATAGTGCGTAAGGCTTTCATTCTGGGTGACTTTTATTGCCGTCTCATCCTGAGGACCATACCTGTAAACCTGGCCATCCTGCGTGCCAAGAAAGTACACTATACCATCTGAAACCTGAAGTGTATCACCCAATTTACTTGAAGAGATACCGCTGTTGATTATTTTAAGGAATTCCAGGGTAGGGCTGCCGGATCCACCTAGGTCTTTGTGGGTATAGTCTACACCGGTGTCAATAATTCCGATAGTGACTCCTTTTCCGTCCAAGCAGTCGTTTCCATTTGCCCTGCAATCGTTTCCATGCACGTCCAGATTCCACACTTTATCAGCGTTGATTAGTTGGACTGAGTCAGCAAGCATTTCATGAACTTTTAGATCCGGATAGACTTTTTTTACCCCGGGAATAGCACCAATCACCTCAGCCTGTTCGGGAGTTGCATCGATGGTAAATCCGTTAAAGGTGTAGAAATAGTCTTGGGAAGCTGCTGAATTTCCGTTCCGGCCGTTTTGATTGTCCACTGCATTGCCGGCTACCTCATTATCATTATGGATGTTCACTGCGTTACCGGTTGCCAGAATATTCGGCCTAAGGGCATTATCCAGCAGTTCCTTCACACCCCCTTTTACATCGTTATGCTCCCTTTCCAATTCAGACCTTAATTCGGAAAGGCTTTTAGGCGGTGAAGGAGCTGTCCCAGCTCTCCGCGGGACAGCAGCACCGGGGATCCTTTGAGCATGAATTTTTTCTCGGTCAATAATTCCCGTTACTAAGGGGGGGCTGTCAAGCTGCACAATGTATCCTTGCATTGCCTTCGAAGCAAAATTCTCTGAGATGGCTGATGAGCTGCTTTTTCCAGGCCCACGTCCTCCGTCATCAAGGGGTGCCTCCCCTGCACGGCCAGTGGGAAAAGGTTGCCTTTGGGTGATAATCACAAACATGAGGACTAAAAATACAACGGCGAAAATAACCCCCATAGACAGATGATTTCTTTCCAGATGAGTCTTATTATTTTTCATTGTTTATAAAGTATAAATCCAGTTTATAATTTACTGAACTATACTTACGGCCAAATATTATTGAACAATAGTTGTCCGTTCGTAATAGCAAAAGACAGGTTTATTGTCTAAGTATTTGTGTCTTTTGCTATAAACAAAATTTCACTATTGATTATTATTTTTGAAATTTTCTTGTTTTACCGGACGAGGCATGGGAAATCCAAAAAAGGCAGCCGCTAAAGCTACAAATCCATCGTTGAGCATATCGGGTTTATCCCCCTCAATTAAGTATTTAAGCATTTTGATTAGGGTTGCCCATATTGCCTTTTAGGTTACGTTCAAAAAAGCAAATAACAGAATACTATTTAAACAAGCACCAATAAATCGGGTTTTTAACTATAGGGGACTTTAATTTTCAATAAAAAGGCAAAGCCCCTGATAGAGCAGTTTCGCATCCGCACAAGACATAGGCATTAACAACCGATTATATGCGATGATTCCCATGCCAGCACAACTCATCGACGGGAAGAAACTTGCAGAAGAGTTAGTCAGCGGAATCAAGAAGAAAGCCAGGCTGATGAAAGAGCAGCCAGGACTTGCTTTTGTCATGGTCGGGAATAATCCTGCATCTGAAGTCTATGTCGGCAAGAAAGAAAAGATGTGCAAGGAAGCTGGGTTTTATTCCAAAGTTGTCAAGCTGCCCGGAGATGTCTCGCAGGATAAACTGCTGCAGGCTGTCGAAGCGCTTAACCAGGATCCCAAAATCCACGGGTTTATCGTCCAGCTGCCCCTCCCAAAGCATATCAGCGAGAGCCTTATTCTCGAAACAATTTTGCCCTACAAAGACGCAGACGGCTTCAGCCCGGTCAACCTCGGATTTTTGTTCATCAACAGGAACAGGATAATCCCTGCAACACCGAAAGGGATAATGAAATTAATCCATTCAACCGGCGTTGATATCGGAGGAAAGCATGCTGTCGTGCTCGGAAGGAGCAATATCGTCGGAAAGCCAGTTGCCCAGCTGCTTTTGCAGGAGAATGCTACTGTCACCATTTGCCACTCAAAGACGCAGAACATCGAAGAGATCACCAGGCAGGCAGATATCCTTGTTGCAGCGATCGGCAACCCGCGCTTTGTGAAAAAAGAGATGGTCAAACATGGAGCGATTGTCATTGATGTTGGCACGACAAAGGTGATGGATAAGCTGATGGGAGATGTTTATTTTGAAGAGGTCAGGGAAGTTGCAGGCTTTCTGACTCCCGTCCCTGGCGGAGTCGGCCCTATGACAGTCGCCTGTTTATTGGAAAATACTCTTGAATGCATGGAATTGCAGAAAAAGATGGGGGTGTGAGATGGCAAAGGGTCAGCTCATGGATTTTCAAAAGAAAGTTTTTTAATCAATATCCTAACTTCTTTGGTTATGCCCAAATCCGATGATGTGCCTGTATTGTTCTCTCTCGAAGAAAGGAGATTCGATCTGGGGAACCTTGTTGACAGGGCATTTGGCTCATCATCGGGGGAGGATGTCCATATGGTTTTTGACAGTGAGGGCAACATTGTCCTTAATGATGTTGTCATCGGCCCATTCAGGATAGAAGAGGCAGTTGCATGGAGGCAAACTGTAAGGTGGGAAATCAACTCCCTTAGGCATGACGGGGGGAGCCACCTTTGGTATCTTGATCCCACAGGCGTCCAATTCCATCTTCCCGTCGAAAGGCCTGATGACTTTTCAGAAAACATCATCCCTAAGGTCATGAAATTAGTCCCTTTCTATCATGCTTTGG